>DASWBH010000031.1:0-28898 GCA_036390755.1 Thermoanaerobaculia bacterium
GGTTCCAGAACACGACTTCAGTCGGCTCGTCTTGATTGACCGCGATCGCCGCCGGGTTGAACGCGTACGACTCGCCGAACGCAGCCAGCGATTCTTTCGGGCCGCTCTCCTTCGTGACGAGCGCCTCCGTCATGATGACCACTCTTGCGCGCGGTTTGCCGCCGAGCGTCACGTCGGGACCGTTGTACGGGGCGGGTTTCGAACAGGCGACCAGGAGCGCGACGAGAACGAGCCGCATTCGCATCGCGTGATCCTACAATCGCGCGATGCAGCCGGGCGACGAAGTGACGATTCGCGCTACAGAGCTCGTCGCCGGCGGCGATGCGCTCGCGCGCGTCGACGGCTTCCCGATCTTCGCGTCGAACGTCTTCCCCGGAGACCTCGCCCTGGTGCGTCTGTACGAGGTGAAGAAAGGATTCGCGAAGGCAGATCTCGTGAACATCGTCGAGCCGTCGCCATGGCGCCGCGCCGCGCCGTGTCCCGTTGCCGGGGAGTGCGGCGGCTGCGACTGGACGGCGCTGCGGCTCGACAGGCAGCTCGAAGCGAAGCAGCGGATTCTCACGGAGTCGCTGCGGCGCATCGGCAAGTTCGACGTGGCCGCGCTGCCAAAAATTGCGATTCATCCTTCGCCGCTCAACTACCGGCTCCGCTCGCGGCTCCATCGAGACGGGGACGCGGTGGGCTTCTACGCGATGCGCAGCAACAAGGTCGTTCCGTTGCCTCGCGAGTGCGAAGTCGTGGGAGTCGAGACTGCGCGCCGGCCATCTGAAGGTGAGCAGTGGGAGATCGGCGGCCGCGTCCTTCAAAGCGCCGAGTTCACGCTCCGCGTCGACGGCTACTCGTATCAGCTCTCCACCGACGCGTTCTTCCAGGTCAATCGTCACCTCCTCGGCACGCTGCTCCGGCTCGTGAGCGCACATGCCGATCGGGTCGAGCGGCACGATCGCGCGATCGATCTCTATGCCGGCGTCGGATTCTTCACGTTGCCGCTCGCCGATCGGTTCGATCGCGTCATCGCGGTCGAAGGCGCGCCGCTGTCAACGAGGTACGCGCGACGAAACGCGCCGAAGAATGTCGAGATCATCAAAGCGCCCGTCGAGCAGGCCGCAGCGCGCCTTCCGCGCGCCGACTTCGTCTTTCTCGACCCGCCGCGCGCCGGTGCGCGCGAAGAAGTGGTACGCGCCGCAGGTCAGAAAGCGTCGGAGATCGTTTGTTATCTCTCCTGCGATCCGGTAACCTTTTCACGCGACGCACAACGGCTGACCGCGTCCGGCTGGCGCATCGCCACGCTCGACCTCCTCGACCTCTTCCCCAACACGCATCACGTGGAGACTCTCGCTTCCTTCGAGCGTGCGGGATGACGCGCCTGCAGCACTTCCACTGATCGGATTCGTCGCCGGACTGCTCGCTGGCACGTGCGTCGTGAACGCGTCTGCATGCGTCATTGCAGCTGCGTCGATCGCGTGTCTCTGCTGGCAGCTGAGCCGTCGCCACGCTGTCGCGATCGCGTTCGTTGCACTCGGGCTGATCCTCGGCCGCAGCGCCGGCGCGCAACGGCCGCCGATGATCGACCGCTTCGTGACGATCGATGCGCCGATCGAGGCCGATTGGAGCACTGGCGAGAACGCTCACGTCCTTCGCTGCTCGCGGTTCGCGGCGAACGGCGTTTCCGTCGCTGCGCCGATCTCGCTGTACGCGCGGTTCGAGCCGCCGCAGATCGGCCGCGAAGCGTCGGTCCGCGCCGAAGGTCTGCTGCGCATCGGCGAAGGCGGCCGCTACGTCATGACCGTGAAGTCGCCGCGGCTGATGACGTACACCGGGGCGATCTCGATGTGGTCTCCCTCGACGTGGAACCGCCTTGCGGACCAGCGCCTCCGCCGGTACGCAGCGGCCTACCCGGACGAGGTCGCGATGATCGACGCGCTCGTCCTCGGCCGGGGAGAGCGGCTGTCGAATGACGCGAAGCAGAATTTCCGGCGCGGCGGCACGTATCACCTGCTCGTCTTTTCCGGACTGCAGATCGCGCTCGCTGCGGGCGTGATCGCCTTCGCGCTGCGGTGGGCCGGCGCGACCCGCGCGTCGGACTGGTCGCTGATCGCGTTCGCCGCGCTCGCGCCGGCATTCATCGGCCCTACCGCCTCGGTATCGCGTTCGAGCGTCGGGATCGCGCTCTACGCGATTTCGCGCCTCCTGAAGCGGCCGACGTCGTTCGAGAACCTCTGGTGCATCGCGGCGATCGCGCGCCTGATTCTCGTCCCGGCCGATCTCGCCGATCCGGCATTTCACTTGACGTACGCCGGCGCCGGCGCGCTGATCTTCATCGGCAAACCGCTGTCGGAGCGTGCCCGGTGGATCGCGTACGCGTGCGCCGCGGAGGTCGTCATCACTCCGCTCACCCTCTTCCACTTCCACCAGTTCGCGCTCGGCGGATCGGTGATGACGATCGTGCTGACGCCGATCGTGTTCGTGATGCTGCTCGCCGGCGCGTTGTTCTGCGCGACCGGGCTGACGCCGCTGCTG
Organism: Thermoanaerobaculia bacterium; assembly: GCA_036390755.1. Classification (GTDB taxonomy): domain Bacteria; phylum Acidobacteriota; class Thermoanaerobaculia; order Gp7-AA8; family Gp7-AA8; genus DASVHS01. The sequence continues at coordinate 2,521 of DASWBH010000031.1, forward strand.
CACGTTGTCGGCGCGCTGAACACCGTCTGCATGTTTCTCAACGGCATCACCGCGCCGCTCTCGGGATTTTTCGCCGCGCCAATGACGGCCGCTCTCGGCGCGGGGCTCGTCGCCGCGCTCGTCGCGATCGCATTCGCGCGCGGCAAACGGCGAGCGCTTGCGATCGCGTTCGCACTGCTGATTCCGACGAGCGCCGCGATCTCACGACATCTGCACGGGCGTCGGATCGATCACCCGCAGATCGTCTTTCTCGATGTGGGCCAGGGCGACGCGATCCTTCTCCGCTCCGGCACCACAAACGTGCTCGTCGATGGCGGCGGACGCAGCGGCGACGCGCGATTCGGCGAGACCGTGCTGCTGCCGTTGCTGGTCGATCGCGGAGTCCGTCGCGTCGATCTCGTGATCCTCAGCCATCCACATCCCGATCATTGCGGCGGACTGCCGGCAGTCATCGACCAGCTTCATGCGCGCGAAGTCTGGCTCAACCCGCGACGTCTTCGCGGCGAGTGCGCGTACGTGATGCTCGGCGCGATCGGCGAGTTCGAAACGCCGGTGCGGCTGATTCGCGCCGATGCCGCGGCGAGAGTCGGCGAGCTGCAGCTCCTGTCGTTTACCGCGCAGCGCGCCTTCCGCCACGCCGCCGAGAACAACAGCTCGGTCGTTACGCGCGTCACGGCGCGCGGCCGCGCGGTGCTGCTGACGGGCGACATCGAACTGGAGTCCGAGGACGAGCTCGCGCCGCGAATCCTGCCGGTCGACGTATTGAAAGTGCCGCACCACGGCAGCCGGAGCTCCTCGACTCCGGCTCTCCTTTCGGCGGCCAGGCCGCGCGTCGCCGTCATTTCGTGTGGAGCAAACAACTGGTTCGGCCATCCGCACGCGTCTGTTCTGAAGTCATTGAAAGAGCGACACATCCGTGTCTGGCGGACTGATCGCTCCGGCACGGTCGAGGTCGATATCGACGGCGCGATTTTGTGCCGTCCGCAATTTGACACTCCCAGATAGCCCGCTTACAGTGACCGCAGCCTCCATGTCGACCACCGTTCTTCGACTTGGTCTCTGGACTCTGGTCCTTTCGCTGACTCTGTACGTCATCGATTCGACCTTCGAGAACTCGAGACTTGCGGAGATGATCACGCTCGACCTCGTGCAGAACGTCTTCCTCGTCTCGATCGCCCTCGTCGCCGCCGGACTCGTCCTGCGAATCTTCGAGAAGCCCGCGAGCAAAGTCATTCGCGCGAAGAACCGCTGCAAGGTCTGCAACACGCCGATCGCGCCGGGCGCGATCTACTGCCGGCCGCATCTTCGCGGCGTGCTCGAGGCGGAGGACCGGCGGACGCACAACACGCGCACGCGGTGACTCCGGTTGTGATCGCCGGCCCGACCGGCAGCGGGAAGTCGGCGCTCGCGCTCCGGCTGGCGCTTGCCTGTGGCGGCGAAATCGTCAACTACGACTCGATGCAGATCTACCGCGGTTTCGACATCGGAACCGCGAAGCCGTCGCGCGCGGATCGCAAGGCCGTGCCGCACCATCTGTTCGACATCATCGACGCAGATGAGGAGTTCAACGCCGCCGATTACGCGCGGATCGCGCTGCCTGTCTGCGACGCGATCGACGGCCGCGGGCGTGTGCCGATCCTCGCCGGCGGGACGTTCTTCTATTTGCGCGCGTTGCTGTCCGGTCTGCCATCGATGCCCGGCCGGAACGAAAGCATTCGCGCGCGGATCCGTCGGATCGCCGCAGCGCCGAATGGTCCGATGCGTCTGCACCGATGGCTGTCGCGCGTCGACGCGGTGACGGCCGCGCGCATTCCGCCGCCGGACCGGCATCGTGTGGAGAGGGCGCTCGAAGTGTGGATCACGACAGGGCGGCCGATTTCGTCGTGGGACCCGCCCGGCGACGACGAGCTGCCGTCGCTCAAGATCGCGCTGCGGCTCGATCGCGCCACGCTCGTCGAATCTCTCGACGCGCGCGTCGAGGCGATGTACCGTACCGGCCTCGTTGAGGAGACCGCTGCGCTGCTGCGGCGATTTCCGAGGAGCGCGCGGCCGTTCGGGGCGATCGGGTATCGCGAAGCCGCGGCGGTCGTCGCGGGCGAGCTCGACGTCGCGTCCGCCATCGCGGAAACCAGGCGGCGCACGCGCGCGTATTCGAAACGGCAACTGACGTGGCTCCGAGCGGAGCGAAATGTGCACTGGCTCGACGCCAAGAATCGTGAAGAGACATTTGCGGCCGCACTGCGGCTGCTGACAGAGGTCAGAAGTTGAACAGACGCCTTCTTTCTGCGCTCGTCGCTGCGACGTTGCTGAGCACCGCGTGCGCCAATACGTCGACTCCGCCGCCCGTCGCCGCGCCGACGGGCGAGGATCGCTTTCTCATCGATCCGCGGACCGGCTTCGCGCAGCCGCCCGCGCCCGGAGTCGAGCGCAAGTTCACCAACGCGTGGAACGCGTTCCTCGCCGGAGACAACGCGGAAGCGCACCGCCTCCTCGCCGACATCGAGACGCAGGATCCTGAATACCTGCCGGCGACCCTCGCCGACGCGGCGGTGCAGATCAGGGAGGGAAGTCTCGATGCGGCGCGCGCGACCGTGCAACACGTCGAAAAGAAAGCGCCGGACTACTCCGCCGCCCGCGTCTACGAGGCGGAGATTGCGATGGCGCAGCATCAGACGCGCGCCGCTTACGAGATCTACCACGCGCTCTCGCTGACTCCGAACCCGCCCTCGACCGTCGCCGAGCGTCTGGCGACGCTGCAGACGCGCGAGTTCGAAGAGCTCTTCACGTCGGCGCAGAGCGCGCCGGACGAAGAGGCCATCCGCCTGCTGCACGAAGCGCTGCTGATCAATCCCGGCTCGACGAGCGCGCGCGTTCTCCTCGCGCAGAAGCTGATCGCACGCCGTGAATTCACGGAGGCGCGGGCAGAGCTCGATCCGCTTGGGAATTCAGCCGATTTCGATCGGCCGGAAGTGCAGGAGGCCCTCGCGGAAGTCGAGGCCGGACAGGGTCAATTCCAGGAAGCGATCACCCGGTACGAGCGCCTCCAGCGCGGAAATCCGAACCCGCGTTACGCGCAGCGCCTCGAGCAGATCAAACAGCAGTGGAACGAGGCCAACATGCCGCCGGAGTACCAGCGCGCGGTGGAGAGTCCGGCCATCGATCGCGCGGATTTCGCCGTCCTCACCTACTGGAAACTCAACTCCGTCCGCTTCGCCCAGAACCTCGGAGCTCCGCCGATCGCGATCGACATCGAAGGCGTGCCGGGGCGTGAAGAGATCATCCGGGCGATCGCGATCGGCTTGTACGACGTCGATCCGGTCACGCGGCGCGTGTCTCCGCTCCGGCCGGTCACGGCCGCGGCGTTGTCGCGCCTCGCTGCGCGACTGCTCACGATCCGTGGTGCGAGCTGCACGCGCGATGTGCCGTACGAACGCGATGAAGCGCTCCGCGCGGAGAAGGTCCTCGCGGCGTGCGGGATCAGCGATCCGTCAGCGAGCGTGCCGTCCGACGAGCCGGTGACCGGGCGGGCGGCGGCGGCGGTGCTGGACGCGGTGGACAAGGCCCTGGCGCATTAGTCATCGGAACAGCGTCAACCGGGGCAGTCCGAACTTCTCGCGCAGTTTGCGGCGCAGGTTCGCTTCGTAGGTCCGCTGGCGCGTCTTGTCGTCGAGCGATGCGTCGGCGATGACGTCAGCAGAGGGCCGGTCGTCAGGCGTCATTTCCGCCAGCATGCGATCCATCAGCTCGCGCTCGATCTCGATCAACCGTTCCTCGATTCGGGGAACACTTTTCTCGGATACGAGCGACCGCACTTCCGCTGCAGTCGAAACCGCGCCTGATGACTCGAGATCCGCCGCGAGCGTGTCCAGCAGCTCGCCAACGTTCTCCTCCGGTCCCGCTTCCCCGGTCCCGGCGTAGAGCGCCTGCCTGTCCTGCCACAATTCTTTGACAGCGTGCCGGCAGTAGGAGAGGCTCGAAATGACCTTGCGCCGGCCGCTGCTCTCGTTTTTCTCGAACACGCTGTCGATCGCTTCGATGACCACCGGGAGCGGCACGCCCTCGTCGAACCACTTCTTCATCAGCGCCCAGTCTTTCGCCGAAAGGATGAACGGCGTTCCGCGGCGCGCGGCAAAATGCGACTCGATCTCGAGGAAGTAGTCGGTCGCCGGAGTGACCGTCATTTGGTAGCGAGTGTACTTCGGCTGCTAAAATGCCCGGCATCTCCCATGAGCCCGACGACAGAAATCGCTCCGCCCAAAGCGGAAGTGACGATTTTTTCGCCGCTCTTCACACCGGTGAAGCAGCCGCTGCAGGGCTCTACGTTCTCGATCGGCCGCGCGTCCGAGTGCGCGATTCCGATTCGTGACCGTTACCTGTCGCGGCGTCATGCGGAGATCGTCGCGGTCGGCGGTAACTGGGTCCTCAAAGATCTCGGCAGTGCGAACGGCACATTTCTGAACGGCGCGCGTGTCGAGCGCGACATGATGCTGAGCTCCGGCGACCGCATCCGCCTCGGCGACACGGAAATCCTGTTCGTCACCTCCGAGCAGACAACCGATCGCTATCTCGGCATCGGCGAGCGTGCCGTGAAGCCGGCGATCTCGATCCCCGTGCAGGACATCGAAAACCCGGTGCAGGAAGGCGTCGACCTTCCGCGGCTGCAGACGCTGAATGCCCTGGCCCGCGAACTGATCGAAGATCGTCCGCTCTACGAGCTGTTCGGTTTCATCGTCGATCGCGTGATGGAGCACATGCAATGTTCCCGCGCCGCGATTGCCCTCCTCGGCGACGAGCACAAGCCGTTCTCGCACGTCGAGGTGCGCCGCCGCGACAAGAGCGACCGCACCGAGCTGAAGATCAGCCGCACGATCCTGCAGACGGTCGTCGACGAGAAGAGCGCGCTCGCCTGCATGGATGTGGCAGAGGACGAGAAGCTGAGCACGTCGGATTCGATTGCGATGCAGGGCATCCGCTCCGTTTTGTGCGCGCCGCTGATCATCGGCGACAAAGTCGAGGGCGTTCTGTACGTCGACTATCTCGTCGCGCAGCGGCCGATCGAAGCGGAAGACGTCCGGCTCGTCGCGCAGATCGCACGCTTCGCCGCGATCAAGCTCGAGACGACGAGGTTGCGCGAAGAAGCCATCGAGAAGCGGATCATGGACGAGGAGATGCGCACCGCCTCGAAGATCCAGCGGCGCCTTCTGCCGGCGGCGCCGACCAACGTCCCGGGCTACACATTCGTCGGTTCCAACCAGCCGTCGCGGACCGTGAGCGGCGATTACTACGACTTCATCATGAAGCCGGAGGGCCTCATCTATTTCGTCATCGCCGACGTCAGCGGCAAAGGCGTTCCGGCGGGCCTGATGATGTCGGGCCTGCAGGTCGCGTTTCACATCTTCGCGAAGGACAACCCCGATCCGGCGACGCTCGTGACGAAGCTCAACATCGCCATGCGCGAGTCGCTGCCGTCGTCGAAATTCGTCACGCTGTTCCTCGGGCGGCTGAACATCGCGGACGGTACGGTCGAGTTCGTGAACGCGGGACACACGCCGCCGCTGTGGGTCCGGTCGAACGGCGTCGAGGAGTTGGTGGCCGGCGACATTCTCATCGGCGTGGTCACGTCGGCGACGTACTCGAATCGCAAGCTCAAGCTGCGGGCCGGCGAGTCGCTCGTGCTGTTCACCGACGGAGTGAGCGAAGCGGAGAACGGGAAGGGCGAGGAGCTCGGTACGCCGGCACTGGCCGAGGCGCTGAAGGAAACGTTCGGGAAGACGGCCGATGCGGTTGCGACGGCGGTCGGCAACGCCGTGATGACTCACGTCGGCGATACCGACGCGCTCGACGACGACGTCACGATCGTCGTGATCAGCCGCGACCTGACCGAAAACCTGACTTCCGCAACCACTCCTCGACCGCTGCGGTGGCCGAGGAATTCCTGAAGTTGTACCAGGCGCGCTCGAGCGCGCGGTCGCTCGCCAGCACCGTCCGGAACGCCGGACTCCCGACGCTCTTCATCAGCATCTGTTTCGTGCTCGAAGGCTCGAGCGTCTCGATGAACGCGCGGCGCTCGTCGATCTCCGACCGCTGTCCGCGCGCCGGCACCGGCTTGTAGCGCGCCGGATCCATCGGCGCGCTGTCGCGGCTCTCGACGACCTCGCCGCTCTCGATGTCGAGGTAGTACGCGATCCGACCGGAGGCGTCGAGGTATGCGGCCTGCAGTCCTTCCATGTCGATGGGCGGAAGCTGCGCGAGTCGCGGCACGGCGGCCGGTGGCGACTTCGGTTCGGGCGCGGCCGGCGCCGGTGCGGCGCCCCAGCTCATGTTGCGGCGCAGGAACTCTTCCTGCTTTCGTTTCCCGGCTTCTTCCCGGCGACGGCTCCATCCGCGCAACACCAGACGCAATTTCTGCATGAAAGAAACGGCCACGGCCAGATGATATCGTCACGCCTCATGAGCCAGGACCGTCTCGAGGCGAGCCTCGACATCGATCAACGCTCATCGCTCGAAATCGTCCGCATCATCCAGGAGCAGGACGCTACCGTCGCGCGTGCCGTGGCCGCGGAAGGGGAGCACATCGCGCACGCGGTCGATCAGATCGTCGAGCGCATGTCGCACGGCGGGCATCTCTTCTATGCCGGCGCCGGCACGAGCGGCCGGATCGCGATGCTCGACGCGTCCGAACTGCCGCCGACCTACGGCATCGAGCCCACGCTCGTCCGCGTGATCATGGCCGGCGGGGAGCGCGCCTACTTCGCGGCCGCCGAAGGTGCAGAAGACGATGAGGACGCGGCGATCGACGCGATCAATCGCCAGGTTCGCCCGGACGATGCGGTCGTCGGCATCGCCGCATCCGGCACCACCCCGTTCACGGTTGCCGCTGTGCGCCGCGCGAACATGCTCGGCGCGCTGACGGCCGGCGTCACGTCAGTTTCCGGATCGCCGCTCGCCAAAGAAGTCGACATCGCCATCGTTCCGCAGACCGGACCGGAAGTGATCATGGGCTCCAGCCGCATGAAGAGCGGCACCGCGCAGAAGCTCGTCCTGAACACGATCTCCACCGCCGTCATGATCCGTCTCGGCCGCGTCTATTCGAATCTGATGATCGACATGCCTGCGACCAACGAAAAGCTGCGCAGTCGCGCGGTGCGCATGGTGGAGCTCGCCGCGGGCGTCACGCGGCCGATGGCGGTGCAGGCACTGCGCGACGCGAGCGGCAACGTGCGCCTCGCCGCGGTCATGGCGAAGAAGCGCGTCGGCGCCGAGGAGGGGCGGCGGCTCATCAAGGAGCGCTCACTCCGCGAGGTCCTCGAGCGGTGAACCGCACCGAGCGGCTGATCGACGTCGTGAACAAGAAACAGCGCGTGGTCATCGGGCTGATGTCGGGAACGTCCGTCGACGCGATCGACGCCGTGCTCGTCCGCATCAGCGGCGAGGCGCCCGCGGCCACGATCGAGAAGATCCGGTTCGGCAGCTACCCGTTTCCGGAAGAGATCCGCACGCGCATCAACACGCTGTTCGATAAGAACAAAGCGAGCATCGAAGAGATCTGCCACCTCGACTTCGTCCTCGGCGAGCTGTTCGCGGAGGCGGCCAATCGCGTGATCGCCGAAGCGGGGATGTCGAACGACGACGTCGACATCATCGCCGCTGCCGGCCAGACGATCTGGCATCGTCCGCGGCCGACGAAGGAGGAGTCGACCGCGAGCGTGGCCTGGCTGGGTCGGGCGATCTCCACGCGTTCGACGCTCGCGATCGGACAGTCTGCCGTGATTGCAGAGCGCACCGGCATTCTCACCGTCGGCGATCTGCGCGTGCGCGACGTCGCAGCCGGTGGTCATGGCGCGCCGCTCGTCGCGTATTTCGACTGGGCGCAGTTGCGCGACCCGGCAAAAGCGCGTGCGATGCAGAACATCGGCGGCATCGCCAACGTGACGTATGTCCCGCCGGGCGCCGGGCTCCAGGACGTGCTCGCGTTCGACACCGGCCCGGGGAACATGATCATCGACGCACTCGTGTACATCCTCAGCGACGGGACCGAGACGATCGACCGTGATGCCGCGCGCGCGTCGCGTGGCACCATTCGCAAGGAAATCCTCGACTGGTGCATGTCCGATCCGTACTTCCAGCTCAAGCCGCCGAAGACGACGGGACGGGAGCGATTCGGCCGGCAGTTCGCGCGGCGGCTCGTCGACCGCTTCGCCGGAACTCCGTTCGATGATCTCGTGGCGACGGCGACGGCGTTCACGGCGGAGAGCATTGCCCGCGCGTATCACGACTTCATCGGCCGCATCGTCGACGAGATGATCATCGCCGGCGGCGGCGCTAAAAATCCGCGACTCCTGCAGATGCTGCGGGAGCGCTTGCCCGAGTGCCGGATCAGCGTGTACGAACATCTGCAGGAGAAAGAGGCAATGGCCATGGCGCTCATCGCGAACGACTCGATGCACGGCATGTTCACCAACGTGCCGAGCGCCACCGGTGGACATCCGACGATCCTCGGCAAGGTGTGTTTATGAACGGCGAGAAGCTGGTTCACGGCCGCGCATTCGTCGACGGGGCGGTCAAGGATGACGTGCTCGTCACGATGCGGGCCGGAACGATCGTCGACGTCATGCAGATCGCCGTTCCGCCCGCATCCGCCGACCGCGTGCGCGGTCTCATCGTGCCCGGCTTCATCGACGTGCACGTTCACGGCGGCGACGGCGCCGATTTCACCGACGGCGATGCCGCGGCGAACGAGCGCATCACGAACTTCCACGCCAGGCACGGCACGACCGCAATGGCCGCGACGACACTGTCCGCATCGACAGCCGACCTGCAGAAGGCGGTCGGCGTTCTCGCAGGAACCGCCGCCACCGCACCCTCGGGCGCGGAGATCTGTGGCATCCACCTCGAAGGTCCGTACATCAGTCCCCGGAACGCCGGTGCGCAGGATCCGGCGTCGATCAGACCGTCGGACATTCAGGAGCTCACCGCGCTGATGGGCGAAGCGCCACGGCTGCGATGGATGATGACGATCGCGCCGGAGATCGACGGCGCGCGCGCGCTGATGGAACACTTCCGCGGACGCGTGCTCTTCTCGATCGGACACACCGGCGCGACCTTCGCCGACGCGGTTGCTGCGCTCGAGTGGGGTGCGGTCCACTTCACGCATCTGTTCAACGCCATGACCGGCATGCACCACCGCGAGCCCGGCGTCGTCGGCGCTGCACTCGAGTCGATCGGCGCAACCGCGGAGTTGATCGCCGACGGCATTCACGTGCATCCGGCGGTCATGCGCATCGCGGTGACTGCGATGCCGAACCGCCTCGCATTGATCACCGACGCGATCCGCGCGTGCGGCATGCCCGAAGGGAAGTACAAGCTGTACGACTACGAAGTCACGGTCGCCGACGGAATGGCGCGCCTGCCGAACGGCACGCTTGCCGGCAGCGTGCTGACGATGGCCGGCGCCGTGCAGAACATGGTGGAACTGGCCGGCGTCCCGATCGAGAAAGTCATCCCGATGGCGACCGAAGTTCCAGCGCGGATTCTCGGTGTCGCCGATCGCAAAGGCTGGCTGGAGAACGGCTACGACGCAGATGTCGCAATCCTCTCGGAGAAGTTCGACGTCGAGCGCGTGTTCACACGAGGCGAGCAAGTGAAGGGATGATCTGGGAGAAGCTCGAAAGCTACGATGCGCTCTCAGCGCGAGCGTCGGCGATTCTCCTCGACGCAATCCAGACTGATCCCACAGCCGTCCTCGGCCTTCCGACCGGCCGCACACCCACCGGCATGTACCGGCGCGTCATCGCTGAGTGCGCGGCCCAGTACCACTGTTTTCGCGACATCACGACGTTCAATCTCGACGAGTACGTGGGCATCCCGCCCGGGCACGAAGGCAGTTACTGCTCGTACATGAAGCGGAACCTGTTCGACCACGTCGACATCGCTCCGCCGCACGCGCACATCCCCAACGGGACCGCCCCCGACCTCGATGCCGAATGTCGTCGTTACGAAAACGAAATCCTCTCCGCCGGCGGAATCGGCCTCACGTTCCTCGGCCTCGGCCGCAACGGCCACATCGGATTCAACGAGCCCGGGACTCCGTTCGACTCGCGAACCCGCGTCGTGCGGCTCACCGAGTCGACGCGGGTCGCCAACGCCGCGCATTTTCCCGACGGCGAAGTGCCGACCGAGGCGATCACGATGGGCATCGGGACGATTCTGGATTCGAAGAGGATCGTGCTGCTCGCGACCGGCAGCGGCAAGGAAGGAGCGATCGAGCGCCTTCGCTCGCGCGAGGTCGACATCGCGTTTCCCGCGTCCGCACTGTGGACGCACGGGAATGTGCAGGTGCTGATCGCCGAAGTGTCATCCTGAGCCGCGGAGACGGCGAAGGGATCCCCACCCCGTGGCCTGAGTCCTGCTACGGCCGAGGACGTTCATGGCCCGCAAGCGGCGCGCGGCGATCGGTTGCCTCTCCGTCATTTCCGTTCTGGTGGCGTATCGGTTCGCCTTCATCTACCGGTGGCGGGCGGGTGACTGCGTCACCGGTCCGCAGCCGCGCGTGACTTCGCCGGTCTATCCCCGGCATCTGCTGGTCATGACCTACAACATCGAAGGAGACGCCGAGCTGCTCAAGGGCTCGCACCACATCGACGAGATCGCGAAGGTGATCAATGCCGTCAAGCCCGACGTCGTCGGACTCAATGAAGTGCACCGGCACACGTGGCAGTCGCGATTCCACGATCAGGTCGGACGCCTGCAGCAGCTCACGCAGATGAGCGGCACGTTCGGCCGCAGCTACTCGGAGCTCGGCGGCGCATTCGGGAACGCCGCGCTGACTCGCGGTGTGATTCTCTCGACCGACGTGCACAACCTGCCGTCGTCGGGAGAACCTCGATCGCTGCTCGTGACGACCATTCGGATCGACGGCGTAACGATCCAGGTGTTCGTGGCCCACGTCGCGTCGTGGGGAGGTCTCAACGCCAGCATCCGCGCGAAACAGCTCGACTGCCTCGGCAATCACGTGCGCGTGAGCCCCTATCCGCACGTGCTGACCGGCGATCTCAACGCGCCGCCATCAGCCGGCGAGATCGCCGAGTTCCGACGCATCAACACCACGCTGCAGCTTTGCGGTCCCAATCTCGGTGGCACGCAAAAAGTCATGAACAGACGAATCGACTACATCTTCGCCGACCTCGGTTGGCAGGTGCGCGATGCGCGCGTGCTCGACACCGGCCCGTCGGACCACCGCCCCGTCATCGCGGAGCTCGCGCATGATTAAACTCCGTCACGGCGACTTCAAAGTCTGGCAACACCACCGTGGCACAACCTACGTCCGGTTGCCTCTCATCATGTTCGCCGGGCTGATGCTCGCGCTCGTCGGACTGACGGTCACGCTCTGGTCGGTCAAGCGGAAACCCGACACGTACCTGCAGGTCGGGAACGCCGGCGAGATCAGGGCGCTCATTCCGTCGATCGTCGGCATCACGCAGGGAAGCCTCGAGCAGGGCAACAAAGTCGAGGTGCTGGAGAACGGCGACGGATTCTTCCCGCGGCTGATGAGCGACATCGCCGCGGCGCGCGAGACCGTGCACATCGAGTCGTACATCTGGTGGGACGGCGCGATGCCGCACCGTCTCGCCGAACTGCTCGCACAGAAGGCACGGCAAGGCGTCGAAGTGCGCTTGCTCGTCGACGCATCCGGCGGCCACAAGATGAGCAACGACACCGAGAAGCTGATGACGGGCGCCGGAGTGCGCGTCACGCGTTTCCACCCGATCCGTTTCAAGAACCTCGGCCGCCTGAATAATCGCGATCACCGCAAGGAAGTGATCGTCGACGGGCAGATCGGCTACATCGGCGGCTACGGGATCGCCGACGAATGGACGGGCCACGCGCAGGACAGGAACCACTTTCGCGACACCGGACTGCGCGTCGAAGGCCCGGTCGTGAACGATCTGCAGGGCGCGTTCTGCGAGAACTGGATCGAAGCGACCGGCGAGGTTCCCGCGGGCGTGAAGTACTTCAAGAAGCTGCCGGCGGCCGGACCGACTCCCGCCCACGTCGCCTACACGTCGCCGACCGGCAGCGTGTCATCGGTCCAGGTGCTCTACTACCTTGCCATCAAAGCGGCGCGTCACGAGATTCTCATCGAGAACCCGTACCTCTTGCCGGACCAGGACGCCATCGATGCGCTGTATGACGCAGTCCGCCGCGGAGTCTCGGTGAAGATTCTGGTTCCGGCGACGGCGTCGACCGACAGCGCGATCGTACAGCACGCCAGTCATCACCATTTCGGCACGCTGCTCAAACGCGGCGTGCGCGTTTTCGAGTACCAGCCGACGCTCGTGCATCAGAAGCTGATGGTGGTCGACGGGTTGTGGTCGTGCGTCGGTTCGACGAACTTCGACGACCGCTCGTTCCAGCTCAACGACGAGATCAGCATGGGCGTCGTCGATACCAGCATCGCATCGCGGCTCGCGGCCGCCTTCAACGCCGACGTCCAGAACGCGCAGGAGCGCCATTTCGACGAGTGGCAGAACCGCCCGCTTTGGCACAAGGTGGTCGACGGACTAGCATATTTGGCGCATGGTCAGCTCTAGGGAACCTAGCGGCCCTCAACCGAGGATCGAGGACCGAGGACCGACGTGGTAAGCCTTCTCGTCGAGGGCCGCTGGTCGCTTCGCGCTCTCGGCGAAGAGGACGTGAAAAGCGCGATCGCATTCCTGCAGCGCGATCCCATGATCAACGTGTATCTGATGTCGCGGCTGCTCGAGGAGCGGAGCGCGGCAGCCACGCAGATTTACGCTGTCCGGCACAACCGCGCCATCGTGCTGCTCGCGTCGCTCGCCACGAACATCGTGCTCGCTGCCGATCCTGGTGAGAACGAGGACGTTCTCGACTCGGCCATCGCCATGATCGCCGAGCGCATCGTCGCGCGCATGCTGCCGGTCCGGGCGATCATCTCGCCGGCGAACCTCGTCGAGAAGTTGTGGGCGCGGCTGCGGACACGGCTCGATCCGCCGACTGTCGTACGCATGAACCAGCCCGTGTACGCAATCCGGCGGCAGTTCAATTTCCCCGATCTGACCGAGTCGCGTTACGCGACGGTGGCGGATCTCGATCAACTCGTGCCGGCCTGCGCTGCCATGCACAAGGAAGAGGTCGGCATCGACCCGCTGGAACGGGACACCGTCGGATACCGGGAGCGCGTCCGCGAGCTGATCGACCGGCGCCGTGCCGTGGTGCTCGTCGAGGACAGCTTCATCGCGTCGAAGTGCGAGTTCTCGGCGGTCAGCGACGACGCCGTGCAGCTGATGGGCGTCTGGACCCATCCGCAGTTCCGCCGCCGCGGCCTCGCCCGGACCTTGCTGCGGGAGGTCTGCGGTCATCTGTTCCGGCGCGGCAAGAACGTGACACTGTTTGTGAACGACTTCAACCTGCCTGCGGTCGCGCTGTATGAGTCGATCGGCTTCCAGCGGATCGGCATGAATCGGGCCCTGATCTGGTGAAATGGCGGCCCGAACATTGCAGCATTTAGCGCGCACGCAGGCGCTTCGGAGGTAGGAATGCCCGAAACAGGCACGGTGAAATGGTTCAATAACGATAAAGGATACGGATTCATCAAACGAGAAACCGGTGAAGACGTCTTCGTCCACCACACCGCCATCGTGAATCAGAGCGGCTACAGGACGCTGAACGAAGGTGAGCGCGTCGAGTTCGACGTCACGCAGGGACCGAAGGGCCTCCAGGCCGAAAACGTGCGCCGCGCCGACCAGCAGGCGTCGTAGCTACTCTTCGCTGTAACGAACGAAGAACGCACCCAGCGTGGCGCCCACGGCGAGAGCCGGCAGAGCGTCGGCCTGACCTTTCAGTGCGAGCAGCACGGCCGAGAGCGCACCCGCGATGACGATGAGGGTGCGCAGAGCGAGATCTTGAAGATTGAACCGGTGTTTCATTTCTGAACGGGCACTTGGACCTGCGCCCGATCCAGTTATTTTAGCAGACGGCGCCGGTTTCTGGCGGTTGCGGACTGAAATAAGCTCGCGGATGTGGCGAAGATCCATCGCACGATCGCCGGCAACATCGAGTTCTTTCTCGGCGCGTACTTCGTAGCGGCGTGTCTGCTCGCGACGCTTTACTTCGCGCGGATGAGCCGCCCCCATGCCGCACTCCTGGCGACGTGCGGGTTCCTCTTCGGCTGGCTGCTGGTCTTTCGGGCATCACGGCTCCTGGAGTGGAAGCCATGGATCTTCTGGCTGATGATCATCGTGCTGCTCGGCGTGACGATCGTCTGGTACGGCAGCGCAATCCTGCAGCTTCGCTGACCTACATCCGCTCGGGGACCGGAATGCCGAGAAGGTCCAACGCACCCACGATCGTGAGCCGGAAGATCTCCGCGCAGGCGGCGCGGCGTTGTCGCTCCGCGTCGTCCTTCTCGTTGAGGATCGGAAAGCGGTGGTAGAACGAGTTGAACTTCTGCGCGAGCTCGAAGAGATCGTGCGTGATCACCGCAAGCTCGAGCGAGTCGATGGCGCGGCGAATCGCCGAAGGCAAATCGGCGCTCCGGCGCACCAGCTCCCACATCTCGTCTGTGATTCCTTCGGTGAGCGTGAGACGATCCAGCGCGCTGTCGCTGAGCATCGGATCGACGCCGCGCTCCTGCATCTTGCGGAAGATGTTCTGCACGCGCACGGTCGAGTACTGCAGGTACGGTCCCGTGTCGCCCTCGAACGCCAGCGCCTCGGCAAAATCGAACGCGATCACTTTATTGCGCCCATATTTCATCATGAAATAACGTAACGCTGCGATCGCCACCTGACGGCCCAGCGTGCGCGTCTCGTCGTCCGTCAACCCCTCGGACTTGCCGCCTTCGCGCACCGCTTCAGTCGCCTTCTCCTCCAGCGCGTTCATCAGGTCGTCCGCCTTGACGCCGAGCCCCTTGCGGCCGGACATCTCCACGTAGGCCCGGGCCGCATCTTCCTCCGAGATCTCCATGCCCAGCGCCTTCGCCGTCGCCGGCGTGAGCGCGACCATCTCGTACGAGAAATGGATCGAGTTCTCCGCCTCGCGCTCGTGATGGAGAAGGCGCAACCCTTCCTTGACGACCTTCTGCAGGTATGCCTGGCGGACATCGATCACGTTGTATACGCGTCGCGCTCCGCCGAACCTCGGCGCGGCCGGCGAGCCCTCCTCCGTCGTCGTCTCCCACAGGATCCGGCGATCCGGATAGCGGAGAAACTCGCGATAGTTGAAGGTCCGATCGAGCAGTCCGAACTTCCACAGCTGATACGCGATGTCCTTCCCGGTGTAGGTGACGGTGCCGTTCGAGCGGACGAGGATCTTGTCCGGCTCGTCCATCCCTTCGAAGTCGGCCGTCTCGGCGAGCTTCATCACCCAGCAGCCTTTGTGCTTCCCCGCGGTCTCGTACACGACCGCGCCCGATTCCTTCAGCAGCTCGAACGCGCGCTCCCAGAAGTGCAGACCGATGATGTCGCTCTCTTTCGGCAACAGGTCGTACTCGATGCCGAGGCGCCGCATCGTGTCGATGTGCCGATGGACGATGGCCCGGGAGACGATGCGCGAGATGCGCCAGGCCTCGCCTTCGCCGCGCTCGATTCTGTGCAGCGTGTCCATGCGCCATTGCCGCGAGTCCGGCTTCTCCGCGTAGTAGCTCGTGATCTGCGCGTACAGGTCCCAGCAGAAGTAATCAAACTTCGGATCAGCAGCGCGCGTCGCAACCTGTTCCGCCGTCTCATGGAGCAAATGCTCGAACGCGACGACGACGTCAGCGACCTGCACGCCGGTGTCGTCGATGTAGTTCTGCGTCTCGACGTGATGCCCGAGCCAGCGGAGGCAGCGCACGAGCGTGTCGCCGAGAACGGCGTTGCGGATGTGGCCGATGTGTGCGGCTTTGTTCGGATTGATGTTCGTGTGCTCGACGATCACGCGATCGCCCGTCGCCGCCGAAGGCTCCATCACGCTGCGGATGTGCGCAGCCGCGAACGCGCCGCGATCGAAGCGGAAGTTGAGGTACCCGGCGCCTTCGACCGATACGGACTGCACCAGCATCGGCAACGTCATGTCCTTCGCCACCGCCTCAGCGATCTCGCGCGGCTTCCGCCGGAGCGCTTTCGCCAGCTCCAGACAGAGCGGCGTCGCCAGGTCGCCCATGTTCAAGCGCGGCGGAGCCTGGAGAAGAATGCGATCGACCGGGTGGCCGAACAGCGCGAGGACGCGCGACTTGAGAGTCTCGATGAGTTGTTCGGTAATTTGTTCAAGGATCATGACTGCTCGCAATGGGTGGTGTCGTTCCAGAGCTTCAGAACCCAACGATCGCCGCGCCGCACGAACACATTCACTGCAGCGTTGTCTTGCGCAAAATTGCGCGAGGCGGACAGCGGAAGCGCCAGCAACGCGGTCGTGGCGATGCGAATTGCGGTCCCGTGCGTCACCAGGATCGGCCGCTTCGAACCGTTGATCTGCTCGAGCGCGCGGCGCACTCGCTCGAGCACCGCGCTGTGCGACTCGCCTTCCGGGCATGGAAAATCGGGATCGTCGATCCAGCGCCGATAGTTGTCTTCATCGACTTTGCGCACCTCGAGAAAACTCTGCCCTTCCCAGCGTCCGTAGTTCATCTCGCGGAGCTCGTCGACGATGTTCACGGTCAAGCCGGTTGCGTCACTGATCTTCTGAGCGGTCGTCAGCGCGCGGTTGAGCGGCGAGGAGAAGAGCGCGTCGGGCGCAAAGCTCTTCAAACGCTCGGCCAGCCGCGCGACCTGCAGCTGCCCGCGATCGGAGAGATCGCTGTCGCCCCAGCCCTGCGCGATGCGCGCGACGTTGTCGACGGTTTCGCCGTGACGCACGAGGATCAGCTGCTCGGTCACGACACAGCCGAGACCGGATCGGGAACGAGCAGACTCTCGGCGGTCATCTCCTTCGGCTGATCGATGCCGAGGATGTTGAGGATGGTGGGAGCGACGTTCTCGAGCGCGCCGCCGCCCCGCAACGCGCCGAAGCGCTTCTTCGGGTCGACGAGAATCAGCGGCACGGGATTCGTCGTGTGCGCAGTGTGCGGCTGGTTCGTCGCCCGATCGAACATCAACTCGCAGTTGCCGTGGTCGGCGGTGATCACCGCGATGCCGTTCACCTTTGCGACGGCGTCGAGGATCTTGCCGACGGCGACGTCGGTGTCGTGCACGGCCTCGACCGCGGCCTTCATCACGCCCGTGTGGCCGACCATGTCCGGGTTCGCGATGTTGAGGACGATGACGTCGTGCTTGTGCGCCTCGATCTCCTTCACCACGCGATCCGAGAGCTCGGGCAGCGACATTTCAGGCTTCAGATCGTACGTGGCGACTTTCGGCGACGAGATGAGCACGCGCTCCTCGCCCGGGAACTGCGTATCCGATCCGCCGTTGAAGAAGAACGTGACGTGCGCGTACTTCTCGGTCTCGGCGATGCGCAGCTGCCTGAGTCCCGCGCGCGACAGCACTTCGCCGAGGTTGTTCTTCAGTTCCTGCGGCGCGTAGACCACGGGAAGGTCGAACTTCTCGTGATAGCGGTTCATCGTCAGCAGCTTCACGTTCGGATGAACGGTTCGTTTGAAGCCGCTGAAGTCCTCGTCCTTGAACGCGGTCACGATCTGGCGCATGCGATCCGCGCGGAAGTTGAAGAACAGCAGCGTGTCGCCGTCCTCGACTTTGCCCGGATGCGTCCCGTTCGTGTCGAGCACGGCGATCGGCTCCATGAATTCATCGGTCACGTTCTGACCGTAGAAACGGCGGACGGTCTCGATCGGCTCCCTGCTCTGCGTGCCGACGCCCAGCGTCATCAAATCGTAGCCGCGCTGCACGCGCTCCCATCGCTTGTCGCGATCCATCGTGTAGTAGCGGCCGATGATCGTGGAGAGCTTCGCCTGCGGTTTGTCTTTGATGAAGCCGAGCAGATCGGCGATGTACTTCTCGGCCGATTTCGGCGGGGTGTCGCGGCCGTCGAGAATTGCGTGGACGTACGCGTTTTTGGCGCCGACGGCAATCGCCGCCGCGATCAGTCCGTGCAGATGCTCCTGAAGCGAGTGCACGCCGCCGTCGGACAAGAGCCCCGCGAAGTGAATCGCACGCGAGCCCTTCACGCCATCGACAAAAACCGGGTTCTTCTCGAGCTCGTGCCGCGCGATCGACTTGCTGATGCGGACGATGTCCTGGTCGACGACGCGCCCTGCGCCGATGTTGAGGTGTCCGACTTCGGAGTTGCCCATCTGCCCGTCAGGCAACCCGACCGCCGCGCCGGACGCTTCGAGCGTCGTCCAGGGACACTCGCGAAACAGGCGATCGAAGCGCGGCTTGGCCGCCTCGGCGATCGCGTTCCACTCAGGATCTTTGCGGCAGCCGAAGCCGTCGAGAACGATCAGGATGAGGAAAGGGCGCTCCGCCATTCAGGCGCGCGAGAATATCAGACGTCTCCGTTACGAGACTTGCTTCTCGCGCTTGAAGACCATGCCGATGTGATCGGTCGCGCCGGTCTTGAAGTTGATCGAAGTGATGCTGACCAGCTCCCACCCTTCGTCGCCGAGGCGGTTGAGCTCTTCAGCGCGGCGCGGATCCATCGAGTAGTTTTCCGACCGGACGTTGATGATCTTGTATTCCCAGGTCTTCATTGTCCGCCCCCTCCCGCGGTGCTGAATGGTTGAGGCCGAAGAATATCAGATCGCCGATGGCGGATCGCAGATCGCAGGTGGACCTCAGCCGTGCGATCTGCGATCCGCGAACTGCGATCTCCACGCTACGGCGTCATGCGGCACATCGGTGATGACACCGTCGCACCTGGCCTCGCGCAGCCGCGCCCAGTCGACGATGCGATTCGGCGTCCACGGCACAACCCGGATGTCGTGGTCGTGAAGCGACCCCACCATCTCTTCGTCGACGTACTGGTACGCCGGAAAGCACCACGTCGCACCGAGCCCCGCCGCGTAGTCGGCGAGGTTGACGATCGATCCAAGCACGGTGATGCCGAGGTCAAAGCGGACGCCGCGCCGGTGCAGCGAACGAATGATCGAGTGGTCGAACGAGGCCACGACGATATTCGGCCAACCGGACACGCGCTCCACGAGCACGTCTTCCCACCTGCTCCGTTTCACTTCGAGGATCATCCTCGTGCGCTGTGCATAGGGAACGAGGTCCGTCACCCGCTGGACGACGACACCGCGTTCGGCGAGCTCCGGCATCGAAAACGACTCGATTTCGGCCTCCCCGAGCTCGTCATCGTGGTAAAGGATGGCGGTCCGGTCGGAGAGCAGCCGGAGGTCCGTTTCGAACCCGTCCGCCCCCGCCCGAAGGGCCTCGTCGAACGACGCCAAAGTGTTCTCCGGAAACCGCCTCGGACTGCCGCGATGACCGAAGATCAGGAACCTCTCCTCCATCCGTAATCTCTTGTCCTGTAGTGACTAACGTGTTACTTTGACTCGTTACAGGGAGCAGAATTCCATGCCGAAGAAGATCCTTCTCGCGGACGACAGTATCACCATCCAGAAGGTCGTCGAGCTGACATTTTCGGACGGCGATTACGAGGTCACTGCCGTCAATAACGGGGCCAAGGCCGTCCAGAAACTCTCCGAAATGCGCCCCGACATCATCCTCTCCGACATCATCATGCCGGAGAAGAACGGTTACGAAGTCTGCGAGTTCGTGAAGTCCCATCCCGAGTACCGCAACATCCCCGTCGTTCTCCTCACCGGCACGTTTGAACCGTTCGATCCAGACCGCGCCGACAAAGCCGGTTGCGATGCCGTCGTCACGAAGCCGTTCGAGTCGCAGAGCCTGATCCACAAAGTCGAAGAGCTGATCGAGCAGGCCCGCAGCAACGCGCCGACCGCGCAGACGCCTGCCGTGACCGAACCCGCGCCTGATCCTGCGATGCCCTCTCCGTGGGCGGAGCAACCGCAGACTTCGACGCCGTCGATGCCGTCCACGTTCAGCCCGGCTCAGTCACCGGAACCGGCGCCGGCGCCGTTCGCGCACGACGCCGACATCTTCAGCGCGCCGCCGCGGAACCCGACCGTCGAGATGCCGTTCGGCGCACCGCCGCCCGAGGAGTCGTTCAGCGCCGAGACGCGCGGCTTCCCGAAGATCGATTTCGACATGCCCGGCAGCGCGGAAACGCCGCAGACCTCTGCACCTCCGGAGCCGCCCGCGGAAACGCCGTGGGATGAACAGCCATCCGCCTTCGCGCCGGACACTCGCGCGTATCCGCGCATGAACTTCGACGAGATGCAGCGGCCGTCGGACTTGATTTCCGAGCCGTCGGCCGAGTCGCCGTTCGGCGCGTCCCCGTCGGCCGAGTCGTTCAGCGGCAATACGCGGGCGTTCCCCAAGATCGATGACGAAGTAATGCAGCGGTTGCCGGCCGAGACGACGCCTGCGCAGGAAGCGACGCCGTCGCCGTGGGACGAGCAGCCGTCGTACTCCGCGCCGGCCGGCGATTTTCCGCCGATGAGCTTCGACGACCTCGACACGAATCGAGCGAAACCTTCCTCGGCGCCGAAACCCGCGGCGTCGCCGTGGGACGAGCCCGCGCCGTCGTCGCAACCTTCGCTCTGGTCCGCGGAATCGGAACCTGCGCCCTCGATCGAGAGCGCCTCGAGCGATGCAGTGCCATTCGGCGCCGGATCGTCATACGAGCCGCCCGCACCGGCCGGGGAACCGGACTGGGCCGCTCCCGCACTCGCTGCGATCTCGACCCCGGAACCTGCCGCGGCGCAGTCTCAGGCCGCGAGCAACGGCGGTGAGTTGAGCGAGGAGCAGATCGACCGCATCGCCCGCCGCGTCGTGCAGCTGATGTCGGATCAGGTCGTGCGCAACATCGCGTGGGAAGTCATCCCTGACCTGGCCGAAATGGTCGTCAAGGAGCGGATCCGGCAGCTCGAATCAGAAGCGTGAAGATCTACACGCGAACGGGTGACACCGGCGAGACATCGCTCTTCGGCGGCAGCCGTGTTCCGAAAAACGATCCGCGCATCGAGGCGTACGGCACCGTCGACGAACTGAACGCGTTTGTCGGCGCCGCGCGCGCGGTCTGGCAGGACTCGCCGATCGACGCGCAGCTCGCCGCCGTTCAGAGCGATCTGTTCGACATCGGCGCGCTCCTCTCGTCGCCCGGCTCGTCGCGTTTCAAAGGCGCCGATCCGTCACGGGTCGGTGACCTCGAACGCGCGATCGACGACATGGAACGCGAGCTCGCGCCGCTCAAGAGCTTCATCCTGCCCGGCGGATCGATCGCCGCGTCGCAGCTTCACATCGCGCGCACGGTCTGCCGGCGTGCCGAGCGGCTTGTCGTTGCGCTCGGCGACGACTCAGCGTCGGCAACGATCACGTATCTCAACCGCTTGTCGGATTTCCTTTTTGTCGCCGCGCGGTTTGCGAATCTGCGTAACGGCGTGAACGACGTGCTCTGGAATCCTCGCTAGTCTTCGGGCTGTCGCCGTTTCGGCGGCTTCTCCGAGTTCTTCCAGGCCGACCACCAGAAATCGCGCAGCAGCGACGCTCCGGCCGCGAGCCTGTCGGTCGCGAACGATTTCCCTTCGGCCGAGACCGGCGCGATCTCGCTGAACGCTCCCTGCTTGTCCAGCCGGTACAACTGCTCGGTGTGTGAATTCGACTGGCGGATGAGCGCGAGCGCCGTGGCGAAATAGTCGGTGCGCAGCACGGGCGCGACGATCTTCGGCGTCACGTCTGCAGCCGTCACCGCGCGCGACACGAAGTCCGATTCGAACCGCGCGTGAATGGTGCAGTCGTTCGCGTAGCCGTTCGCGTTCGGCAGGATCCAGCCGTTGTAGTTGATCGTCGCGTGATGCGGATTCGCTGCGTCGGCCACGAAGTGCCCGAGGATTCCGGCGGTGTGGACGATGTCGGTCTCGACGGCCCGGCGCTCCGGCGATCGCGCTGCGGTGAAGCGCCATTGCCGGAACTCAGTCGTGAGCTGCTCCGCCATCTCGGCGATGCGCCACGGCAGAAAGCCAGTCTCCGAATTCGAGATGCCAAGGTGCGCGCGGCGGCCGGACGAGTCCATGAGGGCCATGAACTTGTATCGATCGGGCGGAAGCTCGAGCGGTGCGACGAATTCGTAGTCGAGAAAATGATCGGGCGCGTTCACCGCGTCGAGCGATGGACCTGCGCCGCGGAGCCGATCCGGCTGATACCCGAGCCAGATGAGCTGCGGAAACGACCGGAGAAAGAACGCCGGCATGTCGGTCGGCAGAGCCAGCGTCGCCGCCTCGTTGGAGATGAGGTGGCCGGCTTCGCCCCAGGCGAAGGCGTTGGCCGCACAGGCAAGGCTGGCGACAAAGAGAAGGACGCGTTTCATTCGCGCGGATTGTAAGACGTGGTCACCGGGACAGATTGATCGTGTCAGTGCCGCACAGCGCGATCGTGGCTCGCGAGATCACCGGCAACCCGAAGAAGAACGCGGCTCGTGCCCGCGAACGGTCCGTCCGTGATCCGACGCGCGTACGCGATCTCGAGCAGGCGGCCGGGCGCCTGCGCCAGCGACGGACCGGTGACCGTGTCGCCCGGCGCAAGTGTGATCGCATCGGCTGGTTTGCCGCGTGCGTCTGTCCGCGTGAGTTGCAGCAGGGAACCAGGAAACACGGACAGCCACGACATCCAGAATCCTGTATCGCCATGCGCGATGCCGACGCTGCCGGCGTTGACTCCTGTCGCGACGATCGTGCCGATGTCGGTCGACGTTGCTCCGTCGAGCTCTCCCTCGCGCAGCACGCGTTTCGCGGCGAGCACGGGCGTCTCGTGATTCACGTCTCTGTACGTGTACACGACAAGGTAGTCGCGTCCATCGCTGGCGATCGCAGCCAGAATCTCATCGCCGGCGCCGTTGGCGACGCCGATCGGCGATGCGTCGACCGATCCCGCGGCGCTGACCCGCGCGCCGAGCACATCGACCATGTTGGGTGACGGGAACTGCCACCAGTCACTGCCGGTATCCCACGCCACGAGAAAGTCTGTTCCGTTCGTTGCGACCTTCGGCATGTCGCCGGACCCGATCGCAAGCGGGGCCGTGTCGATCGGCTGGCCGCGAGCGTCGAGCCTGAATGCGACGACTCCCGATCCGCTCGTCAAAACGACGAGCGATTCTGATTGATTGGAGGCGAGCCCGACACCCCATCCGCTGCCGACGACGACTCGTGGACCGACGGTGCCGTCGCGCGCGACGGTGCGGGCCACGACCTCGTACGACGCCTCCTGCCACACGGCCAGGTAGGACGTGCCATTGAACGTGACGAGCGGCGCCGCTGCGGCCACGGACGAAGCGAGGACCAGAGGGCTTCGATCGACGACTGTGCCGTCCGACGCGATACGAGCGGCGAGGATGCCGCTCGCCTGTTCGCTCCCGCGCTCGTCCACCCAGACCACCAGCGAGTCGCTGCCTGAGGTGGCGATCGACGGCCAATACTGTCGCGACCACGCCGTCGATACGAGCACTCGATCGCCCTCGGACGTCCTTGCTTCGGGGTCGAACAGTCGGCCGATGATCTCGGCATTCCCCCCATGCGTGTCATTCGTATCTTCAGTCCAGG
The DNA here is from genome assembly GCA_036390755.1 of Thermoanaerobaculia bacterium. Taxonomy (GTDB): domain Bacteria; phylum Acidobacteriota; class Thermoanaerobaculia; order Gp7-AA8; family Gp7-AA8; genus DASVHS01. The sequence goes on from DASWBH010000031.1 coordinate 26,096, forward strand.
CTACGAAGACGTTCTTTCCGTTGAACGCGATCCGGGGCTCGTAACCGAGGTGCGATGCACTGACCGCGATGAACGGCTGAGGGGGTGTCGCTTCCAGTTGTCCGCTGAACGGCACGGTCATCAGCTTGTAGAAATTGAAGTCGTAGTTCATCCAGTACGCGACGAACCGGCTGCCGTTCCAAAATACGCTTGCGGTGAACCCGGCCGTGTCAATCTGCGGCAAGAGCGTGGTGTTCCCGGTTGCCGGGTCGACGATGAAGCGAACGGTGTGCGACTGGCCCGCCTGAATGCCGGGATGCGCAATCGCGGCGATTGCGTACCGGCCCCCGCCGTAGGCGACGCCGAAATCCTGCGTCAGGTCGGTCTGGCCGACTCCGATTTCCTTTCCGATCGGGGTGCCGCTTTCGTCAAGCCGAAGAAGATGAAAGTTGTTGAACTGCGGCACGAGAGGCGGAGGTGACGAAGCGACGGTCGGGACAATGGGCGTCTGGCTGCCCGTTCGCCAGACGAGCGCGAAGTCTTTCCCATCCGATGCGACGACCGGGAGATCGTCGAGACTCGCCGCGGTGCCGACGACCGGCAAGTCGGTCGCGATGAGGTGCGCGTCGCTGTCCAGGACTGCTGCCCGCACGGCCAGTGACGAGCTGCCGAGAAGCCCGTACGTCAGGAGAACGCGCCGGCCGTTCGTTGCGACGTTGTGGGAGCTGGCCCTCGCGCCGTGCGCGATGCGTTGCGGCGCTGATTCCGGGTTGCCGTCGCGTGAGATCCCTGCCACGTAGACGGACTCGCCCTCGTCCTGCTGCCAGCTCACGACATACGACGTCCCCGTCCAGCACGCCGCGAGCGTGCGGATCGTCGACGAGATTGGAATGGTCACGTCCGGCGTTCCGAGGACCGCTCCCGATGCATTCACGCGTGTTACATGGAGGCCGAGAGGTCCCGCCCAGAACACCATGAACGAATCTCCATCGCTGACCATCGCGGACGCCACCGCCTGCCCCTCGGCCGCGGCAATCACAGGATCAACAATCGGTCGTTCGGCGCTTACCCGCACGGACGCCAACGCCGATGTCGTGCAGACGATGAGGAGGGCGGAGGGGAGGAGTTGGCGCGCGAGTCGGGTCATTCCCAAAAGGGCACGTTAAGCACTTCCGCCGCTCCGGTCAATGCTGTGTCAGCAAAGGAGTAGCAGTCGTCACCGCGAGCCGTTTATGTTGTCATGGCGATTCGGTATGCCCACGAAAGAAGGCCCTTGCCGCTCAGCTACGACGCGCGGGGCGGGCCAGCGGTCGACACTCCCACGTGCGCCATCCATGAGTCGGTCGGCAGCTCCAGCGTCGCTGCTTCGTTCGAAATGAGATGGCCCGCTTCGCCCCAGGCGAAGGCGTTGGCAGCACAGACGAGCGCCGCACCGACGAGGGAAACGCGTTTCATGTGCGCGGATTGTATGGGCGGAATGGCCGGGGCAAGTGGACGTGGGACTGAAGAACCATCAAAGCACTACAGATCGGATCGGAGCAGCCACCGCGCCATCAAGGCGATTCGCTTGATAGACCAGGCAGCGTGGTCACCTCTCCAGTGGGTGTGATCTTGCGGATGGTCTGGTTGTTCGTATCGACCGCATAGATGTTTCCGCGCCCATCGACTGCGATTCCCTGTGGCCAGTTGAATCGCGCGGTCTCACCAACTCCGTCTGCGCTACCCTGGCAGGCGGTCGCTCCAGCGATTGTCGTCACGAATCCCGAAGGCGTGATCTTGCGGATCGTGTGATTGTTGGAATCGCTGACGTAGACATTTCCGCCGCTGTCGGTCGCCACGCCTTGCGGGAAATCAAACAGCGCATGGGATCGGTTTCCGTCGAGACTGCCGGCATGTCGGGCGAGGCCGGCCAGCGTCGTCACTTCGCCGACCGGCGTGATCTTTCGGATCGTATTGTTGCCTCTGTCGGCGACGTAAATGTTTCCATCGGCATCGGTGGACACGCCGTTCGGATTGTTGAACCGCGCAGCGTTCGCCATTCCGTCGTCACTGCCGGCGTGGCCCGCAAGACCGGCCAGCGTCGAGACTTCACCGGCCGGTGTGATTTTCCGAATGGTCTGGTTGCCAGCGTCAGCGACATAAACATTCCCGTTTTTGTCGACGGCCACACCGTACGGGTAGCCGAATCGGGCGGCGCTTCCGACCCCATCGGCGGCCCCTCCCGTCCCGGCCAATCCGGCCAATGTGGTGACGATCCCGGCCGGCGTGATCCTGCGTACGGTCATGTTCAATGTGTCTGCAACGAAGACATTGCCGCTGCGATCCATTGCCACTCCGAGCGGATGATTGAATCGAGCGCCAGCCGCGCTTCCGTCGGCGCTTCCTCGATTCTCGGCGACACCTGCGAACGTCGTGACCGCTCCTGCTGGCGTGATTTTACGAATCGCGTCGTTGTTTGTATCGGCGATGTAGACGTTCCCGTCACGATCGATCGCCACTCCCCACGGAGTGTTCAGCTCCACAGCCGGCCACCACCACGGAGCTATGGACACCGCCTCCGAGCGAAAGTCTGCGGTGAAGTTGGTATCGCCCTCACCGCGCACAAAATGACCCTCGATCCGAAGAGGAAACCGGCGGAACGCCTCGGAACGCCGGGCAACGTTCGTCCCGAAACCTCTCGCGACAAGCAGACGAACTGCTGCCGGGGACGCATCGAGATCCGCCAACGCGACGTCATAGTGCTCGGTCGCGTTCACTCGATTTTCGATTCCCTCGCCTCGAACGACAGTCGCGTAGCTGTAGTCAATTTCGTATGCCTGCGTGG
>DASWBH010000032.1:0-12327 GCA_036390755.1 Thermoanaerobaculia bacterium
ACGGTGATCACCATGTTCGGCTCGAGGGTCCGATCGATATCCCACACGTCGTGCACGTCGAGGCCGAGCATGTGGCCGACGCCGTGGCGGAAGTAGAGCAGCACCTGCTTCGAATCGTCTTTCGTGATCAATCCGAGCTTCAGCAACTCCGGTCCCATCGCGGCGATGGCGGCGCGATCGACATCGTTCAGCCGCGCTCCCGCCTTCGCCGCGGCGACGCCGGCGTTCTGCGCCGTCAGCACCGTTTCGTAGATGGCGCGCTGCTCCGGCGTAAACGTGCCGCTGGCCGGATACGTGCGCGTGACGTCGGCCGAGTAGCCCTCGATCTCGGCGCCGAGGTCGGTGAGGAGGAGGGCGCGGCGGTCGATGGGAGCGTCGTTTTCTTCGTAGTGCAGCGTCGTCGCGTTTGCGCCCGACGCGACGATCGACGGGAATCCCCACGACTTCGCACCCTGATCGAGATACGTGAAGGCGATGACGGCGTCGATCTGGCTCTCGTTCGTGGCGGTGAGGACGAGCTTCATCGCCGCTTTCTGCGCCGCGACGGTGATGTCGATGGCGCGCTGCATCGAGGCGAGCTCTGACGCGCTCTTGACCTCGCGCATCGCGCGGAGCAGCGGTTGGGCGTCACGGAAGCGCAGCTCCGGATACCGTTCGCGCAGGTCCTTCGCGAACTGCTGCTCGTCGGTCAGCGGCTGCGCACCGACGCCGCGCGAGAGGTGCGTCAGCCAGATCTCGGCGTTGCCCGTTGTGACCGCGCGGTAGAACGCCGGCGCGGCGCGGCGCGGCATGCGGTCGGTGGCCGCAGGATCGCGCCACGGATAGCCGCCGAGCATCGCCGCGATGAACTGGCGCTCCTGCGACGACGAATGGACGCGCTTGATGTCGCTGATCTTCGTGATCTCGTCGTGCGCCCGGATGCGGCCGGTCCAGACTTCCTCCTCGGGATTGCGGTCGCGCACGAAGATCATCTCCCTCGACTCCGGCTCGCCCGGCATCATAATCAGCGTGGTATCCGGATCGGCGATGCCGGTCAGATAGAGCAGGTCGTCGCTCTGCCGGAACGGCCACTCGACGTCGCCGTTTCGGATCGCCGGCCGCGGCGAGAACAGCACGAGCATCGCGTTCGGCCCGAGCTCCTTCGCCAGTTGCGCGCGGCGGGCGGCGAATTCGGGAGCGTCGGCGGCGGCGAGACTCGATGCGACTGCCATTGCCAGGACGGCGATCACGTTGCGCTTCATAGCCGCGTATCGTATCCGCATTGAACTACCTCGCCCACCTCTTCCTCGCCGATCGCACACCGGAATCGCTCCTCGGAAATCTCGCCGGAGATTTCGTGAAGGGCTCGCTCGGCGACCGCTTCAGCGCGGGCGTGCGGCAGGGCATCATCGAGCACAGGAAAATCGACGAGTTCACCGACACACACCCGGCCGTTGCGGCGTTCCGACGAGTCATCGCGGCGGAGCATGGCCACTACTCGCGCGTGATCAGCGATGTATTCTTCGACCACTTCCTGTCTTGTGACTGGTCCGACTTTTCAAACGAAACGCTGGAGCAGTTTCTGGGGAGCGTGTTCACGACGCTCGATCCGCTGATCGACGACATGCCCGGTCATCTGCGTTTCGTCTATCCGCGGATGCGCGACGGAGGCTGGCTCGAGTCGTACATTGATCCGGAAGGCATCCGGATCGCACTGCGGAACCTGTCGCGCCGATTCTCGCGCGCGCCGCATCTCGACGACGCCGTCCACCTGCTCGCCGACGCGCGCGGCACGCTGCACGCGCATTTCCACCGCTTCTTTCCGGATGTGATGGCGCACGCGAAGGCGATACGATCTCGCGCATGAAGAGCGTCCAGGAAACGTATTCGCCGCAGAACCGCTGCTTCGGCTGCGGCCCGTCGAACGAAAAAGGTCTGCGCATCCGCAGCTTCGAGGAGGGCGACGATCTCATCTGCGAGTGGCACCCGCAGCCGCACCATCTCGCGTTCGAGAACGTGCTCAACGGCGGCATCTGTGGCGCGCTGCTCGACTGCCACAGCAACTGGACCGCGGCCGTTCATCTGATGAAGAAGAGCGGCGTCGATCATCCGCCGTTCACGGTCACGAGCGACTTTCACGTGCAGTTGAAGAAGCCGACGCCGATGAACGTGCCGCTGCACCTGCGCGCGCACGTGGTGGAGTCGACCGACGACCGCGCCACCGTCGAGGCGACGATCGAAGCGAACGGCAAGATCACCGCAACCTGCCGCGGCACCTTCGTCGCGGTGAAGGAAGGCCACCCGGCGTTCAACCGGTGGTAGATGGGGTCAGGTCTGCAATCTCCAGTTTTTTCTGCGTCGCGTAGAAAAAACTGGAGATTGCAGACCTGACCCCATCCTCACCCGTTCGCCTGCAGCTCGTACAGGATCTCGTCGATCGCGTCCGCTGCTTTGTCGATCGGCAGGATGCACGTGCCGGCGCCGCGGTGGCCGCCGCCGCCGAATCGCGACATGAGCTCGCCGACCGACGTCTTGCACGTGCGGTTGAAGATGCTGTGGCCCACCGCCGCGACGACGCTGTTGTGCGACGGTCCCCAGTGCACGCGCAGTGACACGTTCGACTCCGGGAACAGCGTGTAGATCAGAAAGCGATTCCCGGCCGGCAGACGATCGATCTCGCGCAAATCCGTGACCACGACATTGTTCAACTGGAAGCTGTTGCGCCTGAGCAACTGCACGAACTCGATCTGATCGCTGCGCAGACGCTCGACGCGATCGCGCACCTCCGGCTGCTGCACGACCTCTTCGATCGGCATCGCTTTGAGCCAGTCGACGAGCTTCCGGAAATACGACTCGAACAATCCGAGGCCCGTGCGGCCGTCGATCGTGAAGCCGAGAAGGATGTAGCCCTGCGGATTGGAGACGTCTTCCGGCGTGAGCTGCGCGGCGTCGAGGCGATCGGTCGCCTCGACGAGCGGCGCAAACCGCAGCAGCGCGGGATCGTCCGGCGCTTTCTCGAGGTAGTACTCGTACACCAGCCGCGCCGCCGACGGCGCGATGCGGTGCCTTCCTTTGTAGTTCGCCGGCGGCCGCTCGTTGCTGGCCGTCAGCAGATGGTGATCGAACCAGAGGCCGGCGTTCGGGTGATACGGGAGGTTCACGAGGATGTCGTCCGGGCGGACGTCGAACTTCTTGTCCGTGATGTCCTGCGGATGAATGAGAACGATCTCGTCGATCGGCTCCTTCATCGTCACGATGACGGCGCTGGTCAGACCGTCCAGGTCAGCGCGCGTAACGAGGCGCATCACGTTCCCTCCCGCGCGAGAGTTTACACTGCCGCACCTATGAGCCGGCTCGACGCGGAGCGCACCCGGATGAGCGGCACCGCCCACGAGGTCGCGCACTGGCGCCGCTGGGGTCCTTACCTCGCCGACCGCGCGTGGGGGACGGTCCGCGAGGACTACAGCGCAGACGGCGATCCGTGGCGCTACTTCCCGCACGATCTCGCGCGATCCAAAGCATTCCGCTGGGGCGAAGACGGCATCGGCGGGTTCTGCGACCGGTACCAGATCCTCTGCTGGTCGCTCGCGCTGTGGAACGAGCGCGATCCGATTCTCAAGGAACGCTACTTCGGCCTCGTCCCGACCGAAGGCAACCACGGCGAGGACGTGAAGGAGTGCTTCTTCTACGTCGACGCGCTGCCCAGCCACGCCTATCAGCGGATGATCTACAAGTATCCGCAGCGCCCATACCCGTACGGGCAGCTCATCGAGGAGAACCGCCGTCGCGGACGCGCCGATCCGGAGTTCGAGCTGATCGACACCGGCATCTTCGACGAAGGCCGGTACTTCGACGTCGAGATCGAGATCGCCAAGGAGCACGCCGACTCGATGGTCGTTCGCGTCACGGCGCACAACCGCGGGCCCGATCGCGCGCCGATTCACCTCATCCCGCAGCTCTGGTTCCGCAATACCTGGTCGTGGTCAGGCGCAGCGGTGAATCCGCCGGTGATTCGCGAGAGCTTCAGCGCCGGCGCGGCGGCACTCCTGGCCGACGACAGCGACACGCCGCCCCTAGCCGGCCTGCTCCACGAGACGCGCCTCGGCCCGTTCGTTCTGGAGTTGCCGGAAGGCGGCGAACTGCTTTTCACCGACAACGAAACGAACATGCCGCGCGTGTTCGGACCGGGATACATGTCGCGCAGCCGCTACGTGAAAGACGCGTTTCATCGCCGGATCGTGAACGGCGAGCGTGGGGCCACGAATCCGGATCGGCGCGGAACGAAAGCGTGCGCGCATCTTCGCTTCGATGTCGACGCAGGCGACGCTGCCGTCATCCGCATGCGCCTCTGTCCGGCGGAAGAGAGCGGCGGATCCGTCGACGTCGATGGGGTCATCGAGCAGCGTCGCGCCGAAGCCGACGAGTTCTACGCCTCGATCCATCCGCCGAACGCGTCAGCCGAGGAGCGGAATGTTCAGCGGCAGGCGTTCGCGGGCATGCTGTGGAACAAGCAGATCTACCTCTATGACGTCGACGTCTGGCTCGACGGCGACGACCCGCGCAACCCTCCTCCGCCGCAGCGCCATCGCGGGCGCAATCACCGCTGGCGACACCTCAACTCCATGCGCGTGCTGTCGATGCCCGACTCGTGGGAGTACCCGTGGTTCGCTGCGTGGGACCTCGCGTTCCACAGCGTCGTCCTGGCGCTGATCGATCCCGAGTACGCGAAAGAGCAACTCTGGCTGATGCTTTTCGAGCAGTTCCAGCATCCGAACGGACAGATCCCCGCGTACGAGTGGGAGTTCTCCGATCTGAATCCGCCCGTGCAGGCGTGGGCGATCTGGCGCGTGTACAACATGGACCGCGTCCGCAGCGGCCGCGCCGACCGCCAGTTCCTCGAGCGCTGCTTCCACAAGCTGCTGCTGAACTTCACGTGGTGGGTCAACAAAGTCGACCGCCACGGCGACAACATCTTCGAAGGTGGATTCCTCGGACTCGACAACATCGCGTTGTTCGATCGCAGCGAAGTGCCGGGCGGCGGGATCCTCGAGCAGAGCGACGCCACCGGCTGGATGGGCATGTTCTCTCTCGTGATGATGCGCATTGCGCTCGAGCTGGCCAGGCAGGACTCCGTTTACGAAGGACTGGCCACGAAATTCTTCGAGCACTACGTCTACATCGGCGCGGCGATGAAGATGATGCGCGGCGATCGCACGCTCTGGGACGAGGACGACGCGTTCTTCTACGACATCCTGCGCTTCCCCGACGGAACGACCATTCCGTTCCGCGTCCGCTCGCTCGTCGGGCTCATTCCCCTGTACGCGATCGAGCGCCTGGAGCGCCGCTGGCTCGAGCCGTTCCCGGTGTTTCTCGAAAACATGAACTGGTTCATCAAGCACCGGCGCGACATCGTCGAAAGCTGCATGACCACGGTCTACTGCGACCCCGACCTGACGCACGTGCTCGCAGTCGTCGATCAGAACCAGCTGCAGCACCTCCTCCGCCGCCTCATCGATCCGAACGAATTCCTCTCGCCGTTCGGCCTGCGCAGCCTAAGCAAATTCCACGAGAAGCATCCGTTCATCCTCGGCGGCGCGTCGGTCGGATACGAACCGGCCGAATCGCGCACGTGGCTGAAAGGCGGCAACAGCAACTGGCGCGGCCCGGTGTGGTTCCCGACGACATTTCTGATGATCGAGAGCCTGCGCAAGCTCGAGAAGGCGTTCGGAGGCAGCGTGCGCGTGACCGTGACGGACGACTCCCCGGCCGACGCGCACGTGGAGATGGCCGACACGCGCGCGAGCGAAGGCATCGGCGGCGGCGCGAGAGCGCGCGGCATGACCATGGGTCCCGTCACCGCACCCGCGCCGAAGACGATTACGCTGTCGGGCATCGCCGCACGGCTCGCCGACCGGCTGATCCACATCTTCCTCGCGGACGATGACGGCTATCGCCCCGTGTATGGTCCGCGCGGCACGCGCAAAGCGGAGCTCTTCGCGCACGATCCGCATTGGAAGGACCTGATCCTCTATTTCGAGTACTTCAACGGCGACACCGGCGAAGGCCTCGGCGCCTCGCATCAGACCGGATGGACGGGCCTGGTGGCGAATCTGATCGACGAGTGGCGGCGCTAATCAGAGCGCGCTTTAACTAAGTCTTCCCAGGATCGCCGCAATGGCGGTCTCTACACGAAGAATTCGCGGCCCGGCCGTCACGGGACGAAATCCGGCACGCTCGAGCGACTCGATCTCGGCCGGAATGAAACCGCCCTCCGGTCCGATCGCGAGCGTGACCGGACCGGAAACGGCGCGCGGGCACTCTTCGCCGGCGTACGGATGCCCGACGAGGGCGAGCGTGCCGGCGGCGATCGCCGGCAGCTCGTTTTCTACGAATGGCCGGAACAGCCGCCGCGTCTCGATCTGCGGCAGGATGGTGTCGCGCGCCTGCTCGAGTCCGAGTATCGCCTGCTCGCGCAGGTTCTCCTCAGACAGGCGCGGCGAGCTCCAATAGCTTTTTTCGACGCGCCAGGCGTTGATCAGGAAAACGCGTTTGACACCTATCGACGTGACCGCCCCCACCACCCGGTTGAGCACCTTCGGGCGAGGCAACGCGATCACGAGCGTCACGTCGAGAGGCGATGGCGGATCGCGATCGAGGCAGACCTCCATCTCGATTTCCTCGCCCACGCGCAGAATTCGCCCTCTTCCGACCTTTCCGCCCGCGACGCCGACCACCAGTTCATCGCCGGCCGCCACTGCGTGCACCTCCCGGACGTGGTCCGCTCTCCGGCCGCGCAAAAGAACACGGGACGCGCCGGCGAAATCGGCCGGATGGATGAGGACGAGGTTCACGACCGTCTTGTATCATTGGGCCGTCATGAACATCGAAGTCCGCAAATCTGACGACGTGGTCATCGTCGATTTCAAGGGCCGGCTGGCCGTTGGTGTCGGCGATGAAGTGCTTCCCCAGGTCATCAGCGAGCTCCTGGACGAGGGGCACAAGAAGATCCTGTTGAACCTCTCCGACATGGATTACATCGACAGCAACGGCCTCGGCGAACTGGTGCAAAGCCTGAAGACGTCGAAGCGGTACGGCGCCTCGCTCCGCCTGCTCAAACCGCAGGACCGCGTGGCGCGGACGCTGCGCCTGACGAATCTGCTGCCGATGTTCAGCGTATACGAGAGTGAGTCGGACGCGCTGAAGGCTTTCGCCTCCGCTTAGCCGCCATCCCGCCGTCGATCGTCACGTTCGTCGCTGCGGCCACCGCGGCCATGACCGCGTTGAAGCCCTCTTCGTCCCCGCCGGAGATGTGTCGCTGGATATCTGCCTCGAGCCGGTCGACGAACTGCTGAACGTGGTCGGCCAGTCGCTTCCCTTCTGACGACAGCTCGAGAAGCAACGAGCGTCGATCGTCGGGATTGTCGACGCGGGCGACGAGCCCGCGCTCTTCGAGACGATCGAGCACGCTCGTCGCCGTCGATCCGCGCAACCCGAACACCGCGACGAGCTCGCCGACCGGACAGGGCGCGTAGCTGCGCAGATACGTGAGAATGTGCCCTTCCTGCGGCGCGATCCCGCTGCCGGCGAGCTCGCGCTCGAAGTAGCCGCCGATCTGCCGGGCGGCTTTGTGAATCGGCGAGAGGTAACGAAGCGGTTTGACCATTGACAAACGCACGCCGCGGTATTACGTTCTCGAATATTACGACTTCGTACTACTGAACGCAAGGAGAAAGCCCGCTCATGACGACAACCACCGCCTCTTCCACGCTCGTCGACGCTCTCGTCACCCAGCTCGCGATGTCCGAACGCGCCTTCCACCGCAACGTCGAGGGACTCACGCACGAGGAGTCGCTCATTCGCCCGCAGCCGGGCGGCAACTCCATCAACTGGGTCGTCGGCCACATCGTCGCCGGCCGCAATCGCCTCCTCACGATCCTCGGCGAGCAGAGCCTGCTTTCTCCCGAAGCGATCGAGGGATACCGGCGCGGAGCTGACGGGAACCTGACGAATCCGCTGCCGCTCGGCGATCTGATCGCGACGTTCGACCGCTCGCAGCCGATGTTCGTCTCGCGTCTGCAAGGACTCTCCGAAGAACAGCTCACCGCGAAAGCGCCGTTCCCGTCGCCTGCCGGCGCGGACGCTCCCTTAGGCGCAGCGCTGTCAACGCTCGTGATGCACGAGGGCTATCACGTCGGCCAGCTCGGCGTGCTGCGACGACTAGCCGGAAAGGGCGGAGCGATTTAACTGCAGAGCGCAGGAGGGCGGGCCGTTCAGGAATCAGGCGCTTAACCCGCGCTTTGCGCTCCGCGCTCCGCCCTCCGACTTCAGCGATCCGACGGCAACGTCCGACGCGCTCGTCATGATCCGCAGCCGGTCGAACAGCGCCCAGTACAGGCTGAGCGACCGCTCGCAAATCCACAGCGGCGCGAAAAGACATGCGCGCATCGGGAAGAACTTTCCGGCGCCGGCGCGGCCGCGCACAGCCAGCATGATCGACGCGAACGCCATCACGCCGGCGTACCCCCCGGCCATCTCCGTTCCGCCAATCACGGCGAGCACGGCGAGCAGCGGCACCGCCGCCAGGAAGAGCGCGCTCTTCATCGGCGTCGCGAGATCGGCTGATGCCTCGCGCGGCCGCTCGCGCAGCCACGCGCCGAATGGCCGAGGCTCGCGGCGGACGAAGACGTTGTGCGCTTCGTGAACCTCGGCGCCTTGCATCAGCAATCGGCGCGCGCAGTTGCCCACGGGGCGCTCGTCGAATCCGCGCAGCGGACGGAACGACGTGCGCCGCAGCGCGAACGTCGAGCGCACATGCGCCGTCTGGTCGACGCCGCGATGCAGGAGAATGCGTCCGGCATCGAATCCACCCCACCACGGCAGCGGATCGACGTACTCCTCCGGCTCGACGACTTCGTGCCGGTCGAGAAGTTCGCAGATCGATCGCACGTCCGCTGCGGTGTAGCGCGCGTCGGTGGAGGCGATGATCAGTTTGTCGGTGGCTGCGAGCTCCGTCGCCGCCTGAAGCACGTCGACGGAACCGTCGGAAAAACGCTGGTGGGGCAGCACGGCGACGTGCTGCGCGACCCAGCGGAGAATGCGGTCCCGATCATCGAACGCTGCGACTCCGCAGTCATCGAGAACGAGAACTTCGCATTCGGCGAGGTGGAGTGAGGAGAGGTAGTTCGCGAGCTCCTGCACTTCGCCGTTGCCGGCTTTGCTGTCGAGAGCGACGGCATAAGTGCAGGAGCGGTTCGATCGTCGTCTCATGGTCGGTCACGCGATGAAAAGCGAGCCGTGTACCAACTCAAATCGTCGCGTTTGGCACTCTCATTGCGGTGCGACGGCCTACGGACGAGTGTGATTCGCACTGGCGTCCTCACTCCTCAATTTCCCGGAGATTTGTTTTGAAGATCTGGCCAGGTCAGCCCTATCCGCTCGGCGCGACGTGGGACGGCGTCGGTACGAATTTCTCGGTGTTCTCCGAGGTCGCGAATCGCGTGGAGCTGTGCCTCTATGACGACAGCGGAAACGAAACGAAGGTCGACCTGCCGGAGATGACCGCGTTCATCTGGCACGGCTACCTGCCTGACGTGAATCCCGGTCAACGCTACGGCTATCGCGTTCACGGACCGTGGGAGCCGCAGAACGGGCACCGCTGCAATCCCGCGAAGCTGCTCCTCGATCCGTACGGGAAATCATTCGACGGACAGGTGCAATGGAACGAAGCCGTCTACGGGCACCACTTCAACGACGAAGACGCCAGGAACGACGCCGACAGCGCGCCGTTCGTGCCGAAATCCGTGGTCATCAACCCATTTTTCGACTGGCGCAACGACCGCAATCCGCGCATCCCCTGGCATCGCACCGTGATTTACGAGGTGCACGTGAAGGGATTCACGATGCGCCACCCGGGCATCCCCGAGAATCTCCGCGGGACGTATCTCGGCCTCGCCCATCCGGCGGCGATCCGGCACCTCAAGAATCTCGGCGTCACCGCAATCGAGCTGCTGCCCGTCCATCAGTTCATCCATGACTCGCTGCTGCTCGAGCGCGGCTTGCGCAATTACTGGGGCTACAACTCGATCGGTTACCTCGCGCCGCACAACGAGTACTCCGCGTTCGGACAGCGCGGACAGCAGGTCCAGTCGTTCAAGCAGATGGTGAGGACGCTGCACGACGAAGGCATCGAGGTCATTCTCGACGTCGTCTACAACCACACCGCCGAAGGCAACCACCGCGGACCCATGCTGTCGATGAAGGGCATCGACAACCGCGCCTACTACCGCACCGTTGACGACAACCCGCGCTACTACATGGACTATACCGGCACGGGCAACAGCCTGAACATGGTGCACCCGCACGTGCTGCAGCTGATCATGGACTCGCTGCGCTACTGGCACCTCGAGATGCACATCGACGGCTTCCGCTTCGACCTGGCCTCGACGCTCGCACGCGAGCTGCACGACGTCGATCGCCTCTCCGCGTTTTTCGACCTCATCCAGCAGGACCCCTACGTCAGCCAGGTCAAGTTGATCGCCGAGCCGTGGGACGTCGGCGAGGGCGGCTATCAGGTCGGCAACTTCCCGCCGCTCTGGTCGGAGTGGAACGGCAAATACCGCGACAACATCCGCGATTACTGGCGCGGGACCGACTACAGCCTCGACGATTTTGCGAACCGCATCTGCGGAAGCTCCGATCTGTACGCCATGAACGGACGCAAGCCGTACGCGAGCATCAACTTCATCACCGCGCACGACGGGTTCACGCTGCGGGACCTCGTCTCCTACAACGACAAGCACAACGAAGCCAACGGCGAGAACAACCAGGACGGCGCGAACGACAACCGCTCGTGGAACTGCGGCGTGGAAGGTCCGACCGACGATCCGAACATCAACGCGCTGCGATCGCGCCAGCAGCGGAACTTCCTGACGACTCTGTTCCTGTCGCAGGGTGTGCCGATGATCGTCGGCGGCGATGAGCTCGGCCGGACGCAGCAAGGCAACAACAACGCGTACTGCCAGGACAACGGGACCTCCTGGTACGACTGGGAGCACATGGACGCGCAGCTCACGGCGTTCGTTTCGCGCATCATCCGGTTCCGCGAAAACCATCCGGTGTTTCGCCGGCGCCGCTGGTTCATGGGCCGCGCACTCCGCGGAGAGAACGTGTCCGATATCGGCTGGTTCAAAGCGGATGGCGAGGAGATGAGCGATCAGGACTGGCAGAGCGGCTTCGGCCGGTCCATCGGCGTTTTTCTGAACGGCGACGCGATCCCGACGGTCGACAGCCGCGGGGAGCCGATCGTCGACGACAGCTTCTACCTGCTGTTCAACGCGCATTACGAGGAGATCCAGTTCAAGCTGCCGACGGGCCCGTGGGGCGATCGCTGGACGAAGATGATCGACACGGACGAGTCGGTGCCCGACCTTCGCGAGGGCCAGGAGGTCAAGGCGGGTGAAGACGTGCCGGTCCGCGCGCACGCGCTGGTGGTGCTGAAACGGCTGGGATAATACAAACGAGGTCATCCTGAGCCGCGTAGACGGCGAAGGATCTGGGCGGCGGCGAAGATCCACCGCCCAGATCCTTCGCGCTCTTCGGCGCTCAGGATGACGGAGTGCGCTAATGGACCTTCAACTCAACGCTCCATCCACGGCTCTCGTCCTGATCGACCTCCAGCGAGGAATCGTGCAACGCCAGACGGCGCCGTATCCGGCATCCGAGGTCGTGACGCGTGCGGCGCGTCTCGCGCAGCGGTTTCGCGAACACGGAGCGCCGGTCGTGCTCGTGCACGTCACGTATTCGGCTGATGGCAGCGACCGCCTCAAGCAGCGCGTCGACTCGCCGCAGCCAGTTCCCGCGCAGGTTCCGCCGGATTTCGGCGAGATCGTCCCCGAGCTGAAACAACAGGCGTCCGACATCGTGATCACGAAGCGGCAGTGGGGCGCGTTTTACGGGACCGATCTCGACCTGCAACTGCGGCGTCGCGGGGTCGACACGATCGTCATCGGCGGCATCGCCACGAACTTCGGCGTGGAGTCGACCGCGCGCGCGGCGTGGGAACACGCCTATCAGGTCGTCTTCATCGAGGATGCGATGGCGGGTTTGAGCGCCGAGGCGCATCAGTTCGCGGTGAAGAACATCTTCCCGCGGCTGGGACTCGTCCGGTCGACCGACGACGTCCTTCTTGCGTTACCCTAACCCGCGAAAACGCGTCTTACCTACGATGAACCGTCCCGTCGTCCAGGCTGTTGTGCTGATCGCCGCGGCATTCGTGCTCGCGGTCGTGTCGAATGCCGTCGCATCACGCGACCGGAAGCTCGTGCTGCCCGGGTATTACCCGAACGCGCA
>DASWBH010000033.1:0-2161 GCA_036390755.1 Thermoanaerobaculia bacterium
GCGGCCCGATGCGATCGACATCTCCAGCGGCGTCGAGCTCGAGCCGGGCGTGAAAGATCCCGCGAAAATCGAGAGCCTCTTTCATCGCGTGAGGCGCGGCTGATGGCGCGCTCGCTTCCCGATCGTCTCGGCTATTTCGGCGAGTTTGGCGGCAAATACGTGCCGGAGACGCTCATGGCCGCGCTCGACGAATTCGAGGGCGCGTACAAGAACGTGCGGCGCGATCCGGAGTTCCGCTCGGAGCTGAACCGCATCCTGGCGGAGTTCGTCGGACGCCCGACGCCGCTGACCGAGACGCCGCGATTCGCCTCGCTCTGCGGCGGCAACTTCCGTCTGTTCCTCAAACGCGAGGACCTCAACCACACCGGCGCGCACAAGATCAACAACGCCCTCGGACAGGCGCTGATCGCGAAGCGGATGGGGAAGGAGCGGATCATCGCCGAGACCGGCGCGGGTCAGCACGGCGTCGCCACCGCGACCGCGTGTGCGCTCCTCGGTCTCCGCTGCGTCGTCTACATGGGCGAAGTCGACATGGCCCGCCAGGAGCTCAACGTCTTCCGCATGCAGCTCCTCGGCGCCGAAGTCGTTCCCGTGACGAGCGGCAGCCGGACGCTGAAAGACGCGATCAACGAGGCGATCCGCGACTGGGTCACGAACGTCCGCACAACGCACTACATCATCGGCTCGGTCCTCGGCCCGCATCCGTATCCGATGGTCGTCCGCGACTTCCAATCCGTGATCGGGCGCGAGGCCATCGTGCAGCTGCGCAAGCGCACCGGCGGTCTGCCCGACGTGGCCATCGCGTGCGTCGGCGGCGGATCGAACGCGATCGGCCTGTTCTTCGCGATGCTGAAGTACGAATCGGTGCGCATGATCGGCGTCGAAGCGGGCGGCCGCGGACCGAAGCTCGGCGAGCACGCCTCCCGATTCCTCGGCGGAGCGCTCGGCGTGCTGCACGGAACACGGTCGATGGTGCTGCAGGACGAGTTCGGCCAGATCGCGGAGACGCACTCGATCTCCGCGGGACTCGACTATCCATCGATCGGACCGGAGCACGCCTATCTGCAGAAGACCAAACGAGTCGAGTACTACGACTGCAGCGACGACCTCGCGCTCGAGGCGTTCCACAAGCTGAGCGAAAGCGAAGGCATCATCCCGGCGCTCGAGTCGTCACACGCCCTCGGCTGGCTGCTGCGGAACGGCGCGGCGATGCGAGGGATCGTCGTCGTGAATTTGTCGGGGCGCGGGGACAAGGATGTGCCGCAGGTTGCCGAAAGGATGAAGGATGAAGGATGAATAGAGCGCGTTCTGAAACATTCATCCTTCCTCCTTCATCCTTCATCCTTCGGGAGCGCGATTGAGGCGGATCAGTCGCCTGTTCAAGCGCCTCCGCGAAGAGCGCCGCTGCGGGTTGATCGCATACGTCACCTGCGGTGATCCCGATCGGGCTACGACGATTCGCGCGATCGAAGAGCTGGAGCGCGCGGGTGCGGACGCGATCGAGCTCGGGATTCCGTTCTCCGATCCGATCGCGGACGGGCCGGTCATTCAGGCGGCCGCGCAGCGCGCGCTGCGCGGTGGAACGACGATTCGCGACCTCTTCACCATCGCGCGCGAAGTCCGCGCGAAGAGCGACATGCCGCTCATCGCCTTCTCGTATCTGAATCCGGTCATGCGATTCGGCGTCGAGCCGTTCGCGAGCGAAGCGCAGGCGGCGGGCATCGACTCCGTCCTGCTGACCGACATCCCGCCCGAAGCCTCCGCCGAATACCGCACCACGATGCACCGTCACGGACTCGGCACGATTTTCCTGCTCGCACCGACGTCGAGCGATCGCCGCATCGCCGCGGTCGACCGCGCCAGCGACGGCTTCATCTACTACGTATCGACGACCGGCGTCACGGGCGCGCGCCGCGATCTCGACACGACGCTGCTCACGCGCCTCGACGAGATCCGCACGCGGACCAGGAAGCCGCTCGCGGTCGGCTTCGGCATCTCGCAGCCGGAGCACTACGCCGCGCTGCGCGACCGTTGCGATGCGGTCGTCGTCGGCAGCGCGATCGTTCGCGCGATCGCCGAGGGCGGGCCGGCGGGGGCGGGCGAGGTGGTGAGGAGGATTCTTGCGCGTTAGAAGTCTGCTCGTTGCGCTGCTGCTCGTCGT
>DASWBH010000034.1:0-17918 GCA_036390755.1 Thermoanaerobaculia bacterium
CCGGCCGCGTTCTACGTGCGCAGCGGCGAGAAACCGTTCGAGCAGCTGCACGGCAAAGAGTTGTCGTACAACAACCTGCTCGATCTCGACTCGGCGATCCGGCTGGCGAATGCGTTTCAGCAGCCGGCGATCGCGGTGATCAAACACACCAATCCGTGCGGCGTCGCTCGCCGCGATTCCCTCGGCGACGCGCTGCGCGCCGCGCTCGAGTCCGATCCCGTGTCCGCGTTCGGCGGGATCATCGGCGCGAACCGCGAGCTCGACGGCGAGTGCGCGAGGCAGATCGAGTCGATGTTCCTCGAGGTCATCGTCGCGCCGTCGTTTTCGTCTGAGGCGTTATCGGTCCTGCAGAAAAAAAAGAACCTGCGCCTCGTCACGACGCGGGCCGCGCTCCCCGACCGCGAGTTCCGCAGCGCCGCCGGCGGGATCCTCGCCCAGGCGCCCGATCGCATCTCCGGACGCGAGTCGTGGAAGGTCGCCACGGCACGGCAGCCGGCCGCGGAGGAGATGGACGGCCTCGAGTTCGCGTGGATCGTGTGCGCGCACGTGAAGTCGAACGCGATCGTGCTCACGAACCGCGCGCAGTCGATCGGGATCGGCGCCGGTCAGATGAGCCGCGTCGACGCCGCGAAAGTCGCGATCATGAAATCGATCCTGCCGGCGAGCGGCTCGTTCGCCGCGTCGGACGCGTTCTTCCCCTTCCGCGACGGCCTGGACATCCTCGCCGATGCCGGAGTGCGCGCCGTGATCCAGCCCGGCGGCTCGGTGCGTGATGACGAGGTCATCGCCGCTGCGAACGAGCGCGGCGTGACGATGATCATGACCGGCGAGCGGCACTTCAGGCACTGACATGGCAGCCGCGTCCGACATCAAGTTGATCGTCTCCGATGTCGACGGCGTCCTCACCGACGGCCGCATCATCTATGTGGGCGAGCAGCGCGAGATCAAGGAATTCAATGTGCGCGACGGGCTCGCTGTGAAGCTCGTGCAGCGCGCCGGCGTCGCGGTCGCGTTCGTGACGAGCAGGAAGTCGGCGGCGCTCGAGCGGCGCGCGCGCGAGCTCGGCGTCGTCGAGCTGCATCAGTCGGCGTCGAACAAATTGGAAGCGACCGAGCGGCTCGCGCAGAAGCTCGGTGTGTCGTTCGACCAGATCCTCTACGTCGGCGACGATCTGCCGGACCTCGCTCCGATGTCGCGCGCCGCAATCTCCGCGGCGCCGGCCGACGCCGCGCCGGAAGTGCTCGGCGCAGCGACGTGGAAACTGACCGCCGGCGGCGGCCGCGGCGCGTTCCGCGAGCTCGTCGAGCGCCTTCTCCGCGAACGTGGAGAATGGGAGGCGCTCGTTCAGGAATTCGTCAGTGGCCGGCCCGAAGCTCAGAGCATTTAGAGAACGCGCACTCCTCCGCGCACTTGCCGTGGTCAGCTTCCTTGGAAGACGGCTCCCGCTGCGCACCGGACAGCGGATCGGCCGCGCGCTCGGCTCGCTGGCATGGTTCGTGGCGCGACGCGACCGGCGCAAGGCGATCGCGAACATGACGATCGCGTTTCCCGACTGGGCCGACTCACAGCGGCTCCGCGTCGCCGGCGACATGTTCCGCCACCTCGGCACCTCGCTCTTCGAAATCGTGTGGCTGCCGAATCTCGACGAGAAGAGGCGCGCCGCGACGACGGCGTTCGAGGGACTCGATCGCGTGCTCGAGTACGTCCGCAGCGGGCGCTCCGTCGTCGCCTTCACCGGTCACTGCGGCAACTGGGAATGGCTCGCCTACACGATCGGCATGGTCGCGCCGGTGACCGTCCTGCAGCGCGAGCGGACGGAATCGGGACTCAATCAGTTCATCACCGATCTCCGCGCGCACGCCGGCATCGAGACGATCGACCGCGGGTCGACCGCCGCGGGGCGCGAGCTCATTCGCGCGATGCGCAGGCCGGGATTCGTCGCTTTTCTCATCGACCAGAGCATCCGCGCGGAGAGCGCGAAAGTGCCGTTCTTCGGAGAACCGGCCCTGACGCCGATCGGACCGGCAACGCTCGCGATCCGCACTGGCGCGGTGGCCGTCGCCGTCTTCATCGAGCGCCGCGCCGACGGCACGCATCGCGTTCATTTCGAGGAGCCGGTCGAGACGAAGCGGGACGACGATCCGATCGCGCTCACGACGAAAATGACGCGCGCGATCGAGGAGCAGATCCGGCGCGTCCCCGAGCAATGGGTGTGGATGCACGATCGCTGGCGCGACCGTCCGAAGTGGGACGTGGCACAATCAGATCCACTCCGATGAGAACGACAATTCTGCTCGCGATTGCACTCGCCGCCGCATGCCAGCAGCGCCATGAAGTTACGACGCCGCAACCGACCACCACGCGCGACGCCCTGCACGCGCCGACCGCTCCCTGCCGCTGGATCAGCGAGGCCGAAGCGTCCGAGCTGCTCGGAGAACCGGTCGTATACCGCCAGGCCCGCACGCCCGGCACCTGCAACCTCGGACCGAACGGCCGGCCCGCCTCGGGCCAGTCGGCGATTTCCGTCGTCTTCACGATCGACGAGGACACCGGCTCTTATCGAGCGCTCGTCGAGCGCGATGACGCCTCCATCGTCGCCGGCGTCGGCGAGCGCGCCGTGTGGAACACGCGCGGCGGATCGCTCGTGGCGATCAAAGGCAAACGGCGGCTCCTCATGACGATCGCGGACTCGAAAGTGCCGTCGATGCTGACCGAGACCGATCTGCAGCGCAAAGCGGTGGCGCTGGCAGAGCGGATCGTGTCGAAGATGTAGATGTCATTCTGAGCCGCGAAGACGGCGAAGAATCTGGGCGGGGGCGCGGCATGACCTCACCTCCTGAAAAGATTCTTCAGGATGAACACTGCATTTGCGGGACGTTCGGCGAGACGCCGCATCAGATACGGGTACCACTCGGTGCCGAACGGAATGTAGACGCGCATGCGCCAGCCGTCGCGCACGAGCTGCTCCTGCAGGTCGCGCCGCACGCCGTAGAGCATCTGGAACTCGAACTTGTCCGCGCCGATGTTCTCCTTGCGCGCGAACGCGATCGTGGCGTCGATCATCTTCGGATCGTGCGTGGCGATGCCGTGGTACGTGCCGCTCTTCAGCAGGATCTCCATCAGCGTGACGAAATTCGCGTCGACTTCTTCCTTCTCCTGAAACGCGATCTCCGCCGGCTCCTTGTACGCGCCTTTGCAGAGTCGGACGCGGATCTTCTCCGCGCAGAGCGACTCGACGTCGGTCTGGCTGCGGCGAAGGTATGACTGAATGACCGCGCCGACGCGGCCGGCGTTGCCGGGCTTCCGGTGCAGTCCGCGCACGACTTCGAGCGTCTTTTCGGTGTACGGCGATCCTTCCATGTCGACGCGCACGAAACTTCCGCGTCTTGTCGCGTGAGCGACGAGGTCGTTGACAATGCTGCGCGCCAGCGCCTCGTCGACGTCGAGGCCCATGTGCGTGAGCTTCATGCTGACGTTCGCATCGAGCCGGCGCTCGGCGATGGCGTCGATCAGCTCGTGATACAGCTTCGCGCTCTCCCTCGCCTCTTCGGTGTTGGTCACGTTTTCGCCGAGGTTGTCGATGCTGACGCTCATGCCGCGGGAATTGGTTTGCGCTGTCGCCGCTAGCGCGTCGTTGACCGTCATCCCGGCGACGAAACGGAGCGAGACGCGCCGGCCCATGCTCGACTTTTCGGCGACGCTGCGGAGTGTCCTGCTTTCAGAGAGTGCGATGAAAAAAGCCCGGAACAGTCCCAACGATCAAACCGCCTTCGCTACCGAGATCGCGCAAACGCGCCGTGCTCCGGCATCGATCAACTCGCGCGCGCACGCGCGAAGGGTCTCGCCGGTTGTGCAGATATCGTCGACGATGAGAACGGACATGCCGCTGACTGCGGGCGATGCCTTGAACGCGCGGCGGACGTTCGCGGCGCGCGCGGTCCGCGGGAGGAGCGACTGCTTCGTGCTGTCGCCGCTCCTGGTCAGCAGACGCGACTCGCAGCGGATCCGCGTGAGCCGCGACAGCGCGACGGCGAGGAGCCGGGCCTGGTTGTAGCCGCGCTTGCGCTCGTGGGCCCGGTGCATCGGCACCGGCACGACCGAATCGAACTCCGCGTCACCGCGATCGACGATCGCCTCATGCAGAAGCCGGGCGAATGCGGCGTCGAGGAAATCGTGCCGCTCGAACTTGAACGCGTGAAGAAGCCGTTCCAGCGCGCCGGAGTACTCGCCCCACGCGTCGCACCAGCCGACCGGCAGCGGGTCGGCGCTGCACTGGATGCAGATGCCTTCAGCCGGCAGAGGTAACGCGCAGGAACGGCATTTCGGCGAGGTGATGCGCGGAAGTGACCTCCAGCAGGAATCGCAGCACGACGCGACGCGATCGTGCCATGGAAGCTCGCGCTCACAGACTGTGCACCACGACGGCAGAACGATTCGAAGCGCCTCACGTCCAATGATGGACAGCGCGCCGCTGAGTGATGCACTCACGCGCGACATTGTAACGGCGGAGGAGTTGTTCGCAATGTACCCATCGCTTATAGTTCCGGCCATGAGAAAGGCCGCATTGTTGCTCGCTTTTTCCCTGATCATCGCCGCGCCCATGGCCGCTCAGACGACCGAGTTCGGCGTTCTGTTCGGCGGCAGCAAGCGCGTCATCAGGCATAACGAAGGAACCGATTTGCTGAACCCCGGCTTCAGCTTTTCCAACTCGGCAGTCGATGTTTACTACGCCGTGCAGGTGGACCCGGGAACGATGTTCAAGGTGGAGGCCGGACGAATCAAAGGACCGGTCGCATTCGTTCAGAACGGCGTCCGCACCGACGCGAACGGTGAGGTGCAGCATGCCGAAGGAATCATCGAGTACCGCTTCTCCGAGCCGTTCGGTGCGACGGGTCTCTTCGCCGGCGCCGGCATGTACCGGCACAGCGCACCGGGCTTCGGATCGACGACCGACTACGGATTCCCGATCGGCGTCGATGCCGACTTCCCGCTCACGCGCCGCTATGGTGTGATCGTGGCGGCGACGTATCACCTGACGAATGCCGATTTCCGGCCGCGCTACTTGACGCTGACGGCGGGACTGCGGCTGGCGTTCTAACCGTGCCTGTCATTCTGAGGCGCGAAGACGGCGAAGAATCCCGGCGGCGGAAGCGCGCCACGGTCCTCGCGTTCGCAGTCGCGTGCGTGCTCTTCGCGACCATCGCCCCGGCCCACGACGTCGCGACGTTCTCGATCGTCGCACGCGATCCGCAGACCGGCGAGATGGGCGTCGCCGTCGCTTCGAGATTCTTCAGCGTCGGCAGCGTCGTGCCGTATGCACGCGCCGGCGCAGGCGCCGTGGCGACGCAGGCGAACGCGAACACGACCTACGGGCCGCGCGGTCTCGAGCTCCTCGAGCGCGGAGCCAACGCGGAAGAGACGCTGAAGGTCCTGCTGCGCGGCGACGACGATCCGTCCGCGCGTCAGGTCGGCATCGTCGCGAACGATGGTTCTTCGGTCACCTACACCGGACCGAAGTGCAACTCGTGGGCGGGCGGCCGGAGCGGTCCGAATTACGCGGTACAGGGAAACATTCTCGCGGGCGAGCAGGTCGTCGCCGCCTTGGAGAAGACCTTCTTCGAGACGAAGGGAACGCTCGCTCATCGCATGTACGAGGCCCTCCTCGCCGGCGATGCGGCGGGCGGCGATTCGCGCGGCCGGCAGTCGGCGGCGATGATCATCGTCAAACAGGGCGCCGGCTACAACGGCGGCAACGATCGCGCCATCGACATCCGCGTCGACGATCATCCCGATCCCTTCAAGGAGCTCGGCAGGCTGCTCAATTACGCAGAGATGAACTACGCCTGGAACGAGGGCTGGACCGCGTTCACGCACAAGCACTTTCCCGAAGCGTACACGGCACAGCAGCGCGCGCTGGCGTTGGCGCCGGAGAACCCTGAGGTGCTGTACGACATGGCCGTGATCAGCCTCGCGGCCGGGCATCGCGATCAATCGATGCAGGCGCTGCAGAAAGCGCTGACGCTGAATCCGAAGCTGAAGAAGCAGGCGTCGGTCGATCACGACCTGGACGCGCTGCGAAATGATCCGGCGTTCCAGCGTCTGGTTGCGCCCTGACGGTACGGGGCTTGCTCCTCCTTTGTCTGTAAAAAGGAGGCCTTCAATGGCTGAAGAACGGAATCAGTCCCGGGGCAGCAATGCGTCGCAGCACATCCGCGACGTCATGACGCCGAATCCGCAAACCGTGACGGAGAAGGACACCATCGTCCAGGCCGCGCGCATCATGCGCGATCAGGACACCGGGGTCGTTCCGGTGGTCGACGACAGCCGCAAGATCATCGGCCTGATCACCGACCGCGACATCGTGGTCCGCGCAATCGCCGATGGCAAGGACATCAGTAAGGTCCGCGTCAACGAGCTCATGACGAAGCAGGTGCGAACGGTCAACGAAGAAGCATCCGTCCGCGAAGTTCTCGAAGTGATGAGCGGCGCGCAAATTCGCCGCGTACCCGTTGTCAATCGCAACAACGAGCTCATCGGCATCGTCTCGATGAAAGACATCGCCACCGATACGAAAGAGGACAGCAAAGTGGGGCAGGCCAAAGTGGGGCAGGCCGTGGAACAGATTTCCCGCGGGCCGGCCAACAACTAGATCGCAGATCGGAGATCGGAGCAGAGAGCCGGGGCAACCCGGCTCTTTTTGTTACGATCGCGCGCCATGCGCCGAGTCCTGATCCTTGCGCTGGTGCTGACCCTGCCCGTCGCGGCTGCTCCCAAAAAGAGGCACAGATCCTCCTCGGAATCGCCCGCGATCACCGTCGATACCCACGCCGACACGCCCACCGAGTATTTCGCCCATCCGTTCAACCTCGGCGTCCGCAATTCGACCGGCATGGTCGACTACATCCGGATGAAGGAAGGCGGGCTCGACGCCGAGTTCTTCGCCGCATACGTTCCCGCGAAGTACGCGAACAACGGCGCGGCGGCGTACTGCATGAAAATCATGGAGACGATCCACGAGATGGCGGACAGCTATCCGCAGCTCGTGCGCTTCTCGGCATCGACGTCCGACATCGAGAAAACCGTGCGCAGCGGCCGCCGCGCCATCCTGACCGGCATCGAGGGCGGTCACGCCATCGAAGACTCGCTCGATCTGCTGCGCGCGTTCTACCGCTTCGGCGCGCGCTACATGACGCTCACGCACACGAGCTCGAACGACTGGGCCGACTCTTCCGGCGACGAGCCGAAGCACAACGGCCTCACTCCCTTCGGCCGTCGGGTCGTCCAGGAAATGAACCGACTCGGGATGCTTGTCGATGTCTCCCACGTCAGCGACAAGACTTTCTACGACGTGATCGAGACGAGCAACGCGCCGGTGATCGCGTCACATTCGTCGTCGCGCGCTCTCGCGGACCACAAGCGCAACATGACCGACGACATGCTGCGCGCGCTGTCGAAGAACGGCGGCGTCGCGATGGTGACCTTCTATCCCGTGTTCCTGTCGGCCGACACAGCGCGCGCGTCGGAAGAACGGGACAAGCGTCTGCAGCCGCAAATCGACGCGCTGAAGAAACAGTACGGCGAGGACACGCCGGAGTACGAGGCTGCGCACACGAGGCTGATGGACGCGAATCCGATCCCGAAGGTGCCCTGGACCGCGATCGTCGATCACATCGACCACATGGTGAAGGTCGCGGGCGTGGACCACGTCGGCATCGGCTCCGACTTCGACGGCATCGGCGTGACGCCGGAGGGGATGGAGGATGTGAGCGATCTGAAGAAGATTCCGGCCGAGCTGAAACTCCGCGGCTACTCGGACGTCGAAGTCCGCAAGATCATGGGCGAGAACTTCATGCGCGTCTTCGCGGCGGTCGAACAAATCTCGCGAAATCTGCAGAAGCAGCCCACGGGTGCGGAATGAGCGTGGCGCACCGAGCCGTTTCCGATTTCGCATGAAACGAACCCTCATTGTTCTGGCGACGCTCGCCGTCGCGACCTTCGCCCTCGCGCAGGAGCCGGCGGAAACGAAGCTCGATGCACAAACCGAGAAGATCGTGCGGCAGTCGGTTCCGGTTTGCGCGGACATGACGATCACGAAAGCCGAGCTGCAGACGAAGCTGCCGCCGCGCATGACCGGGTCGCTCATCCGGCTGCAGAGTCCGCACCCCGGCTGCACGGGTCAGCTCCTCATGGCCTTCGCCCCGAGCGGCGACTACTACCTCGGGCTCCCGTGGATCATGGGCGACGAAGCGCAGGGCGCGACGCTCGCCGAGAAGCTGAAGAACTTCGCGTGGACGCGGCTGCAGGAGAACTTCACGGCGGTCGTGGAGAGGGAGCGGACGCGCAACGGCCTCTTCCCCGTCATGATGTACGAGATGACGGAGCACGGCAAAGTGCCCATCGAAGGCGAGGTCGATCCCGAAGGGAAAGTCTTTTTCCTCGGCCATTTCCATCCGGCAACGGCGGATGCGGCGGCCGGCAGAATCAAGGAGCTGGAGCCGCTGCTCGCGAACGCGCCGTGGCGCGGCGCCGCGAAGCCGGCGGTCACGATCGTCGAGTTCTCCGACTTCGAGTGTCCGTCGTGCAAGCGCGCGTCCGGTTACGTCGATCCGATCGTCGAGAAGTACGGCGATCGCGTGCGCTACATCCGCTACGACCTGCCGCTCGTGACGACGCATCCGTGGGCTTTCGCCGCGGCGCTCGCCGGCCGCGCGATCTATCACCAGAAGCCGGCGGTGTTCTGGGATTACAAGAAACAGATCTACGCGAATCAGGACAAGCTGACCGCGTTCGCGATCGATGATTTCGCGCGCGGCTTCGCGCAGGATCACGAGCTCGACATGAAGCAGTACGACGCCGATCTGGCGTCGCAGGCGATCCAGGACGATCTTCTGAAGTCGGTCGGCCTGGCATTTTCGACCGACGTGCGGGCGACGCCGACGTACATGGTCAACGGAATATTCGTCGAGCCGGGCGATGAAGGCAGCGCGCTCGAGTCGTACGTCGCGTCTCTTCTGAAGAAGTAGGCCGGAGCGATCTTATCGGGACGACGATCGCGCCCGCGACGATCCGGCCGGCTTCCTGCCGCCGCCGCCGCTCTTCTTCGATGACTTGGAAGATCGCGAGCCGCTGCTCTTCTTCGACGACTTCGTCGAGGCCGATCGCGCACTGCTGCGCTTTTCTTCGCCGGAAGCGCGACGCAATGCGATCGCCAGCAGCGATGCGCCGACGAGAACGCCCGCCGCGCCGCCGATCACCTTTCCCGGATTCCCGCGCGCGTAGTCGCGGGCGCTCTCGATCTGCTCGGCCAGATAGTCCTGTGCTTTGTTGATCGACTCGCCGACTTCCATGTCGTCGATCGCGGTGCGCAGCCGCTCGACGCGGTCGCTGCTCAATCCGAAGCGCTCCAACGCCTCGAACAATCCGCCTTCCGATTCACTTCCTGAAGCTGCTCCTAGTCCTCGCGCTGCGCCGAGGCTCTCGGAAATGTAGCGGCGATCCTCGTCGGTCAGCGAAACACCGCTTCGGCCGCGCCCGCCTTTCGATCCCTGTTTGGTGGCCATGCACTCCTCCTTCGAACCTTGTTCCGCACTCAGCTGTTCAAACAGCGAGCCAGACCAAATCGAGGAACACTTTCAACATGCGGCCCGTGAGTCCCCAGATCTCGTATTGCCCATACGGGTAGAAATACGCCGGATACTTCCGATCGCTGTACGAGACGTAGCGCACTTCAGGTTTGGCCGGATCGAGCAGCGCGTCGATCGGGACCTCGAAGATTTCGACGACCTCGCTCTCCTGCATCACGTACTCGTTCGGCTCGTGGACGATGCCGACGAACGGCGCGACGAGGAAGCCGCTGTTGGTGATCAGATCGTCGAGCCGGCCGATCAGCTCCACGGCACTGCCCGGAATCCCGACTTCCTCCTCGGTCTCGCGGATCGCCGCGTCAGGAAGCGACTCGCCATCTTCGACGCCGCCGCCGGGAAACGCGATCTGGCCGCTGTGCACGGCGAGGTTCTCCGCGCGACGCGTGAAGAGCAGCGCCCATGACCCGTTCGCGCGGATCAGAAGGATGAGAACGCAGGCACGCCGGAGATGCGGCGCATCGATCTCGATGGAGACGTGGTGCGCGAGCAGGCCGCGCAGACGCTCGAGCGCCGCATCATCGAACACGCCCGAGCTCCACTTCCGCCGCGGGCGTTTCATCGAGGAGCGGGACGTCCTGCAGCGCGTGCGTCAGTGTCAGTCTCGTCGCGCTGCTGCGAAGCGCGATCGCCGCTTCCTCTCCGGGCGCGAGATCGCGGGGCACCGCCAGCCAGCGATCGGCGATCTGGCGATCACCGTCGAAGAGCTTGATCACCGCGCGATAGGCGGGTTGGCCGTACTCGCCCGCGCGGATCGTCGTCTCGCCTTCGTTCCGCAGCGTGAGCGTCTCGCCATCCCAGCGGACAGAGACTTTGGGGAAGATCTGGAGTGCGGCGGCCACGCCGCTGCTCTCGGAGCGCTTGCCGTCGCTATGAATCGCCTCGAGGTAACCCTCCACCGTCAAGTCGATCCGCGCGTTCTGCTCCAGCCAGCGCCGCTGCGCGCCGGCAACCGGCGGCAGGGCGCGGACGAAGAACTCCGCGAGCCGCTCCACTTCGTCCGGTCCGAACGGAATCTTCGTCACGACATCGTCCGGCAGCTCCGCGAACTGCGCGTAATCGCTGACCGCGACCGGCTTCCCCGCGTCGAACGCGCGAATCAGCGTGCCCGACGTCTCGCCTGCCGACGGGTAGCGCAGGTTCACGAGCCGGTCGACTTTGTCGTAGTACGCGTCGAACTCATCGTCGGCGACGTAACCGGCGACCGTGATCCCTTCGCCGCGCGGCACCTGAATATTCGGCGCAGCCTCGCCGACGATCAGCAGCCGCACGCGCGGATCGCGCGCCCGCGCAACGCGAAACGCTTCGAGCACAACCTCGGCGCGCTTGGCCGACGTCATAAAACCAAAGAATCCAACCGAGGACCGAGGGCCGGGGACCGAGGACGTCGCGCGCGGGCGGTAGGGGTGTGGCACGACGAAAATCGGCGTCCTCACGCCGAACGACTGCAGCCGCTCCGCTGCCCAGCGGTTATGCACGATCACCGCGCGCGAGCGGTTCGCGATGTCGATCGATGCAGGCATCAGGAAGTTGGCGATCTCGTCGTGAAGGCCGGCGATGCGCCCGCGCGCCGACGCCGCGCCCATCTCGCCGTGATTCGCGCGCATCGCCTCGACGTACCCTTCCGCGTCGCCGCGCGCGAGCGTCATCTCCACGATGAGGTGATGCAGCACGACGTCGTGCAGGACGATGACGCCCGGTGTCTTCATCGCTTCGCGGTAGATCCAGGCGTGGTGCGGGTTGTTACCGAGCTGGTAAATGCGGTTGTCGGTCGTCGGTTGTCGGTTGTCTGAGGTCATGACCTCGACGTCCATTCGTTCCCGCAGCGCCGGCACGAGCATCGACGCGTAATGGGCCACGCCCGTTCGCTCGGGCGGCATGGGGCTGAAGAACGCGACTTTCATCTAATCCGCGGTCGTCCGTGCGCGCTGCGCCAAAAACGCTTCGACGAGCTCGTCCAGGTCGCCGTCGAGAATCCGCTGCACGTCGCCGACTTCGTGTCCGGTGCGCAGGTCCTTCACGAGCTGATACGGCTGCAGGACGTAGGAGCGGATCTGACTGCCGAATCCGATTTCCTTCTTCTCGCCCTCGATCTTCGTCTGCTCCTCTTTGCGCTTGTCGACTTCCATCTGATACAGCCGCGCCTTGAGCAGCTTCATCGCGACGTCGCGGTTCTTGTGCTGGCTGCGCTCGTTCTGACACGTCACGACGATCCCCGACGGCAGATGCGTGATGCGCACGGCCGAATCGGTCACGTTGACGTGCTGGCCGCCCGCGCCCGAGGAGCGGTACGTGTCGATGCGCAGGTCCTTCTCGTTGATGTCGATCTCGATTTCTTCCTCGATATCGGGGTAGACGTACACCGACGCGAATGATGTGTGCCTGCGCTTCGCGGCGTCGAACGGAGAGATGCGCACGAGACGGTGCACGCCGCGCTCGGCTTTCAGGTAGCCGTAAGCCCAATCGCCGCGCACCATCAGCGTCGCGCTCTTGATCCCCGCCTCTTCGCCGGCCTGATAGTCGAGCATCTCCGCCGACCATCCCTTGCGCTCGCAATAGCGCAGGTACATGCGCAGCAGCATCTCCGCCCAATCCTGCGACTCGGTGCCGCCGGCTCCGGGATGAATCGCCAGGATGGCATCGAGGTCGTCGTGCTCCCCCGACAACTTCATCGTCAGCTCGATCCGGTTCGCCTCGGCCTCGAGTTGGCCGACGACCTTCTCGATGTCGTCGTCGACGTGCTCGCCTTCCTTCTGCAGAGCGAGGAGGATGTCGAGCTCTTCGGATTTCGTCTCGATCGACTGGCCGGACTGGATGCGCTTCTCGACGCGGGCGCGCTTGCGGCCTACGTCCTGCGCCTTCTCGGGGTTGTCCCAGAAGCCGGGAGCGGACATCTCGCGCTCGATCTCGTCGAGCGCCTTGCGCGCTGAAGCGAGGTCAAAGATAGCTCCGGACCGAGCGGAGGCGGGTCTTCAGGTCGTCGATGCGGGTCAGAGTGTCGTCTCTCATAAAAATGCAGAATGCATTCTCATCTTCGCCAGATCATAGCTGCTAACGTCGCGATCACCGCCACCCACGCAAACCAGTCTCCGAACCGCACATACGGCGTGATCGTGCTCTTCGGATGAAAGTCCGCGAAGATCGTTCCGGCCTGTCCCATCGGGATCTCGCGGAGGATCTCGCCGGCCGGATCGACGAACGCGGAGATGCCGGTGGTTGCGGCACGCAGCAGGTAGCGGTCGTCCTCGACCGCCCGAAGCCGCGCCTGATTGAGGTGCTGACGCGGTGCGCTGCCGCCGCGGAACCAATCGTCGTTCGTGATCGTGACCAGAACCTCGGCGCCGTTTCGCACCTGCGTCCGGGCAATTTGCGGAAAGACGATCTCATAGCAGATGGCCGGGCCGTAGCGGAACTTGCCGGCCAGCGGTGTGTCGTGGGTGCCGAAATCGAACTCGCCTACGGCGTGCACGAGCTTCCGCGCGAAGAAGAGCATCTTGCGCAACGGCACGTATTCGCCGAACGGCACGAGGTGGATCTTGTCGTAACGGCCGACTGTTCGTCCGTTGCTGACGAGGAACGCCGCGTTCCAGATCCTGTTCGTCTGCACCGAGTCCTCGGCCACAGATCCGAGGATGATGTCGGCGGCGTGGTCGTGGGAGAGGGTCTCGATCGACTGGCGGAAGAACTCAGTCGACGAGAACGACAGCGGCACTGACGATTCGGGCCAGATGACAATCGACGCGCCACGGTCGAACGCCTGCCGCGTCATCATCATCATGCGCTGGTAGATCTCCATCAGATTGCTCTCGTTCCAGCGCACTTCCTGCGAGATGTTGGGCTGCAGCAGCGCCGCAGCGATGCCGCGCGTACCGGTCGGACGCGTGATGAGCTTCGACGCGACCAGGCCGGTCGCCCACCAGAGGAACGTGAGAATCATGACCGCGGAGACCACGAGCAGCCGTCGGATCCCTTCCGGCCTGCCGACGATCAGCCACGCCGCGACTGCGGCCGGCGCAACCGTCATCGCGCCGATCAGATACGGCCCGGCGACGCGATCGAACTGAATGAACGATGTGTAATCGACGAGCGCCGCCGCGATCAGGTTCCACGGAAATCCGGTCAGCAGGTAGGTGCGCGCGTACTCGATCGACGCCCACGCCAGCGGCACGACGAGCCAGCGGCCGAGCGAGTCAGCGGGACGGATGCGATGGACGATGAGAGCGAACGCTCCTCCGTAAAGGCCGAGGACCATGGCCAGGGCGATGAAGAGCAGGACGGAGGTGATGTACGGCAGCCCGCCGTAGTGCGACATCACGCGGAGGACCCACGGGACCATCATCAGCCAGGCGATCGTCTGCGAGATCCAGCCGAGGAAGAGCGAGTGCCACGCGGTCGGCGAGCGGGAAATCGCGATGAGGAGCGGCAGGACCGCGACGAACGCGAGCCAGGGGATGGAGTAGTCGGGAAATGCCAGCGCCAACAGAATGCCGGACGTAACAGCGAGCGCCGCGCGTACGAGAAAGGATGAAGGATGAAGGATGAAGGATGAAGACAACCTGCCTTAGCCCACCTTCATCCTTCAGCCTTCATCCTTCATCCTTTTTTGTTGAAGAGCGCGTCGAACGCTTTGCGCGCGTCGTCGGGCGACAGGTTCTTCCCCTTGTCAGCCGAGAGATCGCGCACGATTTTCGGCGAGAAGAACGTGCACTCGTTGCGCGCTTGCTTCGCCGAGATGCGGCGGGGGATGTTCTCGCGGCACTCCCAGGTCGTGGTCGTGTCGAAGGCGCGGCAGTTGCCGCAACTGTGAAGATCAGCGCCGCAGCGGAGGCATGTCTCGTCGTTGGTCAGCTCGCCGAGGTTCTGGCGGATCTGACCGCATTGGTTGCATTTGAATGCTTCGGGGCCGAAGCCGCCGGCAGTGCGCCCGCGCGGCGAGCCTTCCATGCGCTGCGGACGCGGTGCAGAAGGCGGACCGGACGGGCGGTTCTCGCCGCCGCCGGAACGGTTCCCGAACGAGCCACCGTCCTGGTAGCCCTTGTGTTTGTACTTTCGATCGCCCAAGGATTCACCTCGCCAACATCATGTAGACCACCCCAATGATGATGACGATCAGGATGATGAACAGGATGAACTTGATCGCCACGCGCGCCACCTTCAGAACGAGCCAGATGATGAAGATGGCGATGACCAGTACGAGAAACCCGCTGGTGCTGGGCATACTGGGGATGGCGGGTAGTGTAACAGGTTCGGCTGCCGTTTCACTCCACGAAAGAACCGACGTCGTTCGAGGGCGCCGGCGCGGCGATAAACAGCTCCGGATCGTTCGTGCGATTTTCCGTCACGGTGTAGAACGGAATCGCGGCGCCATCGAAGATGAACTCTACCGACTCGTCAGGTGCGACATCGATGCCGATGATCTGCCTGGCCGTCCCGATCACGCTGTAATCCGCGGGCCACTCCAGGTCGCGGAACTCCCGCAGGCGCCGGTTGGTGCCGAAAACGAGCACCGTCGCTTTCGTCGCCGTCAGCGTGCGAATGCCGACGTTCAGACGGAACTGTGGCGGTGGCGCGACGATGCGGAACGTAGGAGCCTGCAGGAAATCAAACGGCAGCACCGCCGGCTCGCTGGTGCCGAACGTTCCTTCCGGCGAATCGTTGTAGAGCCTCACGTCGACCGTGGGAACGGCCGCTGGCGCGTCGTCGTCGGGAATGACGTCGAGGCTGCCGACGCCGCTCTGACCCATGGCCGCGACGACGTCGTCGAACTGCAGCGTCGCACCGATGCCGCTATCCAGCCCGAAGGCGTAGGGCATCGACGGGTCGCTGACGGACGCAATCAGTCCGACGGGGTGAAAGACGAGCCGGCCGCGCTCGGCCGGAGCGTTCGATGTCAGCTTGAGTGAAGTCTTGAACCGTCCGCCGAACGCGCCGGCGATCGAGCCGACGAGCGGCACCACAGCCTTGCGCGTCAGCGCCCGGAACTGCGGATCGGCGGGAATGTCGACGACGAGCCGCTCCACGCACCCTTCCGTCGACGGCACCACCGACTGCACGCTCGGCTTGATCGTCGCGCTCACGATGTACGAGATCGACGCGTTGCTGCTGGCGCGGTGCTGCACCGGAAACGACGTGTCGTTGATGAAGAAGTTGCGAGAGGTCTGGAAGTCGTCGAGCGACTCCTGCACCTCGTACTGCTGCACTCCCGGCACGGCATCCCACACCAGTGCCGACTGCTCGCGCGAGAACCGCACGTTCAGCGTGCAGATCGCGGTGGCAACCGGCGCGAACGCGAAGAAATAGAGCGCTCCAACAGCGGCTGTGATCCTGGACATGCGGCGATGATACGGGATCAGATGACGAGCCGCAGCGGCTGCTCGATGTACGGGCGCAGCGTCTTCAGAAACTCCGCGCCGGCCGCGCCGTCGACCACGCGGTGATCGCACGACATCGTGATCTTCATGCGGTCGCGCACGACGATCTGCCGGTCGATCACCACCGGCCGCGCTTCCGCAGCGCCGATCGCGAGAATCGCAGAATTCGGCGGGTTGATGATCGCCGTGAACTCCTCGATTCCCCATGCTCCAAGGTTCGAGATCGTGAACGTGCTGCCCTGGTATTCGTTCGGGAGCAGCTTGCGATTCCTGGCTTTCTCGGCGAGAACGCGCACTTCGCCCGCGATGTCCACGACCGCCTTCTGATCCGCGTTGCGAATCACCGGCGTGATCAATCCCTCGGGAGTGGCGACGGCGACGCCGATGTGAACTTCGCCGTGCTGCGTGATCGCTTCGTCGCCCCAGCTGGCATTGACGTTGGGGTGATGACGGAGCGCGAGCGCTGCCGCGCGGATGATGAAGTCATTGAGACTGATCTTCGCTCCGCTCACATCCGCGAGCTGCTGTCGCAACGAGACGAGGTTCGTCGCGTCGTAGTCGACGGTCAGGTAGAAATGCGGAATCGGACCGGTCGACTCGGCGAGCCGCTTCGCAATCGTCCGGCGCATCGCCGAAAGCGGGATCTGCTTCTCCTCGAGCTCAGGCGCGGCGCTCAACTGAGGCGCAGCTGTCACGACCTGCGCACCGCGACCGGCGACCTCCTTGATGTCCGCAGCGATGATTCGCCCCTGCGGCCCGCTTCCCTGAACTGCTTCGAGGCTGACACCGAGCTCGCGCGCCATCTTGCGCGCCAGCGGCGACGAGCGGCGCCGGCCGGCCTCCGCATCCGACATCTGCACCACGTTGCCCGAGGGCGGCGCCGAGCGGTCGGTGCGCGGCGCTTTCATATCGATCGCTTCACCGTACTCGCCGGTCGACTTCTTGATGCTGTCTTTCTTATCGATCGCGCGACGCTGCGGGGCGGCGTTCTCGGTTCTCGGTTCTCGGTTGTCGGTTGGAACTGCTTTCGGTGCGGCTTGCTCGCCTTGACCCAGAATCTTTGCGAGCACTCCGCCGACCGGGACCATTTGCCCTTCCTGCGCTTCGAAGGGTCCGAGGGTGCCGTCGGCTTCCGCTTCGAGATCGAGGTTGACCTTGTCGGTCTCGATTTCCAGAACGGGCTCGCCTTTCTTCACCGGCTCTCCCGCCTTCTTGTACCAGCGCACGACCTTCCCCTCGGTCATCGCGTCGCCCATCTTGGGCATGATGATCTCGGCCATTACCGGTACATCACCTTCTTCACCGCGCGGGCGATGTCGTCTTCGTGCGGCGTGGCCATCAGCTCGAGGTTGCGCGCGTACGGCATGGGAACGTCTTCGCCGGTCACGCGGATGACGGGAGCGTCGAGCTCGTCGAACATGTTCTCGGTGATGCTCGCCGAGATCTCGGCCCCGGCGCCGAACGGCTTCCACTGCTCCTGCACGACGACGGCGCGATGCGTCTTCGCCACCGACGCGTACGCCGGAACGAGATCGAGCGGACGGAGCGTGCGGAGGTCGATGACCTCGCATTCGATCTGTTCTTCTTTTGACAACTTGTCGGCAACGATCAGAGACAGTTGCAGCATGCGGCTGTAGGAGACGATCGTGACGTCGGCTCCTTCGCGCGCGATGCGCGACTCGCCGAACGGCACGGTGAAGTCGGAGTCCTCCGGCACTTCGCCTTTCATGCCGTACAGCGCCGCGCTCTCGAGGAACATCACGGGATCCCTGCCTCGGATCGCCGTCTTCAGCAGTCCCTTCGCGTCAGCAGGAGTTGCCGGCGCAACGACGTGGATGCCGGGGAAGTGCGCGTAGAACGATTCGAACGTCTGCGAGTGCTGCGCGGAAAGCTGCACGCCGGCGCC
>DASWBH010000035.1:0-1740 GCA_036390755.1 Thermoanaerobaculia bacterium
CGAATGCTGTCGCTCGTACTCGGCAGCGCGACGCACTCGTTCGAGCTCATGCTGTCGGCCTTCATACTTGGCCTCGCGCTTGGCGCGCTGTCTATCAGCCGCGTCGCGGACCGATGGCGCGAGCCGTTGCGAGCGCTGGGATTCATCCAGTGTGTCATGGGGGCGCTCGCCGTCGCGACACTTCCTCTCTACATGGCCTCGTTTCACTGGATCTCGGATCTCATCGGCGTCTTTCCGAAGACGTCCTCGGGCTACGCCGGATTCACGATTGCACGTTATGCGATTTGCCTTGCCGTAATGCTGCCCGCCACGTTTTGTGCCGGCACGACGCTGCCGCTGATCACACGCATTCTCTACCGCAACGGGAAGGAAGCGGCGATTGGCGAGGTCTACGCGGCGAACACGGCCGGCTCCATCGTCGGCGTGCAGCTGGCTGGCCTGCTTCTTCTCCCCATCCTCGGCCTCAAGCTCCTTCTCGTTTCCGGCGCCGCGCTGGACGTCGCGATCGGCCTGATTCTCCTCTACGTCGCGCTGCCGCGAGGCGCTCCCTCGCGAACGCCGACGCTCGCCAAGTTGGCGATCGCCTCCGTTCTCCTTCTCCTCGCCGCGTCCCGCGTGCGCTTCGATCGACAGCTGCTCTCGAGCGGCGTATACCGGTTCGGCGGACTGCCCGCGCGCGGCGATTTCAAAATCACCTTCTATAAGGATGGCCGTACTTCGACGGTGACCGTGAAGCGCGAGCCCGACGGCAACCAGATTCTCTCCACCAACGGCAAGCCCGACGCGTCGGTGCCCGGGGACTGGCTCGCTCCACGCGCGGCGCGAAAACGCGGGCCGTTGCGCGACGACGTGTCGACCCAGGTGCTGCTGCCGCTGATCGCGATGGCGCATGCGCCGCGCGCTACATCCGCCGCGGTCATCGGCCAGGGATCGGGTATGACATCGCACATGTTGCTGGGTAGTCCGACGCTGCGCCAGCTGGCGACGATCGAGATCGAGCCGGAGATGATCCGCGCATCCACTCAGTTCCTGCCGGTCAATCATCGCGTTTTCGGCGATCCCCGCGCCCGTTTCGTCGTCGACGATGCAAGATCCTACTTCGCGGGAGCAGGGCACCGGTTCGATTTGATCGTCTCGGAGCCGAGCAATCCCTGGGTTAGCGGAGTGGCGGGACTGTTCACGACGGAGTTCTACGCGCGGATAAAACGTTATCTCGCGCCCGGCGGCGTGTTCGCGCAGTGGATGCATCTCTATGAGATGACCGACTCACTGGCGCTGACGATGCTGGCCGCCGTGCAGCAGAATTTCTCCGCCTACGACATCTACCTCACCGACGACACCGATATCGTCATCATTGCAACGAATGCGGCGTCGGTGCCGGCTCCCGAATGGGGCGTGACCGAATGGCAAACGTTGACCGAAGATCTGGATGGTGTCACGTCTTTGACGCCGGCGTCGCTGACCGCGCTGCACCTTGCCGACTCGAAGACACTCTCACCATTGGTCGCCAGCGTGCGGGCCAATTCAGATTTCGCGCCCGTGCTAGACCTCGGCGCAGAAAAGGCGAGATATCTGCTGACCGATGCGACGGGCCTCGAGGGACTCAACGCAACGTCGTTCGACATCGTCGCGGCGCTGAGCGACGGCGGAATGCCGCTGGCGGAGGACGCCCAGGTGCTTGCCAACGTTCCGCGATTGCAGATACGGGCGCGCAGTGCGAGGCTCCGTCTCCATCTGGCC
>DASWBH010000036.1:0-4200 GCA_036390755.1 Thermoanaerobaculia bacterium
ATCATCGATCTCTCCGACAGTGCCGAATACACGTCGATGATCTACGAGCGCGAGGCGCCGATCGCCGCGGCCGGGATTCGCGTGCTCACCGCCTGCAGCGCTCTCTCGACCGTGACAGCGATGGCTGTGCAGTCGAGCGGCATCGAGCAGCCGCAGTGGGTCAGGACGTACCTGATGCCGGCGAGCCGCTACACGGCGAACCCCGCGACCATTCAATCGTTCCTGGCCGGCGTGGAGGGCGGCGCGCGCACGTTCCGCTTTCCCGACCCGATCGGCAATCGCTCCGGCCTGCGCGTCAGGAGCGTCGACGCCGTGACGATTCCGCGCGAGTTTCCGTCCATCCGCACCGCGGAGCTGTTCGTCGACACAGGACTGACCAGCGCGAACCTGCTGCTCCGGTTCGCGTTCGCGCGTTCTCTCGCCGAGCGCTTCCAGGAGGCGGCGCTGAACATCGCGCGTCGCGCCGGCGCAACCAGCGGCATCCTCGGATACGAGATCGCGTCGACCTTGCGCCTCCGGCAGGTGGTCTACGCCGGCGCGAAGAGCTACATGCTCGCCGTTGTGCCGGCGACTCTCGCTGCACTCGCCATCGTCAACGGCCGGTTCGCGGACCGCGGCCTGATCCCGCCATCGAGACATGTGATCGCCTCGGAGTTCTTCGATGCGATCGCCGCGGAAGGCGTGTCATCCCGAGCGTGAGCGAGGGATCCGGGCGGAGGCGCGGTGCTCTGAACACGCATTCCGAGGCGCCCGCGCTCCCGGATTCCTCGCTACGCTCGGAATGACGGCGGCGCCTCGGGAATCCGGAACTCTTTGCCTTCGCGCCTCCAGATCATCGCGCTGATCAGCCAGCGTCCCTTGCGCCGGAACAGTTGAATGCTGTTCACGCCCCGATTGATCACCGGCCCCGTGCGCGTCCGCCGCGTCTCGTACGCGCTCAGGACGTGCGCCATGTCGTGGAACACGTGCGTCGTCCGCCACAGCTCGCCCTCCCAGAACGCCGGCAGGTCGCCGGAGGCGATCATCGACTCGAAGTTCTCGCGGTACGCGCGCTGATCCTGGAACTCGAAGATTCCGTCGTCGTTGATCCGCACCATGCGCGCGCCGGGCGTGAAGATGGCCGCGTTGCGCTCCCAGTCCGGACTCCCGCCCTGCTCGTAGCAGATCGACGCGTACATCTCCTCGATCACCCGGCCGAGGTCCTCGCTTTGACGATTTTCTGGTGGAAACAAGACGCCCTTGTTCATCGCACATCCCTATCATGGTTCCACCGAGAAAGAGGAGCCCGCGATGCCCATCCAGGGGACGCTCACAGCGATGCCGGTGCCCGAGGTGTTGATGTGGATCAGTCAGTACCAGAAGACGGGAACGCTCGAGGTCCGCACGTCGAAAGGAAAAGCGACGATGGCGTTCGAGAAGGGCGCCCTGATTTTCTCCTCGTCCTCCGACCCGGCGAGCACCCTCGGCCGGCTCCTCATCCGCTATGGCGTTGTTTCGGAAGAGATGCACAAGCAGGCGCGCCATCTGCGCAAGACGAAGTCGATGGCCGTCGCGAAAGCGCTGCTGGAGCTGCAGATCCTGACAGAGGAAGAGCTCGTGCGATTCCTGCGCAAGAAGGCCGAGAAGGAGCTGTTCGACCTGTTCGAGTCGACGGAGGGCGAGTTCACGTTCACCGAGGCCGACCTGCCCGCGCTCGACCTGCTGCCGATGCGCGTCGACGTCGCCCGGATGCTGCTGCGCGTGAGTCAGGACATGGACGAGAAGGGCGAGTACGACTTCGACGCGACGGGCGTGCATCTCGATATCCCGCACGACATCTGAGGTCACGGAGCGGCGGCCACGGAATCTCGCCCACGGAATTCCTCATCGTCGCTGGCGTTCTATACGCCAGTGACGTACATTCGTCTTGATGCTGGAGTTCCTCGAAACGGCGGTCTTCACCCGACGAATCGCGGATCTCCTGACTGATTCCGAGTATGCCGCGCTGCAGGGAGCACTCATCGTCAGTCCCGATGCTGGAGACGTCATTCCGGGTACCGGTGGTCTTCGAAAAATGCGCTGGCAGGAATCTCGGCGCGGCAAGGGCAAACGCGGTGGGGTCCGCGTCATCTACTACTGGTATGCGTCAGGACGCGTCATCTACATGCTCGTCGCGTACTCGAAAGATGAGCGCGACGACCTCACCGCTTCCGACAAACGCATTCTGAAGCGGCTGGTAGTGGAGGAGTTCAAATGAAGAAACAGCTCTTTAACGACCTGGTGGAAAGTATTCGTGAAGCGGGCAAGATTCATCGCGGCGAGCGTTCTGCGTCCCGAAAGTTCGTCTTCAAACCTGAAGACGTTCGAACCATTCGCGAAAGACTCCACAAGTCCCAGAGTGAATTCGCCCAGATGATCGGCGTGACGGTGTCTACTCTTCAAAACTGGGAGCAAGGCCGGCGGGAACCGCAAGGTCCTGCTCGCGCTCTTCTCGTCGTCGCATCCAAAGCGCCAACTGTCGTCGCCAAGGCGCTCGCCTCAGCAGCGCGCCGCGGCGTCTAACCTGGATGATTCATGAACGTGCTCGGCGGCTCCGCGGGCGAAGATGGCCGCTTGCCCGCCCGCTCCGCTACGCCGGCGAGATCGTCGCCATCGTCTGCAGATATGACCACTGCGACTCGATCGTCCGCTTCACGCCGGCCACATCGAGCGCCGCGGTCGAATACCGCCGCTGCCGCTTCAGATACTCGGTCACGTCCGTCCCGTCCGGCCGCACGTTGATGCGATAACGCCGGCCGTCGAACACTTCATAGAGCGGAAAGAGGCCGGAGCGGACGGCGAGGTCGATCAGCTCGATGCTGTCGTCGGGTGACGACTTCCAGCCGGTCGGACACGGCGAGAGCATGACCAGGAAGCGGAAGCCGCGCATGTCGCGCGCAAGCGCGAGCTTGCGGACGAAGTCATCGCGATGCGCGATCGACAGCGTGGCCGCGTACGGAATGCGGTGCGCGGCCATGATCGCGATCATGTCCTTCTTCCGCTCCAGTTTTCCGGACGGCGTCGTGCTGGTCACGGCGCCTTCCGGCGTCGCGCTGCTGCGCTGGCCGCCGGTGTTGCCGTAGATCTCGTTGTCGTAGCAGATGTAGAGGATGTCTTCGTTGCGCTCGGCCGCCGCGGAGAGCGTGGCCACGCCGATGTCGTACGTGCCGCCGTCGCCCGCCCAGCAGACGGTCGGATGATTTTCGTGATTCAGCGCGGCGACGGTGGACACGCCCGTCGCATACGCCGCGGCGCTGGCGAATGTCGACGCCAGCACCGGCACTCCGTAGGAGCTGGTCGGGAACGCGCCCGCGGTCACGATCGCGCACGCGGCGGGAATCACCATGTACGGCTTGTTCGGGCCGAAGACGTCGTCGAGCCACTGCAGGCCGACGGACATGCCGCAGCCGGCGCAGTTCGTGTTGCCCGGGCGCAGCAGCGCGTCGTCGACGTCGGGAAATGTCAGCGCCGTCATTGCACGATCTCCTTCCACACCGGCTTCTCCGCGATGGTGCGGAGGGCGAGATCGTCGGCGATGTTGCCGACGAGCGCAGGCGTCACGTCGCCGCCGCCGATGCCGACGATGTAGTCCTGGACGATGACGTCCCGTTTGCCGCCGGCGAGCGTCGTGGCCACTTCGTTCCAGAAGATGCCGCCCGACCCGGGTGAATGATTGCGGTCGAGCACGCCGACTTTCTTCGCGCCGCCGATCGCGTCCAGAATCTCCGCGCGCGGGAACGGCCGGAACTGCTTGATGCGGATCATGCCCACGCGCTCGCCGCGCGCGCGGCGCTCGCGGACGACGTTGCGCACGGTCGCCGCCATCGTGTTCGTGGCGATGAGGATCGTGTCGGCGTCGGCCGTCTGTTCCTTGACCACCGGACCGTCGGGCACGCGGCCGAACAGGCGTCGGAACGTAACAAGCGCGTCATCCATGACCTCGGGCACGCGCTCCATCGCCTCTTCGATCTCCCGTCGATGAAGCTCGGTCTCGCGCGGCCACGTCAGTCCGCCGACCGTGGCCGGCCGATCGTGGCGCAAACGGCGCGGAACCGCACACGGCGGCAGGAATGCATCGACCGTCTGCTGGTCCGGCAGATCGACGGCCATGGCAGTGTGCGAAGTGAGAAACCCGTCCATGGCCACCATCGCCGGAAGGAGCACGCGCGGATCTTCGGCGAT
>DASWBH010000037.1:0-73294 GCA_036390755.1 Thermoanaerobaculia bacterium
GACGACGGCGATGACATGAGAGCCACCGACTGCAGCGCTCTGCGCGTTCGCTTCGACGGCGACCGGGTTCCGGTCGTCTCCGAGAACGTCGCCGTCGGAAACGTCAGCTCGCTGCGCGTGCGCAGCGGGAACAACGGAGGCGTCCGCGTGATCGGCACGACCGGTCGCGGCTATTCGGTCACGGCGTGCAAGGCGGCGGCGAGCGGGATCGACGCCGGTCAGATCCACACGGCGTTCGACGGCAGCGAAGTCTCGGCGACCGGCCCGGAGAACGACGACTGGCTGGTCTACTTCATCGTGCAGACGCCGTCGAACGCGACGCTCGACGTGACGGCCTCCAACGGGCCGATCAGCGTTGCCGATTTCTCCGGGAACCTGACCGCGCACGCGCATAACGGGCCGGTCGGGCTGAAGAATTCGTCCGGCACGATCGACGCCTCGACGATCAACGGCCCCATCTCGATCGAGGGCGGCAACGGAAACGTGAAGCTTACGGCGAGCAACGGTCCGCTGTCGGTGAAGCTCGACGGCACGACGTGGCAGGGCGGCAGTCTCGACGGCTCGACGAAGAACGGACCGGTCTCGCTGCGCATGCCGCGCGGCTACCTGTCCGGTGTCGTCGTCGAATCGCTCGGCCATGGACCGGTGAGCTGCCGCGCCGAAGGCTGCGCACAGGCGCGGCTGCCCGCGAACGACGACCGCGACGACGACATGCCGCGGCGCATCGAGCTCGGCTCCGGCGCGGCGGCCGTGCATCTGACGACGGTGAACGGGCCGGTGAGCGTGAAGGATCGGGATTAGGGGTTAGGAGTTCGGGGTTCGGAGTTCGCGTCCGAATCCCGAACTCCGAACAGCGAACCCCGAACTCCGAATCCCGACCCCCGAATCCCCTACAATCCCGACGTGCCTCCCGAAGCACAGCCCGGCAGACGCAAGCTCCTGACGGTGCTCGGCGTTACGTTCGGGATTGCCGTGATGGTCGGCAATACGATCGGTGCCGGGATTCTCCGGTCGCCGGGCTCCATCGCCGGTTATCTCCCGGAATTCTGGCCTTACATCGCGGTCTGGGTGATCGGCGCGGTCTACGCGTTCCTCGGCGCCAACGCGCTCGCCGAGCTCGGGACGATGGTTCCCCGCTCGGGCGGTCAGTACGTCTTCGTCCGGTACGCGCTCGGCGACTACGCCGGCTTCATCGTCGGATGGAGCGACTGGATTTCGACGTGCGGCACCGCGGCGCTCGTGTCGATCCTGTTCGGCGAATACGCGGTCGGCCTCGTTCCCGAGCTGCGCACGCAACTTCTCGTGGCGCTGATGCTCATCGCCGTCCTCACCGTCATCAACTGGTTCGGCGTCCGTCTCGGCGGCGGGACGCAGACGCTCACGAGCGTGCTGAAAGCCGCCGTGCTGCTCGTGCTGATCGTGGCGTGTTTCGCGCTCGGAACGCAGAACCCGTTGCAGAGGACGATGCAGGTGGAGCGTGAGACATCGCTCCTGCTCGCGCTCGTCCTCTCGCTGCAAGGCGTGATCTACACGTACGACGGATGGAGCGCGCCGATCTACTTCAGCGAGGAGATCAAGGACCACGGCCGGAATCTGCCGCGCTCGATGTTCGGCGGCCTCATCGCCGTGACGGTCATCTACCTGCTGATCAACGTCGCCTTCGCGTGCGTGGTCCCGCTGCCGACGCTGGCGGGGAAGAACCTTGCCGCCGGCGCGGTCGCGGACCATATCTTCGGCATCCACGGCGATACGGTCGTGCGCGCGATCATGGTCGTGTCGCTCATCAGCGCGGTGAACGCGAGCCTGCTCATGGCGCCGCGCGTCCTGTTCGCGATGTCGAGCGACGGATTCTTCTGGCGCGGGGCGACCGAGGTGAATCGCGGTGGAACGCCTGATGTCGCGCTCCTCGTCAGCAGCATCCTCGCGGCGGCGTTCATCGTCACGGGGACGTTCGAGACGGTCATCGCCAAGCTTGCGTTTTTCTTCGTCGCGAACTACACGCTCTCGTTCATGTCGCTCTTCGTGTTGCGCGTCCGCGAGCCGGACGCGGCGCGGCCCTACCGCGCGTGGGGACACCCGATCACCACGGGCGTCGCGTTCGTCGCGTCGGTGGCATTCCTGATCGGCGCGGTTGTCGTCGACGTGAAGAACAGCCTCTACTCGCTGGCGCTGCTCGCGCTGAGCATTCCGGTCTTCGCGATCGTCAGGTCGTCCGGGCGGATCGAGCCGGTCGTGGGGAAATGAGATGACCTTCCGCTTCGACCACCGGCTCGAATTCGCGTCGACGCTTCCGTCGAGCTGCTACATCGATCGCGCCGTGCTCGAACAGGAGCAGCGAAAGATCTTCGCGACGACGTGGCAGCTCGCCGGCCGCGCCGAACAGGTTCGCGAGCCCGGCCAGTACTTCACGGCCGCGCTCGCGGGCGAGCCGCTGCTGATCGTTCGCGGCAACGACAACGCGCTGCGCGCGATGTCGAACGTCTGCCGCCACCGCGCCGGTCCGGTTGCCAAAGGCGAAGGGAAGCGGCCCGTCCTTCAGTGCGGCTACCACGGCTGGACGTACTCGCTCGACGGCCGGCTGGCCGTCACGCCGGAGTTCGAAGGAGTCGAGTGCTTCGACCGCGCGTCGGTGGCACTGCCGCAGTTCCGGATCGACGAGTGGCACGGGCTGCTGTTCGTGAACCTCGATCCGGCCGCCGCATCGCTCACTGAATTTCTCGGCGATCTGCCGCGCGACATGCCGCAGCACGATCACGGCGGCTTCCGCCTCGCGGCGAGCAAGCGATGGGAGCTCGACTGCAACTGGAAGGTCTACGTCGACAACTACCTCGAGGGTTACCACATCCCGATCGTGCATCCGGGACTCTTCCGCGAGCTCGATTATCCGAGCTACCGCACCGAGACGCGCACGAACTATTCGATCCAGTTCGCGCCGACGAAGCACGCGAACCGCATCCGCACGAGCGGCGGCCAAGACGAGGTGCGCTACTTCTGGATCTTTCCGAACCTCATGCTCAACGTCTACCCGGACAACTTCTCGACGAACCTCATCGTGCCACTCGGCCACGAGCGGACGCTGACGGTCTTCGAGTGGTTCTTCCGCGATCCGGACGACGAGAAGACGAAGCGCGACCTCGCCGAGACGATCGCCTTCAGCGACGAGATCCAGCTCGAAGACGTCGCCATCTGCGAAGCCGTCCAGCGCGGCCTGGCGTCATCGACCTACACGAGCGGCCGGTACTCGCCGCAGCGGGAAAATG
This sequence comes from Thermoanaerobaculia bacterium, assembly GCA_036390755.1. Classification (GTDB taxonomy): domain Bacteria; phylum Acidobacteriota; class Thermoanaerobaculia; order Gp7-AA8; family Gp7-AA8; genus DASVHS01. Next base: position 3,261 of record DASWBH010000037.1, read on the forward strand.
GGGTCCATCATTTTCACTCGCTCTACGTTGAAGCGATGGGCCTGTGAGTTAGTGGCTGGTGACTGGTTGCTAGTCGCTGAACGATCCATCCGCGACTAGCAACTAACAACCAGCAACCAACACCGTACACTTGAACCCGCAATGGTCTCCTTCGAGATCCTCGGCTCGATCGCGCTGCTCTTTGTCGCGATCTACATCGTGTACCGGCAGATCGCTGCCGCGCGGGCCGAGCGCGCGCTCCGCGAGACCAACCAGTTCGCGGCGGAGATCATCGAGAACGCCGGCGAAGGAATCGTCGTCTACGACAGCCAGCTTCGCTATCTCCTCTGGAACCGGTTCATGGAGGACCTCACCGGCGTACCGGCGGAGGATGTGATCGGAAAGCATGCGATGGATCTGTTCCCGCACATCCGCGAGCAGCACGTCGACGATCTGCTGCGCCGGGCGATGGAAGGGCAGACCGTCTCGTCGCCCGACATCCACTACTTCGTCCCCGGCTCGAGCCGCCGCGGCTGGGTCTCGGCGGTCTATCGCCCGCATTACGACGCCAGCGGCAACATCGTCGGCGTCATCGGCCTCATTCGCGACATCACGATGCGGAAGGCGGCCGAGCAGCAGATCGAGTATCAGGCGTACCACGACTCGTTGACCGGTCTGGCGAACCGGCGTCTGTTCCAGGAGCACCTCACGCTCGCGCTGGCGCTGGCGCAGCGCCGGCGGAAGCTCGTCGGCGTGCTCTTCCTCGACCTCGACCACTTCAAAGTCGTCAACGACTCCCTCGGGCACAGCGTCGGCGATGACCTGCTCAAGCAGATCGCCGTCCGGCTGAAAGCGACCGTGCGCGAAGGCGACACGGTCGCGCGCGTCGGCGGCGACGAGTTCACGATCGTCCTGCAGGACCTGCAGCGCAAGGACGACGCTGCGCTCGTCGCCGAGAAGGTGCTGCGCACGATCGCGCAGCCGGCAGAGGTCGCGGGGAAGCGGATCTACGTGACGACCAGCATCGGCATCACGACGTTCCCCGATGACGGCGAAGACGCGGAGACACTGCTCAAAAACGCCGACAACGCGATGTACAGCGCGAAAGCGCAGGGGCGGAACACGTACCACATGTCGACGCAGGAGCTGAGCCGCTCGGTGCAGGAGCGCATGTCGCTCGAGAGCGCGCTGCACCTGGCCATGGAGCGCGAGGAGTTCGAGCTCGTCTATCAGCCGCAGATCGACCTGCGGACGATGAAGATCGCCGGCATGGAGGCCCTGCTGCGCTGGCGTCATCCCGATCGAGGCCTGATCTCACCCGGCGACTTCATCTCCGTGGCCGAGGATCGCGGCTACATCGTGTTGATCGGCGACTGGGTTCTGCGCACCGCGTGTCTGCAGGCGCGCTCTCTGCGCGATCGCGGGCACGGTTCGGTGAGAGTGGCGGTGAATCTGTCGGCGCGACAGTTCCGCGAGCTCTCGCTCGTCGCACGCGTCGAGGCGGCGATCGCCGCGGCGAAAATCGATCCGCATGTCCTCGAGCTCGAGATCACCGAGAGCGTCGCGGTGGAGAACGTCGATCTGACGCTGGCGGTGCTCAAGCAATTGCGGGAGCTCGGCATCTCGATCGCGATTGACGACTTCGGCACGGGCCACTCCGCGCTCAGTTACCTGAAACGCTTCCCGATCGACACGTTGAAGATCGATCGCAGTTTCATCTCCGATCTGCCCGCGCCGGCCGACGCGGCGATCGTTCGCGCGGTCATCCAGCTTGCCGCGGGCCTGAAGCTGCGCGTCGTCGCGGAAGGTGTCGAGAGGAAGGAGCAGCTCGACTTTCTCATCGAGAACGGCTGCGCCGAAGTGCAGGGGTTTTACTTTGGTGCGCCGATCAGGGAGGAGAATGTTGAGGAATTGTGGACTAAGGCGGTGGTCGTGGAGTAGCGGCCAGCCCTGCTACACCGGCACCGATGACGATGACGTCAAACCGCAATCGGAAAGAGGGGAGTGCGCGTTACGTGCCGGGAGGGAGTTGTCGGTTGTCGGTTGCCAGTCGTTGGCAACCGTCACCCGGTAACTACTCTCCGACGATCTCGCGCCACGGCAGTTTGCGAACTGCCATCACCTTTTCGTCGATCTCCACCTGCGTGGCCTTGTCGCCGAGCACACGACGCAGGTACTCGACTTCCGGCGAGACCAGTTTGTTGTGCTTGGGAAGGAGGCGGATCGCGGCGTTCTGGAGATTTCGTTCGGAAACGGTGATGAGCTTCGATGGTTTCTTGATCCTGATCATTTCGCTCATAGTATGACCAACCGGCAATAGTGCCGAAACAATCCTATAGCAGAGTCATTTACCTTTTTCGGGTGTTTGAGATCACACGTGCCGGTAGTGCGGAGCGAAACGCGAGCGTCTGTTGCACGAACTCGCGGCGCTCCGAAACGCATCCGCACAGCGCGCAGCGCACGCCGTCGGGATGCGCGGCGCGCGAGTGGAGGCAGATCTCGCATTTCTTCGCAGGAGCGCTCATCTCCATGATCATCATCAAAAGCGATGCCTGCGCGGTCGTTTTCTCTTCCGCGTAGAATTTCGGACCTCCAGGTGAGCGACGAAGTCCTGATCAATCCGCCATCCGGACCGATCGGCGATCGCAACGCGATCCTCTCCGGCATCACGCGCTACTACGACGTGCGGCGATTCGCCGGCCCTCTGTCACTGAAGAGCGTCGTGCGCGGCCGGGCCACGTGGACGACGGGCGCCGGTAGCTTCGTCGTCGACCCCGGTGCCGCGCTGATCGTCCACGAAGGCGAGGAGTACGACATCGCCATCGATGCTCTGCAGCCGGTAGAGACTTTCTGCATTTTCTTCGCCCCTCGGTTCGTCGAGGACGCGCTCCAGTCCGCCACGACATCGAGCGCGGCGCTGCTCGACGCGCCACCGCCGGAGCGGCGGATCGAATTTCCCGAGCGCTTGCTGTACGCGCTGCCTGTCGTCGAGTCGCTCATCGCGGCGCACGGCTCGATGCGCGCCGGAGAGCCAGTCGCTGAAACGATCGCCGGCGTCGCCTCCGCGCTCGTTCACGCGGCGTGCGATGTCGACGCGCGCGTGGCGCGGCTGCCGGCGCTGCGCTCGTCGACGCGCGAGGAGCTGCGCCGCCGCATCGCGCGCGGCACTGATTACATTCACGCGAACATCGATCGCGCGCTGCCGCTCGCCGAAGTCGCGGGCGCAGCGTGCCTGTCGCCGTTTCACTTCCATCGCCTCTTCTCCGCGTTTCACGGCGAGCCGCCGCATCGCTACATCACGCGCGTGCGCCTGGCCCGGGCGTGTGCGCTGCTGCGCGGCGAGCGCAGCGTGACCGAGGTGGCGATGGAGTGCGGGTTCGAGAGCGTCGGCTCGTTCACGACGCTCTTCACGCGACGCTTCGGCCAGCCGCCGGCGCGATTTCGCAAGAATGAAGAAGCGGCCGCGTCGCGCGCTCACTAGGATGTGAGCATGAACGAGCTATTCGAAGCGATCAGCCGCGGCGACGCGGCGAAGGTGCAGTCGATCCTCGACCGCGATCCCGCGCAGATCTCCTCGACCGAGAACAACACCACGCCGCTGCTGATGGCGCTCTATTGCGGGCAGAAGCACGTTGCCGATGTGCTCGCCGGCCGCGGCGCCCGCATCGGCTTCCCCGAGGCGTGCGCGATGGGAGACCTCGATCGAGTGCGATCGATGGCGGAGAAGGACCTCTCCCTCATCGACACCCGCAGCCCCGACGGCTTCCCGCCCCTCGGCCTGGCGATTTTCTTCCGGCACCCGCAGATCGCAAAACTCCTGATCGAGCGCGGAGCGGACGTGAACTCGGTCTCGACGAACAAGCAGCACGTCGCGCCGGTCCATGCGGCCGCGGCGGTGGGCGACGTCGCGATGATGAAGCTGCTGCTCGAGCGCGGCGCGAACGCGAACGCGAAGCAGGAGTCGGACTACACGCCACTGCACGAGGCGGCCGGACGCGGAAACACAGAGATGGCGCAGCTGCTCCTCGCGCACGGCGCCGACTTGCACGCGAAGGCGAGCGACGGCTCGACGCCGGCGGATACAGCGGTGAAGCGGGGGCAGCCGGCCTTTGCGGAGTGGATTCGTACCGTCACGTAGTTGCTGGTTGCCGGTTGTCGGTGGTCGAGTGCAGCGGGATGTCCGGAAACGATCCTCGCGCGAAGAAGACGTGCTCGGCGACCGCGCGCATCAACGGCAGTCGCAGCATCGCGCACGCAAGCTCCATCGTCAGCGGGTGAGAGACCGCTGCCATCGCGCGGCGCATCCATCGGCGTGCGACGAAGCGCGCGCGGAAGCGCTCGCCGGAGTATCGCTGCAGGACCGCTGGATCGCCGCTGTCGAGAAACTCCGCGACCACGTTGGCCGCGAACGCTGACAGTCGCATCGCGGCGTCCAGTCCGCCCGCGGTCAGCGGAGACACGGCGCCGGCTGCGTCGCCGACGAGCAGCGCGTGCGTGTTCGCGATTCTTCGCAGAATCCCGTTCACCGGAATCAGACCTCCGCGCCGTTCGAGCGCGCGGCCATGACGGAATCGCTCGCGGAACCGTGCGAGTGAGGCGACCGGGTCGAAGCGGCCGCGATAGCCGGCCAGGCCGATGTGCGCTTCCGTCCCGTCATCGACGAGCCAGGCGATGTAGCCCGGTGCAAGCCGCGGATCGAGAAAGCAGTGCAGTGCCGGCGAACCGCCGCGGCTCGGCACCACGTCTTCGAGTCCGACGAGGAACTCGGAGTTGCGGTCGAGACCGAACGTGCGGGCGACGCGCGAGCGAGGTCCATCAGCCCCGACAGCGAATCGCGCGGAGATTCGCTCCGTGTGGCGGCCGCGTTCGACCGTGAACGTTGAACGCTCCGCGCTGACGAACTTCGTCGCCGGCATCCACCGCACGCCCGCACGCACGCACTGCTCGAGCATGTCGATGTAGATCCACGGCATGCGTCCGACGCGAAACTCGTCATGACCGGCGACGAGCCGGAGCGGACGTCCGGCCGGAGAGTAGAGCGTGACCTCGCGGATGGGCGGGCCGAGCTGCTCGCCGCGAATCGGAAAGTCCTCCCAGGTTTTGCGGACGAAGATGCCGGTCGTCTGAATCGCGTCGGTCACCGATGCCTTGCGGTCGACGAGCACGACGCGAGCGCCGCGGTGGGCGAGTCTGCGCGCGCACTGCAGTCCGGCCAGGCCGGCTCCGATGACGACCACATCCGATCTGTGCATGCGAGTACTTTACACTGCAAAGTACTCGCCGACAATCGGGCCGGCTACGACGGCTGCGAAAAAATCAGCGTCGCGTTCGTGCCGCCGAACCCGAACGAGTTCGACATCACGTGGCGAACCTTCTTCTCGCGCGCCTTGTTCGGCACGTAGTCGAGGTCGCACTCCGGGTCGGGCGTTTCATAGTTGATCGTCGGCGGGATGATCCCGGTCTCGACGACCTTCGCCGCGATCGCAGACTCGAGCCCGCCCGCGGCGCCGAGGAGGTGACCGGTCATCGATTTGGTGGAGCTGACGGCGACCTTGTACGCGTAGTCGGCGAACACCCGCTTGATCGCCAGGGTCTCGATCCTGTCGCCGACCGGTGTCGACGTTCCGTGTGCGTTGATGTAGTCGATCTCTTCGGGCTGCATGCCGGCGTCTTTGAGCGCGCGTTGCATCACGCGCATCATTCCGCCGGCGTCTTCCGACGGCGACGTGATGTGGTACGCGTCGCTCGACATGCCGTAGCCGGTCAGCTCGCAGTAAATCCGCGCGCCGCGCGCGAGAGCATATTCGCGCTCCTCGAGCAGCAGCACGCCCGCTCCCTCGCCCATGACGAAGCCGTCTCGATTGAGGTCCCACGGACGCGACGCTTTCTCCGGCTCGTCGTTGCGCGTGGAGAGCGCGCGCATCGCCGCGAATCCGCCCACCGCCAGCGGCGTGATGACCGCCTCGCTGCCGCCGGCGAACATCACGTCCGCTTCGTCATAGCGGATCACGCGCGCGGCGTCGCCGATGGCATGCGCTCCCGTCGCGCAGGCGGTCGCCGGCGCGGAGCTCGGCCCCTTCGCGCCGAAGCGGATCGAGATCTGTCCGGCCGCCAGGTTGACGATCAGGCCGGGAATGAAGAACGGCGAGATGCGGGTCGGCCCGCGCTCCATCATCTTCGTATGCATCTCTTCGATGAGCGGCAGACCGCCGATCCCCGATCCGATGATCACGCCCACGCGGTCGCCGTCGCATGTCTTCCAATCGAGCCTCGCATCGTCGACGGCCATCTGCGCCGCGGCCACGGCGTAGTGGATGAAGGTGTCGGACTTCTTGACTTCCTTTTTCTCGATCCAGTCCTCGGGGTTGAAGCCGCGCACTTCGCCGGCGATCTGCGCGGGGAAGGCGCTGGCGTCGAACTTCGTGATCTTCCCTACACCGGAGCGGCCCTCGATGAGGCCCTGCCAAGTCGGCTCGCTCCCCACGCCGAGGGGCGAGATCATTCCGATGCCGGTGACGACGACGCGACGTTTGGTCATCAAAAAAATGCTGAGGATGAAGGCCTCAGGGCTGAGGAACGGCTCAGCACCACGACCCACAGCTCAGCAGCAGGGGACAATCAGATGTTGTGCCGGATTATTGCGCCTTGGCGCGCTTCTCGATGTAGTCGACGGCGTCGCGGACCTTGCGGATCTTCTCGGCTTCGTCATCCGAGATCTCCACGCCGAATTCCTCTTCGAACGCCATGATCAGCTCGACCGTGTCGAGCGAGTCTGCGCCCAGATCTTCCACGAAGGAGGCGTCGGGCGTGACCTCCTCCGCGTCGACCCCAAGCTGCTCGACGATGATGTTCTTGACCCGATCCTCAACGGACATCGAAATTCCTCCTCGCTTTCCGGCGCAGCGAAAATGCAGGCCGCGTTTTAGCACAAAAGGCGTCAGGGACAAGTGCGGCGAGCGCGAATCGTATACAGTCCATGACGTTGGGGAACAGGATTTTCTCGTACGAAGAAGCGGCTGAGCTTCTGCCGGAAGTGCAGAAGTTGACGAACGACGCCGTCGCTCGCGCCGACGCGCTCGACGAGGCCACGGCAACCGGTGACGACTACCAGCGCATCGTCCAGTCCTGGGCCGACTCCATCCTCCGCCTCGGCATCGAGGTCAAGGGTCTCTGGCTCATCGACTTCGACAACGGCAGCGGTTACTACTGCTGGAAGTATCCGGAGGAATCGCTGCAGTACTTCCACGGATACGAGGAAGGCTTCGGCGGACGCGTCAAACTGCAATGACCCTGAAAGCCATCGGATTCGATTTGTGGGAGACGCTCATCACCGATACACCCGAGGCATCGCGCGCGCAGGAGCGGCTGCGGATCGCGCGGATGGAATCGCTCCTCGTCGCGCGCGGCTACCGGCACGAGGCCCATCAACTCGAGCGCGCGTATCGCGTGCTGTGGCAGCGGTGTCATGACCTGTACTGGTCGGAGGACCGCGACATCCCGTGCCGCAGACAGATCGAGGTGTTCCTCGAGGAGCTCGGCGTCGCGCCTGCTGATCTCGATCCCGCCACGCTCGAGCAGCTCGAGCACGTGTACGCCAACGCCGCGGTCGAGCTGCTGCCGTCGGTCGTGCCCGGCGCGCGCGAGCTCCTTGCCGAAGTGCGCCGCCGCGGATTCGGAACGGGACTGATCAGCAACACCGGCCGCACACCGGGCTACGCGCTGCGCGAGATTCTGAAGCGCCTCGAGCTCGCTCCGATGATCGACGCGATGGTCTTCTCCAACGAACACGGCCAGTGCAAGCCGCAGCCGTCGATCTTCGAGCAGCTCCGCCGCCACCTCGGCGTCGCATACGACGAGATGCTCTTCGTCGGCGATAACCTCTACGTCGACATCCTCGGCGCGAAACGATGCGGGATGAAGGCGATCCACTTCATCCCGCCGGTAAGAGGAACGGCGGTGGCGCCGGCCGTCGAGCACGAGGAAGTCGAGCCGGATGCAGTTGTGAGCGACTTGCGGGACGTCGTCGAGGCGATCGCGAGATTCGAGACTCGAGATTCGGGATTCGAGAAAACGGGCCGCGGCAAATGACGAATCCCGAATCCCGAATCCCGTATCCCGAGCCCCGCGACAAGAACTTCTTCACCCTCGCCGCCGGTCACTTCACGATCGAAGGGCGCTCGCGCGCGGGGCACGAGACGTATTTCCGCGTGCGCGAGCTCGGCATCTCGCTCGACGTCGGGCGCTGTCCCGATCTCGTCATCAACATGCCGCACGTCTTCGTCACGCACGCGCACCTCGATCACGCCCTCGGCATTCCGCATTACGCGGGACAGCGGCATCTGCAGCGGATCGAAGGTGGACGCGTGTACGTTCCGTCGGAGGCAGCGGATGACTTCCGGGCGCTGATGGCGCTTCACGAGAAGCTGGAGGACACCGGATACGGCATCGAGATCGTGGGCGTCGCCGCGGGTGACGAGGTCCGCATCGGGCGCACGCACGTCGTCCGCGCGCATCGGGCCACCCATCGCGTCGCGGCGCGAGCGTATGAAGTGCTCGAGATCCGGCATCATCTGAAGACGGAGTTCGAGCACGCCTCGCCGCAGGAGCTGGTTCATCTTCGCCGGCGAGGCGTTCAGGTCGCGGACGAGTTCGCGCAGCCGATGTTGTTCTACACCGGCGACACGGACCGCGGCATTCTCGAAACGAACGAGCGGCTGTTCAAGTCAGATGTCCTGATGATCGAATGTTCGTTCATCGAGGACGGGCATCAGGTGCGGGCGGCGAAGTACCGGCACATCCACTTCGACGACATCGCCGAATTCGCGGCGCGGTTCGAGAACCGGCTGATCGTGCTGACGCACTTCAGCCGCCGCTATTCGCGCGAGGAGATTCACGCTTCGCTCCGGCGGCGCTGTCCGCCGATTCTTCGCGAGCGGCTGCGCCTTGCGCTACCGCATCCGTTCACGACACTGTGATTGTCCGGCCGAACCCGTTGCACCGAAATTGCACAAGGCGGCGGACAGAAAGGGGTTCTCAGCATCGATGAAGTGGGTGGGGTCGCGTGTCCTCGCGGGCGTTCTCGTTTTCCTGATCTCGATCGTGCCGCAGCCCGCGGGCGCGGCGAAGCGCAGGAAGCCGGCTCGCCGCGGGCGTGCCGCACGGGCTGCGCCGGCGAGCGTCGCCACCGGCACGACGCTCGAGGAGCGCCTGTCGTCGCTGATGAACGGCGGGGTCTCGCGGGCGTCCGAAGCGAGCCTGCAGGTCGTGGAGCTCGAAAACGGGCGCGTCGTCGCGGAGCACGATCCGCATCAGCCGCTCGCGCCGGCTTCGAACATGAAACTGTTCACGACGGCCGCGGCGATCGATCTGCTGAAGCCGTCGTTCGAGCTCACGACGACGGTGTTCGTGCGAGGGACGGTCGACTCGTCGGGGACGCTCGAGGGTGACATCAAGATCGTCGGCCACGGCGATCCGACGATCGGCGGCCGCTTTCACGACGGTCAGGCCACGGCGGTGCTGCAGGAGTGGGCGACCGACCTGCAGCGCGCCGGCATCAAGGCCGTTCGCGGCAATCTCGTCTTCGAGTACGGCTACATGGACACGGAGTACATCCACCCGACCTGGCCGCTCGATCAGCTCGTGAACTGGTACGAGGCGCCGGTCTCCGCGTTCTCGATGCAGGAAGGCTGCGTTCAGGTGCGGGTGCTTCCGAACCGCCCCGGACGTCAGTGCGTGGTCCAGCTCGAGCCGCCGACCGAGTTCCTCGAAGTGGAGAACAGTTGCACGACCGGGCGCGGATTGCCGTTCATCACGCGGCCCCGAAACTCGAACACGATCATCGTGCGCGGCGGCGTTCCCGCGCGGTCGGGTGCGACCGAAATCTTCGTGTCGGTCGAGGATCCGATCCACTACTTCGCGACGGTGACGGCGGAAACGTTCATCCGCAGCGGGATGCGGATGGAAGGCCGCATCGTGATCACGCCGAAAGATCCGCACAACGACTGGCGTCCCGTGTCGCAGCACGCAACGCCGCTGAACATCGTCGTCTATGTCATCAACAAGAAGAGCCAGAACCATTACGCCGAGCAGCTCGTGAAGATCATCGGCGCGGAGACGAAGCACAGCGGGACCTGGCAGGCCGGTACCGAAGCAGTGACCGGTTGGCTGACGACGAAGCCCGGCGTTCCCGCGGGCGAGTATCACCAGGCCGACGGCTCGGGCATGTCGCGCGACAACCGCGCGTCGGCGAACGCGTTCATTCATCTGCTGACCTACATGTGGAAGAGCCCGTGGCGCGAGGACTTCGTCAGCTCAATGCCGTACTCCGGCGACCCCGACGCGAAATTCGGCAAGCGCCTGCGTCAGGCGCCGTATGCGCGTCAGGTCTACGCGAAGACCGGCTACATCGTGGGCGTGGTCGGTTTATCCGGCTACGTGCACGCGCAGAGCGGAAAGGTCTACGCGTTCTCCTTCATCTTCAATCACTACAGAGTCGGCGTGTATGCCGTGTACAACCTGCAGGATGAGATGTTGAAGGAGATCATTCGCAGTGGTTAGTCACCGGTTCACGAACTGCTGGCTCGACGGGGAGACCTGCAGCGTGTACACGCCTCCCATGCTGCGCAGCGTCGCTACGGCCTGAAGTCCCGGGAACTTCAGCACGTCTCCGATCAGCTCGCCCGACTGCTTTTTTACGAAGATGCGCACGGCGTCGTCGACGTTCTCGGCGTCGAAGGTGTGGAAGGACACGGAGCCCGGCGGCACCGGCCGCCCGCTCTCGTCCGTGAGGTGCCGCTGCTCCACGGTGAAGCGCATGCGGGGTTTTTGCGTGCAATTACGATGCACTGATGCCTGTTCTATACTCAACTTTGCGAGGAAGATATGAGCGACGAACGCGTACTGCGAGAGGATCTGCCAGTCCTCGGCCGCATTGACATTCGCGAGCTCGACCGAACCGAGCCGCTTCCGTCGGAGCGGTTTGCCGAGGGGATCGAGCTCGGCCTGACGTTCGACGACGTCCTGCTCAAGCCTGCGAAGTCGGACATCCATCCGAACTTCGTCGACATCACGACGCGCCTCACGCGCGACATCCGCCTGAACATTCCGATCCTCTCCGCGGCCATGGACACGGTGACCGAGGCGCGGCTGGCGATCGCGATGGCGCAGCACGGCGGTCTGGGCGTGATCCACAAGAACATGCCCATCGACCGTCAGGCCGAAGAGGTCGACAAGGTCAAGCGCTCTGAGGCCGGCATGATCGTCGATCCGGTCACCATGCGTCCGTGGCAGTCGATCGCCGAGGCGATGCAGGTGATGGAGAAGTACAAGATTTCGGGCGTGCCGGTGACGGACGCGAACGGGAAGCTCGTCGGCATCCTCACGAACCGCGACCTCCGGTTCGAAACGCGCTTCGATCTGCCCATCGCCGAGCGCATGACGAAGGAGAGCCTCGTCACGACGCCGGTCGGGACTACGCTCGAGCAGGCGCGCGAAGTCCTGCACCACCATCGCATCGAGAAGCTGCTCGTCGTCGACCAGAACGGCGACCTCAAAGGTCTCATCACTGTTAAGGACATTCAGAAAGCGCGGCGCTTCCCGCAGGCCGCGAAAGATCCGCTCGGACGTCTGCGCTGCGGCGCGGCGATCGGCGTGGGCAAGGAAGGGCTCGACCGCGCGCGGGCTCTCATCGACGCGAAGGTGGACGTGGTCGTCATCGACTCCGCTCACGCGCATTCCGCCGGCGTGATGGACGTGATCCGTCAGTTCAAGAAGCTTTTCCCCGACACGCCTCTGATCGCCGGGAACGTGGCCACGTACGAAGGAGCGGTCGATCTGATCGAGCTCGGCGTCGATGCCCTGAAGGTCGGCATCGGACCGGGATCGATCTGCACCACGCGCATGGTCGCGGGCGCCGGCGTCCCGCAGGTCACCGCGGTGATGGAGTGCGCGCGCGCCGCCGAGAAGTACGACATTCCGATCATCAGCGACGGCGGCATCAAGTTCTCCGGCGACATCACGAAGGCGCTGGCCGCAGGCGCGAACACGGTGATGATCGGATCGCTCTTCGCCGGCACCGATGAAGCGCCGGGCGAGACGATCCTCTATCAGGGCCGCACGTTCAAGGCGTATCGCGGCATGGGCTCGATCGGCGCGATGCAGCAGGGATCGAAGGACCGCTACTTCCAGGAAGACGCCGACGCGTCGAAGCTCGTGCCCGAAGGCATCGAAGGAAAGGTGCCGTACAAAGGCTCGCTGAGCGCGATGATCCCGCAGCTCCTCGGCGGTCTGCGCTCGGGCATGGGGCTGACCGGCTCGGCGACGATCGACGATCTCCGTACGAAGTCGCGCTTCGTCCGCATCACCACGGCGGGGCTGCGCGAGTCGCACGCGCACGACGTCGTCATCACGAAGGAAGCGCCGAACTACCGCATCGAGCCGACGGACTGACGCGGCGGATGCGCGTTCCCGGCGACGACGGCATCGGATCGTTTCCGACAGTCAACGACTTTGCCGTGCGCGTGAGCAACACGCCGGACAGGCACATCGAGTTCGCCAGTTCGCAAGGACGTGTCGCTTCGTTTCCGGCGTGGGAGCGCGCCGATCGCGACCTGCGGCACTTCACTCCGTCGGACGTCCCGATCGGCTCGATGGATGAACCGTTCGACGATGCCGACGAGAACTGGCGCATCGTGATCCTGGAGCACAAAGGATTCGTCTACGTGCTCGAGGCCGACGATCCGGTCGCCGAAGATTTCCCGCGCTACTTTCGCGTGCCGCGAAATCGATACCTCACGGCGTGGGCTGCGTTGATCGATTTCTACAATCCCATCAAGCCGCTCGAGGACCTTGAGTAGCTCTCAGAGCTTCATGCGTCACCGCTTGAAAACGGTCCCGTCCTTCATCACGAAGGACACGTTCTTCAGCACGTTGACGTCGCGCAGCGGATCGCCGCTCACTGCTACGACGTCGGCGTAAGCGCCTGCCGCGATGATGCCGATCTCGCCGGTCTGGCCGAGAAGATCGGCGGCCGAGGAGGTGGCGGCGCGGATCGCGTCCATCGGCGACATCCCGAATTCCACCATGCGTCCGAACTCCTGCGCGATCGGCTCAGTCCACGGGAAGCCGCCCGCATCGGTGCCGAACGCGATCTTCACGCCGGCGCGCATCGCCTTCTGGAAGGACGGACCGTGGAGCGCGACTCGTTTGGCATCGCGACGGCCCGACGGTGTGTTCGGCGGATCGTTGTCGTAGTAGTAGACCGAAAGCGTCGGCACGTACCACGTTCCCTGTCGCACCATCTGCGCTATGGCGGCGTCGTCGAGGTCGAGCCCGTGCTCGATCGAGTCGCATCCGCCGTCCAGTGCGCGATGCAGTCCCTCGCCGCCGTACGCATGACACGCCACCTTGCGCCTCCAGCCGTGCGCTTCGTCGACGATCGCGCGCAGCTCGTCGACGGTGAGCGTCGGCTGCGATACGAGATTACCGTTCTTGTCCACCCACGATCGATGGGTCATGTACACCTTGATCCAGTCGGCGCCGTGGTCGAGCTGTTCGCGCGCCGCTTTGCGCGCCTCGACCGGGCCGTCGACGATCTGCACGCCTTTGGGCAGGCCGGTCAGCTCGGGCGCGTAACCCTCGAGCGGATAGCCGCCGGTCGTCGAGATCGCCCGCGTGACCACGAACATACGCGGTCCCGGAATGCGCCCCTCGGCGATGGCCTGTCTGATTCCGATGTCGCCATAGCCGGCGCCTTCGGTCTCGACGTCGCGAATGGTCGTGAAGCCCTGCTCGAGCGCGCGTCGCGCCGCGACGGCCGCCCGCACCGCGCGATACGCGAGCGGGTACTTCAGCAGCTGAACGTCGTAGCCGCCTTCGGCCGGATCTTCGCCCTGCAGAAAGATGTGCGTGTGCGTGTCGATCAGGCCGGGCAGCACGGTCATGTTCGACAGGTCGATGACGCTCGCGCCCGCCGGAATCGCCGTCGACGCGCCGCCCACGCTCTCGATGCGATTGCCGCGGATGACGATCACCTGATTGCTGCGCGGCTGTGCAGACTTGCCGTCGATCAACGTGCCGGCCTTGATCACCGTCACGTTCTGCGCGCGCAGCGACGCGGCGACGAGAACAGAGAGAACGATGAGGCGAGAGGTGCGCATCGGTCCTCCTAAGAGCTAAGAGCCAGGAGCTGAGAGCTGGTAGCTTATCGCGGTGCCGCATCTGAGAATCGTTCTTGTCGAGCCCCGGGAAGCCGGCAACGTCGGCGCGGCCGCCCGGGTGATGAAGAACTTCGGCTTCGACGATCTCTGGATCGCCGGACAGCATCCCCAGTTGCTTCCCGTCGCCGGGTGGTGGGCGAGCGGGGCGGATGACCTGCTCGAACGCGCGCACTTCGCGGCGACGTTGCACGACGCTCTGGCCGGCGCGCACCTCACGGTGGCGACCACGTCGATGCGCGGACGAACGACGCCGGCAGACTTTACGCCGCAAGGTCTCCGCGAGCAGTTCGCGTCGCTCGCTCCGGATCAGACGATGGCGCTCGTCTTCGGTCGCGAGGACAGCGGGCTCACGCGCGAGGAGGTCGTGCTCTGCCAGGGCACGGCATCGATTCCGACCTCCGAGCAGTTCCCGACGATGAATCTCGCTCAGGCCGTCGCAGTATTCTGCTTCTCGCTGTCGACGATCGAGCGCGCCGGCGGCTCACGGCAGCTCGCGCCGGCGGAGCTGGTCGAGAGGATGCACGAGCGTTTCGAGTCGCTCCTTCTCGAGGCCGGCTTTCTTCACGCGAACAATCCCGATCGCATCTACGACGACATCCGTGCGATCCTCGGACGCGCGTCGCTGGACGAACGGGAAACGACGATTCTGTTGGGAATGGTGCGGCAGATCGAGTGGAGGTTCAGATCGGGCCGGTAATGCGCCGCTGCGGCGTGTCGTGATTCTTCTTCAGGCAGTCGGTGATGATCTCGATGAACCGGTCGAGATCGAACGGCTTGAGGATCGCGTTGCACACTGCGGAGGCGGGGATTTTGTCCACGCCGCGTTTTCCGGCGGCGGTGAAGACCACGATGTGCGGCCGTTCGTTCGGATAATTCTCGGTGATTTTCTGGATGAACTCGTACCCGTTGAGGCGAGGCATCATGAGGTCGAGGAGGATGAGATCGAACCCGCCGTTCTGCTGGATCTTCTCGAGGCCGACGGCGCCGTCTTCGGCCACCTCGACCTCGAACTTCATCCGCCTGAGAACGGCCTGCAGCAGAACGCGAATCGCCAGATCATCGTCGATGAC
Source organism: Thermoanaerobaculia bacterium (assembly GCA_036390755.1). Lineage (GTDB taxonomy): Bacteria > Acidobacteriota > Thermoanaerobaculia > Gp7-AA8 > Gp7-AA8 > DASVHS01. The sequence goes on from DASWBH010000037.1 coordinate 18,526, forward strand.
GAGGATCTTCCGGCCGCTGCCGTTGATTTTCGATGCTGCCATTTCCGGGCCCTTGATAACGGTCGAACTGCGAAACACGGATCGAGCTGAAGTACTTCCAGTAACTTATAGAGTTCGGAAATCTCGACCACCGGGCAAATGAATCCGCCGGTCACCAGTCTTGCTGCGGACGCAAACGCAGCGTTCGCGTTCCGGCCCTGGGTCCGGCGAGCGGGCGCATCGATCGTGCTGGTCGCGGCGGCGATCACGGCCGCGATCGTGATCGCGCTGTTCGTGAGGCCGTCGTGGCGATTCGGCTGGTTTCGCGAGCCGTTCGTCTGGGTCTACGTCGGAACGCTGTGGCTCGGGGGCGCGAAAGTGTTCGCGGGGACGATGCGCCCGATCGCGGAAATCAGCGATGCGGTGATTGTGCTTCGCCCGCTGCACCAGTTCTTCACGAAACGCGTGCCGTGGTCCGCGATCCGCGGCACCGAACAGACGATCGGGGGCGATCGCCTGATCGTGTATTACGACGCTCCGCGTGGAATGCGCTTCGTCGCGTTGAATCTCAATCTGGTGAAGGGGCGCCGGGAGTTCGTGACGATGCTGGAGATGCGGCTGAGCAATCTAGGATTTGTAGAGAAGGTCGTGGAGAGATCCAGGTATCTGACAAAATTGTGAAACTCCGACTCCGCATGACGCCCAAATCCGAAATCGAAAAGCTTCGCAGGGACCTCGAGCGCCACAACCGCCTCTACTACGCCGGCACGCCCGAGATCAGCGACTTCGACTTCGATCAGATGATGCGCCGGCTGCAGGAGCTCGAGGCGGCGCATTCCGAGTACGCCGATCCGAACTCGCCGACCGCGCGTGTGGGCGGCGAGCCGGTCAGCGGGTTTCCGAGCGTCATCCACGATCCGCCGATGCTCTCGATCGAGAACGCCTACACGCTCGACGAGCTGCGCGAGTGGCACGAGCGCGTCAAGCGCGGCCTCGGCCGCGAGGAGGTCGAGTACGAGGCCGAGCTGAAGATCGACGGCGTCTCGATCGATCTGCTTTACGAGAACGGGGCGCTCGCCCGCGCGGCCACTCGCGGCGACGGCGTCCGCGGCGATGACGTCACGCCAAACGTCCGCACAGCGCGATCGCTGCCCCTGCACATCGATACGAAGCTGAAGAAGCTCGAGGTCCGCGGCGAGATCTACATCCCGAAGACGGACTTCCTGCGCATCAACGAGCAGCTCGAGGAAGCGGGCGAGGAGCCGCTCGCGAATCCGCGCAACACCGCGGCGGGATCGTTGCGTCAGAAGGACCCGAAGCTCGCCGCGCAACGGAAACTCAGCGCGTACGTCTACCACGTCGTTCGCGCGGACGAGGTGCGCATCGAGTCGCAGTGGAAAGCGTACGAGCTCCTGTCGAAGCTCGGATTCCCGCTCAATCCCGAGCGCTCGCTGTGCCGCTCGATTGACGACGTCATCGCCTTCATCGACATCTGGCATGAGCGCCGGCACGAGCTGGCGTTCGACATCGACGGCATCGTCGTGAAGGTGAACCGCCGCGAGGAGCAGCTCGAGCTCGGCGCGACCTCCAAAGCGCCGCGCTGGGCGATCGCGTTCAAGTACCCGCCCGAGGCGGCGCAGACGATCGTACGGGCGATCAATCTCTACGTCGGCCGCACCGGCACGGTCACGCCGGTCGCCGAGTTCGATCCGGTGCGCATCGGCGGCACGAAAGTCGTGAACGCGTCGCTGCACAACTTCGACGAGCTGGCGCGGAAGGACGTCCGCATCGGCGACACGATCGTCGTCGAGAAGGGCGGCGACATCATCCCGAAAGTCGTCGACGTGCGGAAGGACAAACGTCCGCGGGGCGCACGGATCTTCAAGCCGCCGGAGAAGTGTCCCGTCTGCGGCCAGCCGCTGCACCGCTTCGAAGAAGAAGTCGCTTTGCGCTGTATCAATCAGGGATGCCCGGCGATCGTGCTGCAATCGATCACGCATTTCGGCTCGCGGAAAGCGATGGACATCGAAGGCCTGGGCTGGCAGACCGTGCAGGCGCTGCTCGACGCCGGCCTCGTCACCGACTACGCATCCATTTACGAGCTGACCGCCGAGCAGGTCGCCGCGCTCGAGCGGAAAGGCGAGAAGTCGGCGCAGAAGCTGATCGACGAAATCCAGAAATCGAAAACGGCCGAGCTGTCGCGCTTCATCTACGCGCTCGGGATCCGGTTCGTCGGCGAGCGTGCCGCCAAAGTTCTCGCGGAACATTTCCAATCGATCGACGCGCTGATGAACGCGACCGTCGACGAACTGGTCGAAGTCAGCGAGATCGGGCCGAAGCTCGCCGAGTCGATCACCTTCTACTTCTCCGTTCCCGCGAACCGGGGGCGCGTCGAGAACATGCAGCGCCTCGGCGTCTCGCCGCGTCACGTTGCGACGGCAACGGGCGATCGTCTCGCCGGCAAGACCGTCGTGGTCACGGGGACGCTGACGCGCTTCTCGCGCGACGAGATCCACAAAATGATCGAGCGTGAAGGCGGCAAGCCGGCCGGATCGGTTTCATCGAGGACGTCGTACGTCGTCGCCGGCGAAGCAGCCGGCTCGAAACTCGAGAAGGCGAGATCCCACGGCGTGCCGGTGCTGACCGAAGACGAGTTCCTCGTTCTGCTCGGCCAGGTTCCCTAGCTGCAGTTGCACGACGCGCGCTTGAATTCACCGGATCCGAGGATGCGGATCATGGCGCGGTCGAGGGCGTGGTTGAGCGTCTCCTGGTAATTCTCGGCGCTTCCGGCGTAGCCGTAATTCTCCGAATAGCCTTCGACCGAGTCGTGCCAGCACGATTTCCCGCTGCTCGAGACCAGGTCGGCCGTCAGGCTGAGGCGGCCGCTGTACTGCGCGCGCCGGTACACGCTCTCGTCGGTCTTGATGTTGTCGAGGCTGACGCGCAGCACCGGGCCGTTGCTCCGCATGACCACGCCGCCCTGCCGCAGCGCCGCTTCGACTCCGGAGCGCAGCCACGCGGCGACATCGCCGCTCGCCGTGACGGCTGCGCGTGTCGACTGCTTCTCCTGCAGATAGCGGTTGCCGAGGGTTGTGTCGGGACGGTTGTCGGTGACGTCGACGCGCGAGATGATCGCGCAGTTCTGCGCGGCCGGAAACTCGGCGGGATTCGCCATGGTCTTGTACTGAAGCGGGACAGTCATCGGCGTAATCGACGGCGACGAACAGGCGATGAGCCCGAGAGTGAGGACGAGTGCGATCGGGACGCTGCGCATGTGTTCCTCCCGGGCGCAATTCTATCGATTAGCGCCAGGCGTAGACGTCGACGTTCGCGCGGCTGCGAAGCTGGCTCGTCCACTGCTCGATCTCTTTCTGCAGGCGGTCGGCGCGCAGGAGCGTCCGAATCTCTTCGCGCACATCCGCGAGCGGAGGAATGGGCAGTCCGCGCTGGCGGCGCTGCTGGCTCCACGTTCCGCGGTAGTACGCGTCGATGTCTTCGTTCGGGATGAAGACGAGCGGCGCGAAGCGCTCCTGGATGTACGCCTCGACCTGCAGCTGCCGTTTGACGAGCGCGCGAAATTCGTCGAGCGTCAGCTCCGCGCGCTGCAGTGCGGCGGTGAAATCGGCGGGCGACGCGAACCGCTTCTCGATCTCCTGCAGCCGCGCCTCGATCGAGTCTTTCGGGATGTCCTGCGCGCCGAATCGCTCGACGTCGCGGAACCGGAGCGCCTGCGCAATCAGGTTGTCGAGCACGGCGCGGCGATAGTCGTCCTCGCTCTGGCCCGCCGTTCTGGGAAAGAAACGCGTCTCCACCATCTGCGAGACTTCGCTGACTGTAACGACTTGCCGGTCGATGACCGCGGCGACCCGGTCGACCGTCACGGCCGAGACCGGCGGCGTAAACAGCAGCAGAAGGAAGAGCTTTCTCATTGAACCGGTTAGCCTTGACAGAGCGGTTGGCACTCGCGCTAAATGAGTGCTAACGCGGCGCATGCCGGTTAGCGCATGCTGCGTGCCCGAAAATGGTACAGAAACTCGACATCCACGGCGACGATCTCGACGCTCGAGCGCGCGAAGTGCTGCGCGAGATCATCGTCCAGCATATCTCCAGCGGCGAGCCCATCGGGTCCCGGGCGCTCGCGAAATGCGGCCACTTCCAGCTCTCGCCGGCCAGCCTCCGCAACGTCATGGCCGACCTCGAGGACCTCGGCTACCTGCAGCAGCCGCATACGTCGGCAGGCCGGGTTCCCACCGATCGTGGCTACCGCTTCTTCATCGAGCACCTGATGAAATCGCGCGCGCTTTCGGCGCATGAGCGCGAGTCGATCGACGATCAGGTCAGCCACTCCAACGAGTTCGATGAGGTCCTGCAGGCCGCCTCGAAGCTGCTCTCGTCGATGAGCGACCAGGTCGGCGTCGTCTTCATGCCCACTCTGCTGCAGTTCACGATCCGCAGCATGGACTTCATCCTCGTCGCCGAGAACAAGATCATGTGCGTGATCGTCGGCACGAACGGCATGGTCGTGAACAAGCTGGTCGAGACGCGGCTGGCGCTCACGCGCGATGAGCTGGAGAAGATCGGCCGCTATATCAGCAGCGAGTTCAGCGGTCTGACGCTCGACCAGATCCGGCGCCGGCTGATCCTGATGACCGAACAGGAGCGGGCGTTGCACGACCAGATGATGCAGAAGACCATCGCACTCGGCATCGACGCGGTGAATGACGTCACCCCTGTGCAGCGCGAGCTGATCGTCGAGGGCGCGACTTCGATTCTGACCAAGCCGGAATTCGCCGACGCAGGCGCATTGCGCAAGACGTTCCTGGCGCTCCAGGAGAAGGAGAAGCTGATCGACATCCTCGAATCGTTCCTGGGCGAAGAAGATCTGCAGATCCTGATCGGATCGGAGAGCGACTTCACGCAGGTGCACAACTTCTCGATCGTCGCGCGGCGCTACGGCACGCAGTCCTCGCCGCTGGGCATGGTCGGTATCATCGGTCCGATGCGGATGGAGTACGCGCGCCTCGCGCCGCTGGTCGACTATCTCGGCCGCGCGCTCTCGCGAAAGATCGAGGAACAGGAGCACAAGAACTGATGGATCAGAAACCGCCGCCCGGGCAACCCGATGATGACTCGTACATCCTCGAGGACACCGGCGAATCCATCGCCGACATCGAGCACGAGATGGAAGTCGCCGCGCAGGAAGCCGACGACACGCTGACGCGCGCCGAACAGCCGCCCGCGCCTGGCGGCGCCCAGAACGAGGAGATCCGCAAAGCTCACGATCGCTACCTCCGCACGCTCGCTGATTTCGAGAACTATCGCAAGCGCTCCGATCGCGAGAAGGAAGACTTCCGCAAGTACGCCGTCGCGAACCTGCTGCGCGAACTGCTGCCGGTGCTCGACAACTTCGACCGCTCGCTCGAACACGCGGAGGAGGGCGATGACTTTCACAAAGGCGTGCTGCTGATCTACAAACAGCTCTTCGACCTGCTGCGGAAAGCGGGACTGCGCCCGATCGACGAGGTGGGCGTCCGGTTCAACCCGAACATCCACGAAGCCGTCATCCGGGAAGAGAACCCTTCGGTGCCTACGCAGACCGTCACGGCCGTGTTGCAGAGGGGCTATTTCCTGCACGACCGGCTGCTGCGGCCGGCACTCGTGAGGGTGGCAGTGGGCGGGCCGGAGCAGCCTGACGATGTGCAGTAAAATCGGGTGTCATCCTGAGCGAATCGAAGAATCCCCTGCGGGAGCATCATCCGGCTCCGCCGGCACGGGATTCCTCGCCGTGTGCGCGGCTCGGAATGACATCGAAACGCCTTTGTTAGCGACTTTCCAATGCCGAAGATCATAGGAATCGACCTCGGCACGACGAACTCCTGCGTCGCGGTCGTCGACGTGACGACGCCGCAGGTGATCTCGAACCGTGAGGGCAGCCGGACCACGCCGTCGGTGGTTGGTTTCACCGAGGACGGTGAACGTCTGGTCGGACAGATCGCGAAGCGGCAGGCGATCACGAATCCGTTCAACACGATCTTCGCGATCAAGCGCCTCATCGGCCGCAAGTTCGATTCCGACGAAGTCAGCCACGCCAAGAAAGTCCTTCCGTACCAGATCGTTCCCGCTGCGAACGGCGACGTGAAGGTGAAGATTCGCGACCGCGAGTACTCGCCGGAAGAGATCTCCGCGTTCATCCTGATGGAGATCAAGTCCTTCGCCGAGGAGTTCCTCGGCGAGCCCGTCACTGAGGCGATCATCACCGTGCCGGCGTACTTCAACGACTCGCAGCGCCAGGCCACGCGCGACGCGGGCAAGATCGCCGGCCTGGAGGTGCTGCGCATCATCAACGAGCCGACTGCGGCTGCGCTCGCGTACGGTCTCGACAACAAGAAGAGTCAGATCATCGCCGTCTATGACCTCGGCGGCGGCACGTTCGATATCTCGATCCTGAAGCTGGAAGAGGGGCTCTTCGAAGTGCTTTCGACTTCGGGCGACACTTACCTCGGCGGCGAAGACTTCGACAAGCGGATCATGGATTGGCTGATCGAAGGATTCCAGCGCGACACCGGCATCGACCTGCGCGAAGACCGCATGGCGCTGCAGCGCCTCAAAGAAGGCTCCGAGCGTGCGAAGTGCGAGCTCTCGATCGCGCCGGAAACGCGGATCACGCTGCCGTTCATCTCCGCCGACGCGTCGGGACCGAAGCATCTCAACTTCGTGCTGACGCGTCACGAGCTCGAACGGATGGTCGAGGACCTCATTCAGAAGACGATCGATCCGGTGAAGGACGCGATCAAGGCGGCCGGCATCACGCCGGACCGGATCGACGAGGTCGTGCTCGTCGGCGGTCAGACCCGCATGCCGAAGGTCATCGAACAGGTGCAGAAGGTCTTCGGCAAAGAGCCGAACCGGAACATCAATCCGGACGAGGTCGTGGCGATCGGCGCGGCGATTCAGGGCGGCATTCTGCGCGGCGACATCAAGGACATGATCCTGCTCGACGTGACGCCGCTGTCGCTCGGCCTGGAGACGCACGGCGGCCTGTTCACGAAGATCATCGAGCGGAACTCGACGATCCCGACGAAGAACTCGCTCATCTTCACGACGGTTGCCGACAACCAGAACAAGGTGCAGGTGCACGTGCTGCAGGGCGAACGCGAGTTCGCACGCGAGAACAAGTCGCTCGGCAAGTTCGATCTCGTCGGCATCCCGCCCGCGCCGCGCGGCGTGCCGCAGATCGAGGTCACATTCTCGATCGACTCGAACGGAATCGTGAACGTGACGGCGCGCGATCAGGCCACTGGCCAGTCGCAAGGCGTGCAGATCAACCCGGCCGGCGGTCTGTCGAAAGACGAGATCGACCGGATCATCAACGAGGCGACGGAGCACTCCCGCGCGGACAATGCGCGCCGCGAAGTGCGCATGATCCAGAACAAACTGGAAGGGATGATCTACACCAACGAGAAAGTCTTCCGTGAATTCGGCAAGCTCCTCAAAGAGGAGGAGCGCGAGAACGTCTCCCGGATCATCGCGCGCGCGAGGGAAGTCGTTGCCTCCGACGAGAAGACGCGCCTGAACGAGGCGATCTTCGAGCTGCAGGGCGCCTCGCGCATCCTCACGAGCGTCATGCTCTACAACCCGATGAAGCTCGGAGTGCCGTCCGATCCTTCCTAGTCGATGGCTACCACCGAAAAACGCGATTACTACGAGGTGCTCGGAGTCGAGCGGGCCGCTACGATCGATGAGATCAAGAAGGCGTACCGCCGTCTCGCGCTGAAGTACCACCCGGACAAGAACCCCGGCGATCCGACTGCCGAAGAAAAGTTCAAGGAGGCTGCCGAAGCGTACGGCGTTCTCTCCGATGAGGAAAAGCGCTCGCGTTACGACCGTTACGGCCACGCCGGAACGGCCGGCATGGGCGGCTTCGATCCGAACCAGTTCGCCGACTTCGGCGACATCCTCGGCGACCTGTTCGGGTTCGGCGATTTCTTCGGCACAGGGCGCCGGCGATCGACGCGCCCGATGCGCGGCAACGACCTCCGCTTCGATCTCGAGCTCGACTTCAACGACGCTGTCTTCGGCAAAGAGATCACGCTCAACGTTCCGCGCGTCGTGACCTGCCAGACCTGCAGCGGGTCGGGCGCGAAGAAAGGGACGCAGCCGGTCACGTGCACCGGATGCGGCGGCCGCGGACAGATCCGCTACTCGCAGGGCTTCTTCGCCGTCGCGCGGACATGCCCGCAGTGCGGCGGCGCGGGCAAAGTGATCAAGGATCCGTGCCCCACGTGCAACGGCGCCGGCCGCGTCCGCGAGGAGAAGAAGATCTCGGTCAAGATTCCAGCCGGCGTCGACGACGGCTCACGCTTGCGCGTCGCGGCGGAGGGCGAGTCGGGCGCCAACGGCGGGCCGCCGGGCGACCTGTATGTGTTCATCAGCGTCCGGCCGCATCCGCAATTCACGCGCCGCGACTACGACATCCATTCCGAACAGCCGGTCACGATGACGCAAGCGGTCCTCGGCGGCGAAGTGAGCACGGCGACGATCGACGGCGACGAGACGCTGAAGGTCCCGCCGGGCACGCAGCCGAATCAGGTGTTCCGCCTCCGCGGCAAGGGAGTGCAGTTCCTCGACGGCAGCGGCCGCGGCGACCACTACGTCCACGTGTCGGTGCGCATTCCGACTTCGCTGACCGACGAGCAGAGACGGTTGCTCGATCAGCTCGCGAAACTCGAAGGCGAGGTTCCGCCCGAGCGCAGAGTGCTCGACAAGGTCAAGGATTTCTTCTCGGCGTAGCGGCCGCTCGACGTTCGGCGGTACAGTGAGCCGTGTCTCGTCGAGGAGGTCGAATGCGACCCATCATTCTCGCCGTCGCGATTCTCTCGATGCTTCTGCTCGCAGCCAGCGCGACGCCGCCGGCTCTACTCCGGAGTGATGCCCCGGCGCTCGAAGTGGAGATCCACATCTGGCCGGTGACGCAGGACCCGTTGCAACTCCTCACGCGCGTCACGCCGGGCATGTATCGCTGCTCGGTGCTCGTGCACGACGAGCCGGGAAGCAATCGCACCTGGAAAACGAAAGACGTCGTGATCTCGCCCGGTCACAGCGGCGAGGAAACGGCAACCGCTGGTGAGCTGCAGCTTCACTTCAAAGCGACCGTCGATCGCGCGGCGGAGAAGGCGAACGCGGTGGCAACGGTGACTCGCAACGGAAGAGTCGTCAGCCGGCAGAAAACATCGGTCTTTCTCTCCCGCGCACGCGAGCGTGGCTGAGCATCGGATCCTCTGGCGGAGGCTCGATCGGCCCGGTCACGAGTACGCGGGGCTGCGTCGCGACGGGTCGAACTGGCTGCTCAGCGGCGTGGCGGTGTTCGTCGACGACAAACTGCCGTGTCGTCTCGAATACGCGGTCGTGTGCAATGAAGCGTGGGCGACGCTGCACGCGTCGGTGAACGGCTCCGTCGGCTCGCGCGAAGTCAGCGCCCAGGTCAGCGCGCGTCCCGACGGTGTGTGGCTGCTCAACCGTGAGCCGTGTCCGCAAGTCGCCGGCTGCACCGATATCGATCTCAATTTCAGCCCGTCGACGAATCTGCTCCCGATCCGGCGGTTGAATCTTGCGACCGGTGAAGAGGCGCACGTTCGCGCGGCGTGGCTCCGCTTTCCGGGCTTCACGCTCGAGCCGCTCGAGCAGACGTACCGACGGCTGAGCGGGCGCATGTTTCGCTACGAGAGCGCGGCAGGAACATTCGTTGCGGAGCTCGAGGTGGGCGAATTGGGTCTGCCGTTGCGGTACGGAGACATCTGGTCGGCTGATGCGGTGCTCTGATGTTTAGAGAAGTGCAGCTGCCCGACGGCATCCGCGGCAAGCTGTTCCTCCACAGCATGCCCGGTCGTCTGGAGCGATTCGCCGCCGCGCGCACAGCGATCGCCGACAGCGAAGTGAAGCACGTGGTCTGCCTCACCCTCGATCGGGAGATTCGCGAGATGAGTCCCGACTACGCGGCGGCGATCGAGGCAGGTCCGCCGTGGCGTCACGTCGCGATTCCGGTGCCGGACGGCGGGATTCCGAGTGACGCGGAGTCGTTCCGCGAAGCGGCGCGCTCGATCGCCGCGTTGCTGAAGAACGGCGAGAACGTCCTCGTGCACTGCGCGGCCGGCATCGGTCGCACGGGCACGTTCGCCGCAGCGGTGTTGTGCCAGCTCGGCGTCGCGCTTCCAGATGCGCAGCGCATCGTGCGCGCTGCCGGTTCGTCGTCCGAAAGCGACGCGCAACGGCGCTTTCTGCGCTCGATTTGCGAGTAGGATATCGCCCGATGTTCGACCGGATGAAGGGCTGGATCAAGGACAAGAGCGAGTGGAACGAGCAGCATCGCCGCAACTGGGACCGCGCCACGATCCCGGCCAGCGACGGCTTGAGCATGCTGCAGCGGCTGCTCGAGACGCGGCTGGCGATGTGGCTCGCTGACGACGGCTGCGAGGTCGTCGACCGGCAGTTGCTGCAGAACCCCAAGGGCGAGTACGTCGTGCGCTACAAAGTCGTGCCGGTCGGCGTCGACGTCTGGGTGTTCAACGCTGGCGTTCAGGCCGGGATCGGCGAACCCGAGCTGAAGCTCCACGACGGCGATGCGATCAGCCCCGACGAGCTCGCGAAGATGGTCGTGGACTTCGTGAAGAGCAAGCTGCCTCCGCGCGCGTAACGGGATGGCCGGCCGGTTCTTTTCGTTTGTCGGCGGCGACGGAGGCGCGTGGCGAGTGACGCGAATGGCCGCGATCACCGGCCAGAGTCTCGAGCGCGTCGAACGGCTCCACGTCGTCGAGAAGCGGCTGGAGAGTCCGCCCGCGAACGCAGAATGGGTCCTCCGCGGCGTCACCAGCTACGAACGCTACGTGACGGCGGCGGAGCAACAGCAACTTCGCGCCAGGCAGCCGCCCGTCGGCCGGCCTGAGGCCACTCGCGCGGCGCTGATTCCCATACGCAAATCGGACGAGTGGTGGCAATTGCCGCACGACGAACGCCGGCGCATCTTCGAAGATCGATCCGCGCACATCGCGACAGGGCTCCGGTATCTGCCTGCCGTCGCGCGCCGCCTGCATCACGGCTACGAGCTCGGCGAGCCGTTCGATTTCCTGACATGGTTCGAGTTCGCGCCGGGCGATGCGCACGCCTTCGAAGAGCTCGTCGGAGAGTTGCGGCGCACGGAGGAGTGGCGCTTCGTGATTCGCGAGGTCGATGTGAGAGTGGAGCGCGACTGAGGACTCACGATGCCCCCAGCGTCTCCAGAAATCCGCGAGCTGCGTGGTCGAGTGTCGGATTCGTCTGCGCGCCGACGCCGCCGGCCTCGACCACCAGCACGTGCGGCGACTCGACCGAATCGGGCGACTTCTCGTGCCGCTCGAGCCCGCGCAGCTCCTCGTGGCGGCTGTTGCCGTAGGTGAGGAATCGAACGTCGGCGAAGCCGGCGCGTCGCAGCAGCGCCGCGAGCGTCGTCGCGTTGAACAGAAACTGATGACCCCACCCGCGGAACGACGTGTTCAGAGCGAAGCAGTTCCGGATCGCGTCGTTCGCGCCGTACTGCGTCGCCACGACCCAGTCGAGATTCGGCGTCGACAGACGCAGCACGCCGTCGTCCGCCAGTGCGCTCCGGCAATCGCGCAGAAATCGCTCGCACTCCCAGTACGGCAGATGCTCGATGAAGTGCTCGGCGAAGACAAAGCGCAGATCGTGAAACGGAAGCCCGTCGCGGACGTCGAGCACGTAGTCGACGCCCCGGTAACGCCGCACGTCGATGTTGATCCAGCCGTCGAGATGTACGGGACCGCAGCCGACGTGCAGCTTGCCGCCGGGAGGCAGCCGGCGGCATCGCCACGCGTTGTACGACTTTCTCGCTGTGCGCCACCAGTGGCGGAGGATGCCGGTCATTTCGCCGCGGCCGTTTTGATGAAGCGCGTGACGGTGTCGTAGTAGCGCTGCTGCTCGGCGTTCGCCAGCTCGCAATGGCCGGCCGTCTCGCTGACGAGCAGCTCCTTCGGCACGCGCAGCTGCTGATAGAGCGACATGCCGAGCTTGAACGGGATCACCTGGTCGGGCTTGCCGTGCATGACCAGCACCGGCGCGCCGGCGGCGTTGAGCCAGCGAGCGGTCGTGAGCGCGAGCGGCGCCGTCCAGCCGAGGGGAATCGGCGCGTACAGCGCGTTGCCGAGCTCGGCGAGCGAGGGGAACGAATTCTCGATCACCACGCTTTGCGCGCCGCGCTCCTTCGCCACGTACGCGGCATACGGGCCGCCGAGGGATTCGCCGTAAAGACTGATGTCGGAGGTCAGCTTGCGCGCGTGGTCATACGCGGCGATCGCGTCGATGAACAGCGCGTTCTCAGCCGGTATGCCGTCGCTCTTGCCGTAGCCGCGCCAGTCGAACAGCAGCACCGAGATGCCGCGCGCCGCCAGGTTCGCCGCGATCGGCCCGCGCTCTCCGATGTTGCCGCCGTTGCCGTGGAAGTAGACGAGCAGCGGCGCGTTCGCGTCGCGTGACCGAAACAGCCACGCGTTGAGCCGGACTCCGTCCCGCGTCGTGATCCATTGCTCTTCCGGCTGCACCGCGAATGACGACGTGTCCCAGAATCCTTCCGGATACCGCAGCGGGAAAAACATCGATCCGCGGCGGACGTGCTGGGCGAAGAAGTAGAGCGCGACGGCTGCGACGACGGCGACGACGGCAGCGGTCGCGAGGAGGCGGATCACGCCGATAGTTTTTCCCAGTCTGTCTCCGGCGCGTCAAGGGCCAGCGCGAGACCGCCGTCGGATCCGACGAACACGGGATCCTCCATGTACGTCACGCGTCCGCCGCCGACTTCGCGGAGCGCGGCTTCGAGCGCCTGCGGCAGATTGCGAATCAGTCCGCCGCCGCCCGACAGGATGATGTTGTTGCGCACCTTCTCCTGGAACTCCGGTTCCACGCGCGAGAGCAGGTCCAGCATCGTCTCGATCGTCGGAGCGAGGAGGGTCTCGCACGCCGCTTTGAGCTCGTCGGTGATGTCGAGCTCCGTCGGTACGCCCTTCACCGGCGCCGTCACGACCGCGCGCCGGCCCGGATCGCCGACGAAGCTGAACTTCTCCTTCCACTCGCGCACCATGAAGATCGTGACGTTCGCCTGCGGGAAGCGCTCCTCGATGAGCCCCAGCAGGTGCGCATCGATCGAGTCGCCGGCGATCGTCAGCGTCCGCTGGTCCTCTTCGGTCGGATAGCGGCCCTTCATGACGCAGAAGTCGGTGGTGCCCGCGCCGATGTCGACGATCATCGTGTTGAGCAGCGCGTCGAGTCCGTACGCGACGGCGAACGGCTCCGAGACGATCATCAGACTGTCGACGATCCCTTTCATCGAATTGCGCAGGTACTGCTTGTTCGTGCGCAGCGCCGCGGCGGGTACGCCGACGACCGCCCGCACGTTCGACGTACGCGCCTTGCCGTTCGCGTTCACGCCGACGAGTCCGAGCAGATGCCGGAGCAGCTCGCGGACCGCTTCGACATCCTTTTCCGATCCTTCCTTGAGCAGGCCGCGCTCGAGAGGCCGATGGAGGTCGAGCATGGTCCGGTTCGACACGGCTTCGTGTCCGATGAGCACCTGGCGTTTGAGGACTTTCTTCGCGACCATGTCCACGGGCCATCCGACGAAGCTGTCGACGACGAAGCGCTCGCCGTTCGACGCGGAGATTGCGCTCCGCGAGGTGCCGAGGTCGATGCCGACGTGAAGAAGCTCGGAGGGTGCGGACATCGTCAGGTTCCTTTCTTTCGGGGCGACTCCGCCGCTCCCGCGTACGCTCGAATCCCTTCGAACAACGCCTCGGCGATCTTCTGCCGGTAGTCGGCTTTGCCGAGCATGGCCGCTTCTTTCTGGTTCGAGAGGCAGCCGATTTCGGCGAGGATTGCCGGCATCTCGGTCGCGACGAGCACGACGAACGGTGCGCGCTTCACGCCCCAGTTCTCGAGGCCGGGGTCGTTCGCGCGGAGCTGCCCGAAGAGCCGCTGCTGCACGGTACGGGCGAGCTGCCGCGACTCGTCGCGCCGCGCGTCCGCGTAAATGCCGTCGAGCAGCTTGCGCAGATCGGCCATCGAATAGCCGGACATGCTGTTCTCGTCGGCGGCGAGTTTAGTCAGCGACGGATCGTCGGTCGGGCCGAGGTAGTAGGTCTCGACGCCGTGCGACGCGGTGTGGTTGACGATCGAGTTGACGTGGATCGAAACGAAGACGTCGCTGCGCGATTCGTTGGCCAGACGCGCGCGATCGCGGAGGCGGATGGTGCGGTCGTCGCCGCGCGTGACGATGACTTCGAAGCCGCCGCGCTCGAGGATTCGCTTCAGGCGGCGGCCGACGTCGAGCGTCACGAATTTTTCCTCGAGGCCGAGCGCGGAGGCACCGGGATCGGTCCCGCCGTGGCCCGCATCGAGAACGACGCGGCGGACGGCCAGGGGGAAGGCCGAGGCGGCGACGCGCTGGAGGGGATCGGGCGTCGCGATGACTTCGGGCGTCGCGGCAGCCAGCGCGTGCACGGGCGCGGGAGACGGCTGCGCCGGAGGTGCGGGTGAGGGCGTGGCCTGATTCGCGACGAAATACGTCGAGCCGGCGAGCGCGAAGGCGATCAGCACGGGAGCGCGCCGCAGCCACACGTTCAGCAGCCGCTTCGGCCTTTGGAGCGACCGAGGCGGCAAGCCGCGAATGGTGGCGACGTTCTCCGCGATGGCCTGTTTCAGCAGGCGCCGCCGCATTCGTTCGATTCTGTCCGCGCTCATTCCGCTCACCCGATCGACGATTTGACGTCAACGATTCTAACTCGGCCGCTAGAATGCCCCGCGAAAGGAGTCATCCGAGATGGCGGACAACAGAGTCTACAAACTGGTCGAGCTCGTCGGCACGTCGGAGAAAGGCTTCGCCGAGGCGGTCGCGACGGGCGTCAAACGCGCGGCGAAAACGCTCCGCAACATGGACTGGTTCGAGGTCACCGAGCTGCGGGGCCGGGTCACCGGGAACAAGGTCGCGCAGTATCAGGTGAAGCTGAAGGTCGGGTTCCGGCTCGACGACGAGTAGGCGAAGGGTTGTCGGTTATCGGTGCTGACGACCGATAACCGACAACCGACAACTCACTCCGGTTTCGCGAACTCCTTCTCGTGGTCTTCGCGTTCAATCTGATCTCGCTGTATGTCCGGGTCGCTCCGGCACGCGGATCGACCGTAACGACCTTGACGACGAACGGCAGCTTCATGCCGTCGACTTCGCGATAGTCCGAAAAGTCGGTCTGCTGCGGAATGAGACCGATGGGTGTCGGCGTCAGGCGGATGCGGCGAACGAGCAGACCGGTTTCCGCGTCGAAGTAGAGTCGCTCGCGTCCGTTCTCGCCGAATCGGGCAACCATCAGATAAGCGTCGCGATCGCCGACCTTCGTCAGCAGGTGCACGCGAGCATTGGCCGGGATGTCGTTCGGAAGCGTCGGCCGGTACGCGTTGGCGATCATCGTGGCGGTCTCGATCTGATTCGGCTCCATCGCGCGCGTGCCTTTTGCGTCGCGCACCCATCCGCTGCTGCCGTCGATGACGTTCACCATCTCGCCTTGCGGAGTCATTCCGGTTGCGCGCATCCTGCCCGGCGCGATCACGACGTCGATGGGTGTCTTTCCCTGCTGCGCCTCGCGCACGCCCTTCAGTTCCATGGTCGCGAGCGCTTTCTCGTTGAGGTTGCCCAGCGCTTTCGCATAGCGCGCGACGACTTCATCGCGCGTCGGCAGCGGCGGCTTCGGTGCGGCCTGTGCCTCCGCGGGCCGTGGCACGAGCGCGATCGGCAGCACCGGAACGCTGACGGGGTTCGGCGCACCGCGGTGGCAGGTTTCGCACGAGACCTCCGTCTGTCCTTTGAAGTACTTCACGTTCGTGTCGATGACGAGCTGCATCATCTGACGTGCAGTCTTCTTCTCGTCCTTGGCGTCGTTCGGGAGATCGAGCTCGCCGTTCGCGGCGCGCACGTGGCAGAAATCGCAAGTGACACCGAGCGAGGCGGAGATGAACTGCATCGCCCGAAACAGCTGACCGGGCGTCAGGCCCTTCAGCACCTGCACGTTTTTCAGCTCCTGCTGGCCAGCAGCAGTGGTCGCGATCAGCGCGAGTGTCACAGCAAACGTCATTCGCTTCATCGAGGCTCCTTTCCGGGGAGGCGATCTTAGCTTTTGCGGCGCCGGTCATGCATTACTCGACATGAATGCGCGAGCCGGTGACGAGCGAGATGGAGCTTCACATTCCGTTCCTCACGATGCTGAAGGTCGCGCTGTTCCTTCTCCTCGTCTTCCTGACGATCAAGATCGTTCCGCTGATCGCGATCATCTACGTCGCGGCAATGGTCGCGGTGGTGATCTCGGCGGCCGCCGGCTGGATGGAGCGGCATCGCGTCCGGCGCAGCTTCGGGCTGACGCTGGTCGCGGCGTCGATCTTCGTCCTGGTTCTGCTGTTCCTGTTCGTCGTGGTTCCCTCGATGTTTGCCCAGGTGCGGCAGATCATCGCCGACCTGCCGCGCATCGCGCAGCGTCTCGAACGTGAATTGCCGGCGGCTGCGCCGTATATCCGCAGCATCACAGCTCAGGCGAAATCGCCGCCGAATTCCGGGAATCTGAGGGATTGGCTGGCGCGCGGAGCGATCGCCGGCTGGTACGCGGTCGAGGCGATCGCGGCGATTTTCATGACGCTCGTCATGGCCGTGTACTTCGCGCTGCAGGGGAAGAAGGCGCTGGCGTGGCTGTTCAGTTTTGCGCCGATGGAGAAGCGGCGAAAACTCGTGCAGACGGCCGAGGAGGTCGAGCCGGTGATGCTGGCGTACATGCGCGGGCAGCTGATCACGTCGTCGCTCGCCGCGGCCGTTGCGCTGGTGACTGCGCTGGCGCTGCACCTGCCGGCGGCGATCCCTCTCGCCTTTCTCGCCTTCGTCGGCGACTTCGTCCCGGTCCTCGGTTTCATCTCTGCGGTCGTCCCCGCCGTCCTGCTCGCGCTGCTGCGCTCTCCGCTTTCGGCGCTGATCGTGATTGCAGCGTACGCGGCCTATCACGTCGTCGAGAACTACTACGTCGTTCCGATCGTCTACGGATCGTCGATGCGGCTGTCGAGTCTGGCCGTCCTGCTGACGGTCGCAACCGGCGGAATGATTGCCGGGCCGGCCGGCGCCGTTCTCGTTCTGCCGATCGCGGCGGCGTATCCGCCGATCGAGCGCATCTGGCTCAGCTCGCGTCTCGCGCCGGACACGATTCGCAAGCACGACGCGATCGAAGGCGACGACGAGGAGCGCGCCGACGCCGTTGCGGAAGACGTGTTGAGGGCGGACGAGCGGCGCCGGAGATGACTACTTCTCGATCCGCTTGATGTCGATCACGTCGCCGGAGATCGAGCCGGGCGTGAACGAGTCGCGGATCTGTTGCGTCGTCATGTAGTGCAGCTTCGCTGTCGTCTGATAGCGGTCAGCATCAATGACGAGCCGGTTGAGCAGCTTCGCGTGCCGGCGCTCGTACGTGTAGTGGACGATGTCGGGATACAGAGCGCCTGCGGCGGTCAACCCGAAGGCAAACAGGTCCTCGAAAATCGGGATGAACGGCATCGCGATGATGATGCTGCCGATGATCAGGCCGCCCAGGGCGAAGATGAAGCGCGCCGCGGGATCGCCGCGGCGGAACACGCCGAAGCCGTTTCGCTCCAGGGCGTTCATTTCCGTCGCGGCGGCGATGTACTGAGGCATTGCGGTGTTCAGCACTTCGTTCTGCAATGACTCCCAGTACGCTGCCGAGCCGCCGAACTCGTCGTAGGCCGCTTTGATCCCGGCGAGCTTGTCGCGCGCGATCGCATCCAGCCCGCTCTCCATCTGGTCGGCGTCGATGCCGCGACGGCGATGCTCGCATTCCTGCAGGACCGCAAACACGACCTGCGCGAAGTCGTACTCGGGGCCGGCGATGTTGAGCATTACTGTTTCTGTTCTGCCTGTTGCTGCGCGTACTGAATCACGCCGAGCTGCTGCAGGAGCTTGTTGCCGTCGATGATCACGTTGCCGTTCGGCAGCTTCGGAATCTGACGGATTTCTTTTTTCTGCAATGCCTCGATGAGCTGCAGGGTCACGTAGGCGTCGCCGGCGCTGCTGTTGAGCGCTGCCCGCTCTTTGCGGATGCCTTCGGCGACTGCGTTGCGCTCGGCGAGCGTGGCCTGGGCCTCCTGCTGCCGGCGCACGACATACGCGTCGGCGTTGCGGCGGGTCTGCTCGAGCGCGCCCTGCGAGCGCGTCAGCAGCTCCGTCAATTCGGCGATTTTCGTCTGCAGGTTGGCCTGATTCGCCTCATTCGTCGCCAGGATCTGCGCCTCGAGCTTCTCGGCCTGCTTCTCCGCTTCCTTGCGCCCATTGATCAGGCGCTGATAGTCGGGCTTGAAGGAGAAGTCGCCGAGGATGACGTTCTCGACGATGATGCCATAGGGTTTGAGCTGCGCGGCGAGTACGTTCGTGGCGTCGCGCGCCGCGGCGAACCGCAGGTCCGGGTTGTAGTACTCCTCGGAGTCGAGCCGGTTGAGCACGTCGCGCACATAAGAGCGCGCATCCGGGCGCACCAGGCGCTCCTTGATCATCTCGGTCGTTGGCGCGACCGTTTGCCAGATGTACGCAGCGCGGGTCGGATCGATCCGCCAACGGACCGTCACGTCGGTTTCGATGTCGTTGCCGTCGCGCGTCTTGAAGCGAAGATCGTCTTTTTCTCTGCGATCGCCTTCGCTGGATTTCGCCGACATGATGAGACTCTGGGTCTTCGTGTCGAACGTCGTCCAGTCGTTCACGATGGGCATGAAGAAATAGGTGGCGCCCGGATCGGCGATCTCGGTCGAGTGCGTGACCTTGTTGAACTTCACGCCGACTTCAGTCGCCGCGGTCGTATGTGGCGTGCACGCCGACAGCGCGATGAGCAGCGCCGCGGCAAGTGTGAGCGTACAGAGTCTTTTCATGGCCGGTTCCTCAGTGGCTCGCGGCGAGCCGCGTCAGGTCAGTCGGGTCCTCGCTGATGTAGATCGGACCCTTGATGCTGTTCAGAATGGCCAGACCTTTGCGGAGCCGCAGCAGCTTGTCCGAGCCTGCTCCTTCCATCGCCTTGTTGATCAGCTCCGTTCCGTGCGCGTCCGCGCTCTTCACGAGCAGGTCGGCTTCGGCGTGTTTGGAGCGCTCGTACAGATCTCGGCCGGCGTCGATCCCCGTGATCTGCGCCTGAAATTCGGCCGCTTTCACGTTGATCATGTTCTGGCCTTGAGCGACCGTCTGTTTGAGCCGTGTCTCGACTTCGGCCTGTTTCGCCAGCGCGCGGTTCGTCAGCACCGACTGGTCCTGAATCTTCTTCTGCTCCGTCAGCGCCTGGAACGTGTCGGGATAGTCGTACTGCCGGATGAGCACGTCGGCGAGCTCCAGGCCGTTTTCGGCGAACCTCTGTGCGAGATCGCGCTTCAGATCGTGCACTTTTGCGATCCGTTGGTCGCGGTAGAACTCCTCGGCTCGCAGCTCGCCGAGGTGCTGTTTGACCGTCGGGTCCGTGAAGCGGATGACGACGTTGTCCTCGTAGCCTTTGCCGAATCCGAATCGCGACACGACCTTGAACGGGTCAGCGATGCGATAGAGCACCGTAATGTCGAGTGCGACCGGATAGCCGTCGACCGTCGGCACGTTGACGGCAGGAATCGTTCGATGATCGGCGCCGCGCTCGGTCGGATCGTTCGTAAACTCGATCGCCTGAACGTCGCGGCGGAAGGTCCGAACGGTTTCATAGCCGCGGATCTGCCGGCGATAACCCGACTGGATGAGGTTCTTCTGCAGTCCCTTGTTCGGACCGAATGAGACCTGCCGCAGCCCGATCTCGCCCGGTGCGACGTATGTGAACACGCACGCGCGAAGGAACAGCACCGGAGAAATGATCAACAGGATCTTCGCCAGAGCCGAGACAAGGCCGCCCCCGAAAGAGGGAAGGTGGATCGGAAACCGCGCCCGGAAGCGAGGCGCCGCCGTTGTGCTCTCGTACATCATTGTGCCTGCCTTTGTTGGTGGGACCGTCGGCGGGATTCTAAATTATTTTCAGCAGGGAAGCTGGATTTTCGGGCCTCTGCGTTAGAATTCGCCGTTTTCACGAGCAGGAGCAAAACCGCACAAATGACAGCAACACTCGAAGTTACGCATCAGTTCGACGCCGCCGCGGCGGCAGGACGGACGCCGTTCAAGGTCCGCGATCTCTCCCTCGCCATTCTCGGCCGTTCCGAGATCCGGCTGGCCGAGCATGAGATGCCGGGCTTGATGGCCGTCCGGCAGAAGTACGGGAAAGACAAGCCGCTCGAGGGCGCGCGAATCATGGGCTCGCTGCACATGACCATTCAGACCGCCGTCCTCATCGAGACGCTGCAACTCCTCGGCGCCGACGTGCGCTGGGTGTCGTGCAACATTTTCTCGACGCAGGATCACGCGGCGGCGGCAGTGGTCGTGGGACGTCCGGAAACCGGCGGCACGATCGAGAACCCGCGAGGCATTCCGGTATTTGCGTGGAAGGGCGAGACGCTGGAGGAGTACTGGTGGTGCACGTCGGAAGCGCTGATGTGGCCCGACGGCGCCGGCCCGAACCTGATTGTCGATGACGGCGGCGACGCCACTCTGCTGGTTCATAAAGGCGCGGAGTGCGAAGGCAAGAAGCGCGTCCCCGACTTCAATCCGTCCGATGATCCTGAAGAGTGGGGCGTCATTCTCGACCTCCTTCGCGCCGAGCTCGCACGCGATCCGCAGCGCTGGACGCGCGTCGTCGCGAACATCAAAGGCGTGTCCGAGGAGACGACGACGGGCGTGCACAGGCTGTATCAGATGATGGAGAGCGGAGCGCTGCTGTTCCCGGCCATCAACGTCAATGACTCTGTGACGAAGTCGAAATTCGACAATATCTATGGATGCCGCCACTCGGTCATCGACGGTCTCAATCGTGCCACCGACGTGATGATCGCCGGCAAGCTGGCCGTCGTTTGCGGGTACGGCGAAGTCGGCAAAGGCTGCGCGCAGGCGTTGCGCGGACAGGGCGCGCGCGTCGTCGTCACGGAAATCGATCCGATCTGCGCGCTGCAGGCCTCAATGGAAGGCTATGAAGTGCGCCGCCTGGAAAGCGTGGTCGAGAAGGTGGACATCTTCGTCACCGCGACCGGCAACCGGAACATCATTACGGCCGAGCACATGTCGCGGATGAAGAACAAGGCCATCGTCAGCAACATCGGGCATTTCGACAACGAGATCGACATGGCCGGGCTGAAGAAGGTCGCCGGAATCCGCAAGGTCAACATCAAGCCGCAGTACGACGAGTGGGTCTTCCCGGACGGCCACTCCGTTCTCGTTCTGGCCGAAGGCCGCCTGATGAATCTGGGCTGCGCGACCGGCCATCCGTCGTTCGTGATGTCCGCGTCGTTTACGAATCAGGTTCTTGCGCAGCTCGCGCTATGGCAGAACAAAGGCGAGTATCAGAAACAGGTTTATGTCCTGCCGAAACATCTCGATGAAGAAGTGGCGCGTCTCCATCTGGCGCACCTCGACGTCGAGCTCACCGCCCTGACGCCCGATCAGTCCAACTACCTCGGAATCCCGATTGAGGGACCGTACAAGTCCGATCATTATCGGTATTGATTTCATTATGGGGGCCGGTGCAAAGCCGGCCCCGCGTCGCGCCATTCACTCCTCTTGCACATGGTGATGTGCTATTGTGCGCGTACAGGAGGAACTTGAGTGGCAACACGTAAACGTAGACGACGGCGACGCGGAACAACAACCTCTTCTCCACAACAGAGCGAACTCAGTCCGGGACAGGCGAAGTATGTGCTCGACCGCCTGGTGAACGAGCGCCAGGTTGCGCAGAGCGTCATTCAGCGGTACGTGAACGAAATGAAGCGCGAGATCGGTGAGCTCGAGCGGCGTCTCGCTTCGCTGCGCGAAGCCGCCGGCGAGGCGATCCGGGGCGCGATCAGCGCCCTGACGCCGGGCCGCCGCCGCGGACGTCCTCCCGGAGGAGGAGCGAAGAAAGCAGCAGGCGGCACGAAGCGGCGCTCACGGATTACAGCCGAGCAGCTCGCTTCTCGCCAGCTTCAGGGACGCTACCTCGGATTGATCCGCCAGATCCCGGCCAGCCGGCGCGGGCAATATCAGAAGATTGCGAAAGAGCGCGGCCGCGAGTCGGCGATCAAGGAAATGCAGTCGGCTCTCAACAAATAGTCCCACCGCATGCGCGGCGGCCGGCATCGGCCGCCGCTCTTCCCATTCATTGCGGACTGACGAGCGTGACACGTTGCGTGTCGTTGTTTGTGATGCTCACGAACGTCCAGTAGCGGCTCCCGGTAGTCAGCGGGTCGACGTCGATGCGCATCGCGGCTGTCGCCCGTGGGTTCGTCAACAGGTTCGCGAACTGCGAGTATTCGGCATAAGCGGGATGCACGCGAAACGGGCCGGTTTCCGCAGAACTCACTGGCAATGTAAATTGCACAATCGGAATGTCGCTTTTGCCGGACACGGCAGGAGGCACGCAAATCCGGGCGGAAGTCCGAAGTGTTCGCCGAAGAGGGTGACGCGACTGCCACCGCTGGCTGGACCCGTGGGCGGCGAAATGGAGCGGATCACCGGAGAGTCTTGTGCGAACAGCGGAGCGGACGCGAGAAGCAGAACGGCGAGGCGTCTCATGCGGCACATCGTAAACTCGCGGCGTGATCAAGACGGCGACGTTTCTGCTGCTGCTGATCGGTGGCTCTTTGCGCGCATCGACAACGATCGCGATCGTCCATTTCTCCGACTATCACTCGCACGCGCTGCCGTTCTATGTCGAGGGAGGCGAGCGCGGTGGTCTTGCGCGCGCGATCGGATTTCTGGAGCGCGCGAAACGTCGCGGCGCGCTCGTCTTCAACGGCGGCGACATGATGAACAGAGGAGCGCCGGCCTGGTCGGACAGATACCGCTGCGCCGAATGGCCGTGGTTCAACGGCATCGTGGACGCGATGGCGTTCGGCAATCACGACGCCGATTACGGCAAGGACGATTGGAACCGCTGCCGAAGTGCTGTTGCGTATCCGATTCTCAGCGCGAACACGACCGGTTTCGAGCGTTACCGCGTTTTCGTGCGACACGGCATCCGCATCGGCGTCTTCGCGATCGCCGGCAGCGATTTTCCTAAGCTCGTCACGAACGCGCAGTTCGCGTACTCGGATCCGATCGCCAGCGCGCGCGACGTCGTCGACACGCTGCGAAATCGTGAGCACGCCGATGCCGTCGTGATGATCGGACACGAGCACGCCCAGGATGACTACAAGCTCGCCTCCGCGGTTCCCGGCATCGACGTGATCCTCGGCACGCATACGCATCTGAAGCGCGAGCTCACGCGGATTCCGGGAACGCAGACGTGGTTCATCTCGCCGTATCAGTACCTTGCGTATGTGAGCGAGGTCGAGCTGACATTTCAGAAGCACAAGCTCGCGTCGGTTCGCGGACGCCTCGTGCCGATCGACGCGTCGGTGAAGCCGGACGCAAAGATCGCCGGCCGCGTCGGCGCGATGCAGCGCGACCTCGAGCGCGACCCCGTGTACCGCGACCTCTTTGTGCCAATCGCACGTCTTCGCCGGCCGATGGAGCTCGACTCAGTCGCGCGGTTCACGCTCGAAGCGATGCGTGACGCGGCACATGCCGATGCGGCGCTGTCGACGACGAGCAGCTTCCGCCAGCCTTTGCCGTCGGGCACGATCGATCTGGAGACTCTTCGCGCAGCGCTGCCGTACGACAACGAGATCGTCGTCGGCCAAATGCGCGGCGACAAATTGCAGGCGCTGCTTGAGCGAGCGAACACGGCTGATCCGGCCAGCGACGCTCGCGCGTTCGCGATCGCGCCGCCGCAGATCGACGACGCGCGCACGTACACCGTGGCGGTCACCGACTACATGAGCGGCGTGAGCGCTGCGTATCGCGATCTTTTCGAAGGCGTGAAATGGACCAGCAGCGGCGCCCGCGTGCGCTCGGAGGTCAGAAAACGCCTGGCAGCGCAGTGGCCCTCCGCACCTTGACCGAGGGACGGCGTCGAATATGATGTCCGACCGGAATGGCGCGCTCGATCGCGCGGGACGCGCGACAACCTTTCGCCACACCCGCACCGGACCATCCAAACCCGCGAGGTGAGTTTTCGATGTCGTTCTTGGGCAATTTCTATCGCTCCGCCGTCGGGAAAAAGGCGGTCATGGCCGTGACCGGAGTGATCCTCTTCGGATGGATCTTCCTGCACATGGTCGGCAACCTGAAGCTGTATCTCGGGCCGGAGCACATGAATGAATACGCGCACTGGCTGCGCACCCTCGGCACGCCGGCACTGCCGCAGACGACAGCGCTGTGGATCTCGCGCCTGGTGCTGCTCGTCGCGGTGGTGCTGCACATCCACGCCGCGTACGCGCTGACGATGATGAATCGCGCGGCGCGGCCGGTCGCCTATCGCGACCGCGACTACGTCGCCGCGACCTACGCCGCACGGACGATGCGCTGGGGCGGCGTGATCATTCTGCTGTTCGTCATTTACCACCTGCTGCATCTGACCGTCGGCGCCCGTGTCGCGCCGCAGACGTTCATCGAAAACGATCCCTACCACAACGTCGTCGCCGGATTTCAGATCTGGTGGGTGGCGGCGGTGTACATCATCGCCAACCTCGCGCTCGGCCTGCACCTGTACCACGGCGTCTGGAGCATGTTCAATTCAGTCGGCCTCAATCATCCGAGATTCAATGCGTGGCGCCGCCACTTCGCGACGATCTTCGCGGTCCTCATCACGGTGGCGAACATCTCATTCCCGATCTCGGTACTGATCGGCATCGTAAGGTGACGGACGCAATGGAACTCAACTCGAAGACCCCTCCCGGCCCGATCGAAGAGAAGTGGGAGTACGCGAAGGCGCACTACAAGCTCGTCAATCCGTCGAACAAGCGGAAGTTCGACGTCATCGTCGTCGGTGCCGGTCTGGCCGGCGCGTCCGCTGCCGCGAGCCTGGGCGAGCTCGGCTACAACGTGAAGTGCTTTGTGTTCCACGACTCGCCGCGCCGCGCGCATTCGATTGCAGCGCAGGGCGGCATCAACGCGGCGAAGAATTACAGCAACGACGGCGACAGCGTTTATCGCCTGTTCTATGACACGATCAAAGGCGGCGACTATCGCTCACGCGAGTCGAACGTCTACCGGCTGGCCGAGCTTTCCGTCGACATCATCGACCAGGCTGTCGCGCAAGGCGTGCCGTTTGCGCGTGAGTACGGCGGCCTGCTCGAGAACCGGTCATTCGGCGGCGTGCAGGTGTCCCGCACCTTCTACGCTCGCGGACAAACGGGTCAGCAACTGCTCCTCGGCGCATTTCAGGCGCTGGAGCGCCAGATCTCTCTCGGCGCGGTAAAGATGTTTCCGCGCCACGACATGCTCGACGTCGTGCTCGTCGACGGCCACGCCAAGGGCATCGTCACGCGCGATCTCGTCAGCGGGCGCGTCGAGTCGCACGCCGGCGACGCCGTCGTCCTCGCCACCGGCGGTTACGCAAACGTTTTCTATCTGTCCACGAATGCGAGGGCGTCGAACGCGACCGCTATCTGGCGCGCGTACAGGCGCGGCGCCGCGTTCGCGAATCCCTGCTACACGCAGATCCATCCGACGTGCATTCCGCAGGCCGGCGATTTTCAGTCGAAGCTGACGCTGATGTCGGAGTCGCTGCGCAATGACGGCCGCATCTGGGTGCCGAAACGCGAGGGCGACAAGCGTCCGCCGCAGGAGATCCCGGAATCGGAGCGCGACTACTACCTCGAACGGAAGTATCCGAGCTTCGGCAATCTCGCGCCGCGCGACATCGCTTCACGCGCGGCGAAGGAAGTTTGCGACGAGGGGCGCGGAGTCGGCCCGAGCGGACGCGGCGTCTATCTCGACTTCGCCGATGCCATCGAACGCCTGGGGCGCAAGACGATCGAAGAGCGCTACGGCAACCTCTTCGAGATGTACCACGACATCACAGCCGAGGATCCGTATCACGTGCCGATGCGGATCTATCCGGCGCCGCATTACACGATGGGCGGACTGTGGGTCGACTACAACCTCATGAGCACGATCCCCGGACTGTACGTCGCCGGTGAAGCGAATTTCTCCGATCACGGCGCCAACCGGCTCGGCGCGAGCGCGCTGATGCAGGGACTGGCCGACGGCTACTTCGTCGTGCCGATGACGGCCGGCGACTACCTCGTCGGTGAGAAGGGCAAACGTCCGACGCTCGACCGTCCTGAGTTCAAGGAAGCAGAGGCGGGAGTCAATGGCCGGCTGAACCGTCTGCTGTCGGCGAAAGGCAAGCGCAGCGTCGACTCCTACCACCGCGAGCTCGGCCTGATCATGTGGGAGTACTGCGGGATGGCGCGGTCGGCGGACGGGCTCAAGAAAGCGCTCGAGCTGGTGCGCGATCTGCGCGGGCAGTATTGGCGCGACGTCCGCGTCCTCGGTGCAGAGGAAGAGCCGAACCAGGCGTTGGAGAAGGCCGGACGGGTCGCCGACTTCTTCGAGCTGGCCGAGTTGATGTGCATCGACGCACTGCACCGCGAAGAGTCGTGCGGCGGCCATTTCCGCGTCGAACATCAGACGGCCGACGGCGAGGCGAAGCGCAATGACGACAAGTACCTGTACGTCGCAGCATGGGAGTTCAAGGGCGACGGAAACGAGCCGGTGCTGCACAAGGAACCGCTCGTCTATGAAGAAGTGAAGCTGGCGACGCGGTCCTACAAGTAAGAATGCAAGAAGGCAGAAGTCGACGATGGATCTGACACTTCACGTTTGGCGGCAGAAATCGCGAGAAGCAGCCGGCGATTTCGTGATGTACAAGGCGACCGGCATCAGCCCTGATGCTTCGTTTCTCGAATTGCTCGACGTCGTCAACGAAGGGCTGATCGAGAGCGGGCAGGAGGCGATTCACTTCGAGCACGACTGCCGCGAAGGCATCTGCGGCTCGTGCGGCATGATGATCAACGGCGTCGCGCACGGCCCGCTCGGCCGCACGGCGACGTGTCAGTTGCACATGCGCAACTTCAAGGACGGCGACGAGATCTGGATCGAGCCGTGGCGCGCGCGCGCATTTCCGGTCATCAAGGACCTGATCGTCGACCGCAGTCCGCTCGATCGCATCATCCAGGCCGGCGGATTCATCTCCGTGAACACCGGCGCCGCTCCGGACGCAAACGAGATCCTGATTCCGAAGACGGTGCAGGAGCTCTCGATGGACGCGGCGGCGTGCATCCAGTGCGGCGCGTGTGTGGCCCAGTGCCCGAACGGTGCGGCCCAGCTCTTCACCGCCGCGAAAGTCTCGCACCTCGGACTGCTGCCGCAGGGTCAGCCGGAGCGCTGGGACCGAGTCGTCCGCATGGTCGAAGTCATGGAGTCCATGTTCGGCAGCTGCACGATGTTCGGCGAATGCGAAGCGGTGTGCCCGAAAGGCATCTCGCTCGATTTCATCGCGCGCATGAACCGGGATTACATCAAGGCGAGGTTCAAGGCTCCGGGGGAAACAGCGCCCGCGACCGAAGAGGGCGGCAGGCTGGCAGAGGCGTAGTTGCCGGTGATCGGTTGTCCGTTGTCGCGGCGATGCATTGTGCAGCGAGCCGCGTCGACAACCGATAACCAGCCACTGTCGGCGTTTTTGGCCTCTTTCGATTCCTTTTCGAATTTCTTCACATCCTTTTCATGGTCGCTGACCATGTCCTTCATGCAGGCCTTCTCGAAGTCTTTGCCCTTCTTCGAAGCGAGCTCACTTCGGCCTTCATAACGAAGTGTTTGTCGCCGCCTGACAGGTTGCTGACGGTCCTGCCGGTAGAACCTGTAGTCGCAGGTGAAGCGGCGGTACTCGTGGTCGTTGCCCCTGAAGTGTCGGTCGCGCTCGTGGAAGTGGTCGATGTGTCGGTTGTCCCGGCCGCACCGTTGTCTTACTTTCTCGTTCGAGTTCCGGCATGCCACGGCGGCGACCACGAGTACCACGGCGATGAAGATGAAAAGACGATGACGAAGCATCGCAGCAACTCGTTTTTGGGTGAATTTCGCGGGTGGCGAAGGCTGCAGGAAGCAGTCCGGCGATGCCGGAAGTCCGGAAACGCCGGCGTGGGAAGCGCGGTATGATCGCGCGCTCGATTACTTCAGATAAGTTGGAGGGCGTGGTGGCGACTGCTCCTGCTGTACCGGAGCTCGACAACATCGTTGCGGAGGCGGCCCGTGCCGCCAACGTGCCGGTCGCATTCGTCGGCTTCGTCGACAAATCGGGTGAATCGATCAAGGCGGCTCGCGGCTGGAACGTCGCGACGATTCCGCCTGCCGTTTCGTTCGCGATCCGCATCGCGAACCAGTCGGACGTGGTCGTCGTTCCCGACACGACGCGCGACGTCCGTTTCTCTTCGCATCCGCTCGTGACGGGCGCTCCGAACCTTCGCTTCTACGCCGGCGCTCCGATCTTCGACGACGGCTCGTTCGTCGGCGCGCTGTCGGTCATCGATCGAGTGCCGCGCACGCTCACACCGGAACAGACCGCGGTCCTGCGCCTGCTGGCACGGCAGATCTCGCGCGAGCTCGAAGTTCGTCGCGAGAAGGCCGAGCTCAACGAACGCTTCCGCGAGTTCTTCGAACAGACCGACGACTTCGTGATGAGCATCGGTCCCGATCTGCGGCTCATCCACTCCAACGAAACCGTCGTGGGCACCCTCGGCTACACGCGCGAGGAGCTGACTTCGCAGCCGCTGCTGCGCGTCGTCGCGCCGGAAGCGCGCGACGAGTTCCGGAGCTACTTCGCCGACGTGTTCGGCTCCGGCGAGCCGCGCACACTCGAAACCGTCTTCGTCACCTCCGGCGGCCGCCGCATCACGGTGGAAGGCTCGCTGCGGCCGCGCGTCATCGACGGCCGCACGCTCATGGTCCGCGTCATCTTCCGCGACATCACTGAGCGGAAGGAGTTCGAGTCCGAGCTCGGCAACGCGCGCGACGCCGCTCTCGAAGCGGCGCGCCTGAAGTCGCAGTTCCTGACCAACGTGAGCCACGAGATCCGCACGCCGATGAACGGCATCGTCGGCATGCTCGACCTGCTCGAGTCGACGCAGCTCAACGTCGAGCAGCTCGATTACGCGCGCCAGGCCCACGCCAGCGCGGATCAGCTGCTGTCGATCGTCAACAACGTGCTTTACGTGTCGAACGTCGAAGCTGGCGGCATGGGGTCGCAGAACGTCGACTTCGATCTGTACAAGACCCTCCAGCGCGTCGTCGAAGTCATGAAGATCGCCGCCCTCGGCAAGGAAGTCGAGGTCGAGTTCTTCTACGACCAGCAGTTGCCGCCGGTGCTGCGCGGCAACCAGAGCAAACTGCGCCAGGTCATCACGAACCTGATGGACAACGCCATCAAGTTCACCGAAGAGGGGAAGGTCATGCTGCGCGTCACGCAGCAGACCGAGACCGACACGCACCGCGTGATTCGTTTCGAGATTCACGACACCGGCATCGGCATCTCCGAAGAGGACCGTCTGCTGCTGTTCGAGAAGTTCTCGCAGATCGACGGGTCGCAGTCGCGGCGTTTCCAGGGCACGGGACTCGGCCTGGCGACGGCGCGGCAGCTCGTCGAGACGCTGGGCGGTTTGATCGACGTCGACAGCAAGCCGGGCGTCGGCTCGACCTTCTGGTTCACCATTCCGTTCGCGAAGCACGCGCAGGGCCGCAAGCCGATCGCGTCGTCCGAGCTCGACTTCAAAGGCAAGCGCGCGCTGCTCGTCGATCACGTTCCGACGAGCCGCAAGATCGTGCACCACTACCTCGACGGCACGTGGGGCATGCGCGTCGACGTCGCCGAGAGTGCGACGAACGCGCTGGGGATGCTGCGCCAGGCGGAGACCGATCCCTATCGCGTGGTGATCTTCGATGCGATGCCCGACATCGATGCGTTTTCGTTTGCGCGCGAAGTCCACGCCGACGCGCGCATCGCGAACACGAGCCTCATCCACCTCGTGGCGACGAACAACGACGTCAATCGCGAGAAGATGCGCGAAGCCGGCATCAATGCCTACGTCGTCAAGCCGGTCGGGCAGAGCGAGCTGTTCGACGCCATGACGGTTGCGCTCGCGCACGACGCGCTGTCGATGGCTACGCCTGTTTCACAGCCGTCCAGTCCACAACCCGCCAGACCGGCCGACGTCTCCCCGGATATGCGCAAGCGCGTGCGCGTGCTTCTGGCCGAGGACAATTTCCTGAACGCGAAGCTGACGATGAGCCAGCTGCACAAACTCGGCTATGAGGCGGATTCCGTTCCGAACGGCAAGGAAGCCGTCGAGGCGATCGCGAAGAACGACTACCAGATCATCCTCATGGATTGTCAGATGCCGGTGCTCGATGGCTATCAGGCCACGATCGAGATCCGCCGTCTCGATCGCGAGCGCGGCGCCAGGCGGCGCATCATCGCCATGACTGCGAACGCGCTCGAAGGCGATCGTGAGAAGTGCCTGGCAGCAGGCATGGACGATTACCTCGCCAAGCCGACGAAGCACGACGATCTGGAGTCGGCACTGGCGAAGTACTTCTCCGTCGGGTAACAGGTAACAGGTAACAAAGCGGCAGGAACGTTACCGGTTACCTGTTACCTCAAGAGCTCCTGCAACGCACGGGCAAGCTGCTCGTACTCGTGTTCCTGGTTGTACACCTGCGCCGAGACCCTCAGAACCCGATGGGGCGCGTTCGGCCACGGCGCGATGGGCACTTCGATTTTGAATCGCTCGAGCAGCTCGTCCTGCAACGCGTCGCCGTAGAGACTCGGCGCCTCCGACGCGTTTCCGTCCGGCAGAGGAACGGCGGCCATCGAGCCGAGCATCTCGTCCGGCGCCGGCTTCCCGATTCCGAGCACGCCGATGAGGATGTCGCGCGCGCGAAGTGCCAGCGCGTGATTGCGGCGCATGATCTCCGGCCAGCCGCCATCGACGAGAGTCGGCAGGAACCGGATCGCCTCGGGGATCGCGAGCCACGCCGTCGGATCGAACGTGCCGGGCCAGTCGAATTCGAGGTGATACCGGCTGCGATCGGTGCGCATCGAGTTCGCGCCGTGGCTGATGACGAGCGGCCGCACGCTCGCGCGCCGGTTTTCACGCACGTAAAGAAACGCGGCGCCCTTCGGCGCGCAGACCCACTTGTGCAGGTTGCCCGTGTAGTACGCCGACCCGATCGCGCGCACGTTCAGCGGAAGCATGCCCGCGACGTGCGCGCCGTCGATCAGCGTGTCGATTCCCCTCGCGGTCATCTCCGCGACCAGCCGCTCGACAGGATTGATCAGCGCGGTCGGGCTGGTGACGTGATCGACGAGAAGCAGCCGCGTGCGATCGGTGACCCGATCGAGGATGCGCGAGACGACTTCGTCCGATGAGGAAATCGGGAACGGCACGTCGACGACGATGACTTTCGCGCCGGCAAGTTGCGCGACATAGTCGAGCGCGTTGCGGCAGGCGTTGTACTCCTGATCGGTGACGAGCAGCTCATCGTGCTTGTCGAGGTCGAGTGACCGCAGCACCGCGTTGGCGCCCGACGTCGCATTGGGCACGAACGCCAGACCGGCAGGGTCGGCGCCGATGAAATCCGCCAGAACGTCGCGCCCCTGATCGAGCAGGCCCTCGAGCTCGCGAACCATGAAGCGCACCGGCTCGGCTTCGAGGCGCGCGCGAAACTCGTCCTGCTTGCGCAACACGGGAATCGGAGTCGCACCAAACGAGCCGTGGTTGAGAAAGATGATGTCGCGCTCAAGCAGCCAGTGTTCCTTCATCCTTCGTCCTTCATCCTTTCGAGCCCCGCTCGAAAGATGTCCGGCTCGGTCAGCAGTGACACCACGACGTACCCCTCACGGTCGAAATCAAAGAACCATCCGGGCTGGACGACCACGCCGCGGCGAAGCAGGACGAGCGCGATGTCTTCATCCGTGCGCGGCATGCGCAGGACCGCCGACCACCCACCCTCGACTGGCAGCGCGGTGACCGACGGCGGCAGCGATGCATGTAACACGTCGAGGTTGCGGAGCGTTCGCTCGCGGATGGCGTTGCGGATCGTCGCGCCGATGCGCAGCAGATCGGGAAGCGCCTGCTGCACCGGTGTGCTCACCGAGAGGAAGTTGTCTGCGATGAGCTCGAGCGCCGCGATCGCGCGATCGCGTCCCGGACCGGTGATCCGAAGCCATCCGAGCTTGTAGTGCGGCAGCCCCGCTGATTTCGACAGCCCGCCGAGAGTGAACGTCAGAACGTCATCGTGGACGAACGACGTGTGCTCGCCCTCGAGCGCGTAGTCGAAAAAAACTTCGTCGGAGATGATCGGAACGCCGATTGCGGCGAGCGCGTCCTTCTCGTCCGCGCGGACATAGGAGCCGGTCGGATTGTTCGGATTCACGACGACAATCGCCTTCGTCTGTGGCGTCATCGCTTCGCGCACTCGCTCCGCGTGCAGCTCCCACCGGCGATGAAACTCGAGCGGGAAGGTGCGCAGCTCGAGGAGCTCGAGCGCGGCGAGATGTTCCAGCAGCGGATACGACGGCGTCGTGGTCAGAACTGCGTCGCCGGGATCGCCGAGCAGCTTGAACAGAAACGAATACGTCTCACTTGTCGACGCCGTGATCATCACCCCGGATGCATCGCACCGGAGCTCGCGCGCGACGGCCTCGCGCGCCTTCGCGATGCCGAGGGGCTGCGGGTCGTAGGGGTATCGAGAGGCGCGTGACATGGCGTCCGCGAGCTCGTCGACAGGGTAGGGGAGGGATACCTGCGTCGGATTCGAGACGGTGAGATCGAGGAGTTTCTCGCCGCGGCGGGTGCGCTCTTCGCGCTCGACGGTGAACCGGTTGAGGGCGGCGTTCCAGTTGCCGCGGCGCGAGAACATCGCGCCGGATGCTATCTCACGACCGGCAGCGCTGCCGTGCGTCGGTCATCGCTTTCGCCATGTCGTCGCGATCGCCGCCACGCGTCGAGGGAACGTGTTTGATTGCGCGCTCCCACGTCTGCAGCGCGTCGCCGCATGCGCCTCGCGCGAGCTGGATCCGGGCGAGCGTATCGAGCCGCATCCACTCGTCCGGCGCGGGAGCTTCGACGGCGCGATGCGCGAGCTGCTCCGCCTCGTCGAGCCGCTGTTCCTGATACAGCAGCCAGGCCAGGTTGTTCAGCGCGTCGGCTGACGTCCCGTCGATTGCGAGCGCTTTGCGGAACGACTCCTCGGCCTGTTTCCTGTCTCCGAGCTGCATCTCCGCGTTGCCGAGGTCCGTCCAGGCGAGGACGGAGTCGGGGTGATCCGTGAGGATCTGGCGGTATGCGGCGGCAGCGTCGGCGTACTTGCCGGCATCCTCGAGCGCGACCGCCGCGCGCAGCGCATCAGCTGCCGGATCTTTCGGCGCGATGACGATCTGGGCGTGACCGCCGCCCTCCCATGCGCTCTCGAGCCGGTCGAGGTGAATCCACCGCACTTTGCGATCGCCGAACTGGACGCGCACGAGCTGCGCGGCCGTGTCGATGCCGTCGAGGACGATGTAGTGGAAGAAGTCATAGCTCTTGCCCGGCGCCTGAATGACCTGGAGCATCAGGATGACGGGACGGCCGTCGAGGAGCTCGCGCTCGACGGTCGCGCGCGTGCCGGTGACGAGCCGCGCGTCGAAGCCCTTCTGACGCGCAGCGAGCACGAGGTCGATCGAGAGCACCCCGCCGCGCGTCTTCGGAAGACTGCGGTCCCACTCGTCCATCGAAGTCGTGTCGCCGTAGTGCTGCAACACGGCGGAGAGCGAGCCGGCGCCGCACGATTCGATGTCCCACTTCTGCAGCGGAACGTCGGGGATGACTTTCGCCGATGCCGATGGGTGATGCGACATCGGCGTCCAGTAGACGCAGGAAAAAGTCAGAAGGCAGAAGGTCGCAGTCAGAAGTGAGAACGCGAATCGCCGCACGGCCACGATTCTACGATCCACTTCTGCCTTTTGCCTTCTGCCTTCACACTTCAGAACGGGCGGACCCGGAGATCCACCCATCCGTTCATCGGGTGACAATGACGAGGATCAGAGCGGCCAGCGCGCCGATGCCGATCCAGATCCACTGCTGCTGTGTGAGTCCCGCAGCCTGGAGCTGATTCAGGTTCTGCGCGAGCTGGTGAAGGTCCTGCGGCGACATCTGCGCGACCTTCTGGTTGACCTGCTCCTGCGTGAAGCCCTGGCCGGCCAGCGCGGTGGCGACCTGCTCGTTCGCAACGACATCGCGGACGAGCGCCAGATCGGCGGCGCGGGAGTCGAGGCTCTGATTGGCGGCGGTCTTCGACGGCGTCGCTACGGCGAACGCCGGGACCGCAGCCACGACACAGAGCAAGGTGAGAGCGACAACGATGGATTTCGACGAACGCATACCAACTACCTCCGATTCTTTCTGAGCGGCACCAAGCCGTCGTTGTGGGGAACCGTTACTGCGTGAGTGCGACGATCAGAATCAGCGCAGCGAGAGCGCCGATGCCGACCCAGATCCATTCCTGTCGAGTGAGGCCGGCGGCCTGAAGCTGGTCGAGGTTCTGCGCGAGCTGGTGAAGGTCCTGCGGCGACATCTGCGCCAGCTTCTGGTTCACCTGCTGCTGATCGAACCCGTGCGCCGCGAGGACGGCCGCCACCTGTTCGGTGCCGGCGATGTCGCGCACCAGGGCCAGATCGGCGTCGCGCGAAGCGAGGCTCTGATTCGGCGCCGTCTTCGAAGGTGCCGGGCCGGCGAACGCAGGAATCGCAGCGAAGACGAAGACCAGGGCGAGAACGAAGAGAACCTGTTTCTGGGAGCGCATGGACAAAGTACAACCTCCTTCATTGCATTCAGTCCCGCCGGTCACGGCCGCGATGCGGTCGCCGGCGACGGCTTCAGCAAGCGCAGTCAGCAAGTTGGGTGCCCGTGGGCGGAAGGATGGAGCCTGAAGGAATGCCCAAAACGGAAATTGGTACGATGAACGTCCGTTAACACAAACGCCCATGATCCGCTTTGAAGACATCCTCGATCGCGTCGAGAGCTATAAGCCGGACTTCGACGAGGAGCTGCTGCAGAAGGCCTACATCTTCTCGGCGCGCGAGCACCGCGATCAGGTCCGCAGCTCCGGTGAGCCTTACCTCGTCCACCCGCTCAACGTCGCGTACATCCTGGCCGACATGCACCTCGACGAGACGTCGATCGCCGTCGGGCTGCTGCACGACGTGCTCGAAGACACGCTGACCACGAAGGAGAAACTGGAGGAGATCTTCGGCGAAGACGTCGCCGATCTCGTCGACGGCGTGACGAAGATCTCCCGCTACGCATACGTGTCGAAGGAGGAGCAGCAGGCCGAGACGTTCCGGAAGATGCTTCTGGCGATGGTCTCCGACCTGCGCGTCGTGCTGGTCAAGCTCGCCGACCGCCTCCACAACATGCGCACGCTGCAGTACCTCCCGGAAGAGCGCCGCATCGCCATCGCCAAAGAGACGATGGAAATCTACGCGCCCATCGCCAACCGCCTCGGCATGGGCCGCATCAAGCACGAGCTCGAAGACCTCTCGTTCCATCACCTTCATCCGCGTGAGTCGGAAGAGCTGCGGAAAGCGGTCGCGGAGAAGATGGCCGTGTCGGGCGATGTCGTCGATCGCATCAAGGCCACGCTCGCGGACAAGCTGAACGAAAACGAGATCGGGGGCGAGGTCACCGGCCGCGTGAAGTCGATGTTCTCGATCTGGACGAAGATGCAGCGCCAGGAGATCGACATCGGCCAGCTGTACGACTATCTGGCCTTCCGCATCATCACCAGCAGCGTGAAGGACTGCTACGCCTGTCTCGGCATCATCCATCAGATGTGGCGCCCGGTTCCCGGCCGCATCAAGGACTACATCGCGATGCCGAAGCCGAACTTCTATCAGTCGCTGCACACCACGGTCGTGGCCGAGCGCGGACAACCGTTCGAAGTGCAGATCCGCACGAAGGAGATGGACCTCGTCGCGGAGCAGGGCATCGCCGCGCACTGGAAGTACAAGGAAGGACGCGTCGGCGCGTCACACGACGACGCGAACTTCCTCTGGCTGCGGCAGCTTGTCGAGTGGCAGCACGACATCAAGGATCCGCGAGTCTTCATGAACTCGCTGAAGATCGACCTCTATCCGGACGAGGTCTACACGTTTACGCCGAAGGGCGACGTGTTCGCATTTCCGCGCGGAGCGACACCGCTCGACTTCGCGTACCGCATTCACACCGACGTCGGCCACCGCTGCATGGGTGCGCGCGTGAACGGCAAGCTCGTTCCGCTGCGCACGCCGCTGAAGAACGGCGACATCGTGGAGATCACGACCGGCACATCGCAGACACCCAGCCGCGAGTGGGTGAACATGGTCGTCACCTCGCGCGCCCGGCACAAGATCCGTCACTGGCTGAACCTCGAGCAGAAGAACCGTTCCATCGAGCTCGGCCGGAAACTCGTGGAGAAGGAAGCGAAGAAATACAAGGTGCAGTGGCGCAAGCTCGTCGCGGAGAACGCGCTCGACGGCGTGCTGCACGAGTACGGGCTGTCACGGCTCGACGATCTGTACGCGGACGTCGGTTACGGCAAGCTTTCGGCGCGTTCGCTCGTCGAGCGTTTCACGAGCGACGAGCAGAAGGAGAAGGGGCCGACCGATCAGGGGGTCATCGAGGCCGCGGTCCGGAAGATCTTCCCGTTCACCTCATCGCCCGGCGCGATCAAGGTCAAGGGCTACGATGACTTGATGACTTACCTCGCCAAGTGCTGTAAGCCGCTGCCCGGCGAAAAGATCCTCGGCTACGTCACGCGCGGGAAGGGCGTGGCGGTCCACAGCGCGAACTGCCCCAACGTCAAGAACCTGATGTTCAACCCCGATCGTGAGATCGCCGTGGAGTGGGCGGACCAGCGCGTCTCGTCGAACTTCAACGTCGAGCTGGAGATCCTGAGCGAGGATCGGCAGGGGATTCTTGCGCGCGTCGTGTCGACGATCGCGAACCTGAAGACGAACATCCGCCAGATGGAGACGCGGACCGGAGACGGCAAGGCGACGACCGAGCTCGTGCTGGAGATCGCCGACCTCAAGCACCTGGAGAAGGTGACGAGATCGCTGTCGAATGTCGACGGGGTGATGAGAGTCGACCGGAAGTACAACATCCGGCACGCCACGGCGTAGAAAAGAGCGCAGTGGGCGGAGCGCGGATCAGCCCCTCCTGCGCTCCGCGCTCTGCCCTCCGCGCTCTGTTCTTACCGGGCCGCTTTCTGAATTTTGCCGGTACGGATGCAGCGGGTGCAGACGTTCATCCGCTTCACGGCTGCGCCGACTTTCACGCGGACGCGCTGCAGGTTCGGGTTCCAGCGCCGGCTGGAAACGTTATGAGCATGGCTCACTTTGTTTCCGAATACCGGTGCCTTGCCGCAGACTTCGCAGGTCTTTGCCATCTCGACTCCCTCAAATAACGCGAAAGGCGTGGATTCTAACGATCGAGCCGATTCCGCGCAATGCCCGGCAGCACAAAAGTGCGGCCAAACACGCGTGATCGTTTCACTTATCTAATTTCTTGTAGAGTTGACACCGCACATTAAACGTTGTAATTTCGCATCACCTTTCTGACATCCGGAGCCAGCGAGAAGTGAGTGAGATGGATGGGGTGAGCGGTGTTCTTCTCAAAGAGCAAAAATGTCGTTGGTCTTGATATCGGCTCCTCAGCAATCAAGCTTGTCGAGCTGAAGGAGAAGAAGGGCGGCACTTATCAACTCGTGAAGCTCGGAGTTGAGCGCCTCTCTCCGGAAGCGATCGTCGACGGCTCCATCATGGACTCCTCCATGGTGGTCGAGACGATCTCGCGGTTGAACAGCGAAAAGGCCGTTAAGAATTCCAATTACGCGACGTCTCTCTCCGGCCACTCCGTCATCATCAAGAAGATCACGCTTCCGGCGATGTCGGCCGAGGAGCTGGCGGAATCGATTCAGTGGGAGGCGGAGCAGTACATCCCCTTCGACATCAACGACGTCAACCTCGACTACGTGCCGCTGAGCTCTCCCGGTGGCGGGGACAACATCGAAGTGATCCTGGTCGCGGTGAAGAAGGAGAAGATCAACGACTATACGTCGGTGATCAGCCAGACGGGGAAAGTGCCTGTCCTCGTCGACGTCGACGCCTTCGCTCTGCAGAACTGCTACGAGATCAATCACGACGTGAGCGAAGGGAAAGTCCTCGCCCTCGTGAACATCGGCGCCTCGGTCACGAACGTGAACGTGATGAGCGGAAGGAACTCGCTCTTCTGGCGCGACATCACCTTCGGCGGCAACCAGTACACCGATGCGATTCAGCGCGAGCTCTCGCTCTCCTTCGAGCAGGCTGAAGAGCTCAAGCGCGGACGGGCGGTGGCGGACTACACGATCCAGCAGGTCATCCCGATCCTCAACTCGGTCTCTGAGGACTTCGCCGGCGAGCTGCGGAAGACGCTCGACTTCTTCACCGCAACATCGGGCGCCGAACGCGTCGACGAAATCGTTCTGGCCGGCGGCGGCTCCGGTGTGCTGAATCTCGACGCGATCCTCCGCGACAAGTTCGGCATCCCCGTCTCGATCATGGACCCGTTCCGCAACGTGACCGTCGACGAGAGCGAGTTCAACCCCGAGGAACTGGCGGAGATTGCGCCGAGCATGGCGATCGCGGTCGGTCTCGCCTCAAGGAAGTTGGGGGACGCTTGATCAAGATCAATCTGGTGCGGGAAGGGCGGGCGGTCCGGGGAGCAGGCATGGCTCCATCGGTCGCTGCAGGTGTCGGCGCGGCAGCACCCGCCAACATCAACAATCTCATCGTGATCGGCCTCATCGGCCTCAGCATCGTCGTGGCCGCGGCGTACTGGTTCATCAACAACCGCACGCTGGCCCGGCGGCAGGGAGAAGTGGCGACGCGCAAAGCTGAAGCGGAGAAGCTCGAGTCGATCATCAAAGAGGTCGAGGACTTCCAGAAGCGCAAGGACAGCCTGCAGAACCGCATCGATCTGATCAACCAGCTCAAGCAGAGCCAGAAGGGTCCCGTGCGGATCATGGATCAGATCAGCCGCGATCTGCCCGATCTGGTGTGGCTCGACAGGATGTCGATCGCGGGCGGACGCATCACTCTCGCAGGACGCGGGCTCAACCCGAACGCGATCGCGAACTTCGTCGAGAACATCAAGAACGATCCGTACTTCGAAGAGCCCGAGTTCGGGAACGTGACCGAAACGGCGCCGACAACGCCGGTGGTCTACTCGTTCGACATGGCGTTCAACTTCTCGTACGCGCCGAAGACGCCGGGTGCGGCGCCGGCAACGCCCGGAGCAACCGGCACGGCAGGAACGACGTCGACGACGGGCACGGGCGCTCGGCCCGGTGCGCCGGCGCGGTGAGGAGACGACGATGGCGATCAGTTTGAATGACCAGCCCTGGTACGTCGCTCTCGGCGTCGGCATCCTCGTCGCGGGCGTGATCCTGTACGGAGTCCACGCCTATCTCGTGCAGCCGATCAAGGATCAGATCTCCGGCGCCGAAGCGCAGATCGCGGAGTACGACAAGAAAATCGAACAGGGACGCGCCGCGGAGCGGAAGCTTCCTCAGTTCCGCGAGGAGGTGCGCCGACTCGAGCTCGAGCTCGAGAAACTGCGCCGCATTCTCCCGTCGACGCGCAACACCGAAGAGATCATCAAGAAGATCAAGTCGCTCGTCGATCAGGGCGACTTCGGTCTGAAGAAACTCGTCTTCCCGAAGCTTGCTGAGGTGAAGGGTTCCGATCCGTACGCCGAGTGGCCGATCTCCGTCTCCGTCGACGGCCGCTATCACGATCTGGCGATCCTCTTCAATCGCCTCAGCAACTTCTCGCGCATCATCAACGTCGAGCAGATCAACATCACGGCGCTGTCGGTCCAGACGACGAAGACGATCTCGTCCGACTTCATCGCGAAGACGTTCGTCTATGTCGAGCCGACCGCCGGCAAGGGATCGAAGGACAAGAACAAGACGGGCGGCACCGGAACATCGAAACCGGGCGGTGGAACCGGAACGGCGGGTGGCGCATGAGCGGGGGCACCGCGCCGATGAAGAGCTGGAGATTCGCGGCGTCGCTGTCGATCGTCGTCCTCGCCGTCGTCACGGTGATGGCGCAGACGGCGCGTCCCGGCGCGACAAGCACGTCGACGACAGGAACTTCGGCCACGGCGACCACCGGCACGACGTCGACCGCAAAAACGTCGACGACCGGCACGAGCGTGCAGCAGACGCTCGAGGAGATTCTCGAAGAGCCGCAGGGCGGCGAGACGTATCGCTACGACCCGCAGGGACGGCGCGATCCGTTCCGGTCGCTCGTCGGTCCCGCGCCGAAGCTCGAGCCGGGCCAGCGGCCTCCCGGAGTTCCGGGATTCCTCATCGATGAAATCAAGCTGACAGGCATCGTCCGTACGAAGCAGGGGATCGTCGGTGTCATCAGCGGTCCTGACAACAAGGGTTACCTCATTCGCGTGGGAGACAAGGTCCTCGATGGCGAGGTCATTCGCATTACCCCAACCTCCGTTGTCTTTCGGCAGGAGGTCAACGACCCAACTCGCATCGAGCGGTACCGCGAGGTGGTCAAGGACCTGACTCCGCCTTCCGAACAGAAGCGTTAAGGGCAGAGTGCAGGCTGGGGCTGCGTGGAGGGTGAGATGAAGGTGGGAAGGATGAGTAGAGGCAAGCGAACCCTGCTGGTAACGGCTACGTTCCTGCTCGCGGTCGGCAGTCTGAACGCCGGACTGTGGAGATCGCGGAAGCCGCAGCCGACTCAGAAAGCCGCACCGGCTGTGACCACGATGTCGGTAACCGCCATCGACGTCGACGCGTCGCGCGTGATGCTGAGGACCAGCGGCGCTCCGGCCTACACGTCGTACAGCCCTTCGCCCGACATGTTCGTGGTCGACCTGACCGGCGCCTCCCGTCCCGCGGACCTGAGCATCCCGACGACGCTGCCTTCGCCGGTCGCATCGATGACCGCCGAAGAAGCGGTGGAGATGGGCAGCAAGTTGACGCGCGTGACATTCCGGCTGAAGCAGCCGGTGACGCCGCAAACGTCGGTCGCAGACAACACCGTGGTGATCACGATTCCGGCACCGGCGATCGCCGATGCGCCGCCCGTCGTGACTGAGAAACCGGCTGCGCCGGTTACTGTCGCCGAGGTGACGCCGCGGGTCGAGGCGATGCCGGAGCCGCCTGCGCCCGTGAAGACGGTCGAGCCGGTCGTCAAGGCTGAGACCGCGCCGCTGCCGAACGCGAAGTCTGTCCGTCGCGTGATGACGACGGGCAAGGGCACATCGCTCGAAGTCGACATCGCCGGCGACGGCGCCTTGACCAATTACAAGTCCTTCAAGCTCGCGAATCCGGATCGCCTCGTGATCGACATCAAGGGCGTGAAAGACCGCGTCGCGAAGCCTGCCGTGAACGTGGAAGACGGTGCCGTGAAGCGCGTGAGAGTCGCGCAATTCGAGGCGGACGTCACTCGCGTCGTCCTCGATCTGAACGGGAAGACGCCGTACTCGGTCACACCTTCCGGCGACATGCTGCGCGTGAGGTTCGGCGAGAACGCGAAATCAGCGATGGCCATCGCTCCGCCGCCGGCGGCCCCTTCTGCACCGGCCGCTCCGCCAGCGACGGCTTCGGTCAACGTGACACCGGCCACGACTGCCGCGCCGGCGATGAAGAAGGATGAGCCGGCGAAGGTCGCCGCTGCAGACATCCC
The DNA here is from genome assembly GCA_036390755.1 of Thermoanaerobaculia bacterium. GTDB lineage: Bacteria > Acidobacteriota > Thermoanaerobaculia > Gp7-AA8 > Gp7-AA8 > DASVHS01. The sequence goes on from DASWBH010000037.1 coordinate 60,312, forward strand.
GTCGCAGGTTCCGACGGTCGCCGAGGACGCGACGTGGAAGATGCCGGCGAATACGCGGCAGGTCATCAACGCCGCGGCCGATCAGTACCCGCCGGCCACACCCGCTCCGCGCACGACCACAACCAGCGCTCCCCAGCCGAGCACCAACACCGCAACGCCGGGCACGACGCCCACGGGCTCAACGACGACGACAGAAAACGTCTTCGACGACGCCGCCAAGCAGACTGCCGGGCAGCCGCAGGTCGGCGGCGGGAACGTACAGAGCGGACATCTGCTGAGCGGAACGCAGCGCGTGTTCACTGGCGATCCGATCTCGCTCAACCTGAAGGATGCGGACATCAAAGACGTGCTGCGCACTTTCGCGCAGCTCACCGGTCTCAACATCGCGGTGGACCCGCAGGTGACCGGAACGGTCACGGTCGACTTCGTCGATGTGCCGTGGGACCAGGCGCTCGATCTGATCCTTCGTCAGAACGGGCTCACGTTCGTTCTCGAAGGGAACGTGATGCGCGTCGGCACGATCCAGCGTCTCGCCGCGGAGTCGGAAGCGACCGCGAAGCTCGCCGAGCAGGAACGCCTCAGCGTTCCGACGACGACGCTCAGCTTCAAGCTTTCGTACGCGCGCGCGGCCGAAGTTGCCACCCTGCTGCACGATCTGGCGTCGCCGCGCGCCCGCATCATCGTCGACTCGCGCACGAATCAGCTGATCGTCAGCGAGATTCCGCAATACCTGCAGGTGATGCGCAACCTCATCGACACGGTCGATATCCCGAACCGTCAGGTGGTCATCGAGGCGCGCATCGTTGAGACCACGAAGATCTACAACCTGCAATACGGCTTCTCGTGGAGCTTCAACGGACTGCTCGATCCGGCTCTCGGAACGGGCACCGGCCTGATCTTCCCGAACCGCGTCGGCTTCACCGGTGGTCCGTTCAGCTTCACCGGCGGCGCCGCCAACGTCCTCGGCATCTCGCTGACGGACGTCCTCGGCACGTTCACGCTCGACCTCGCACTCGCCGCGGCCGAGACCAACAGTCTTCTGAAAGTCATCTCCGCGCCGAAGGTAACGACGCAGGACAACACGCCGGCCGAAATCCAGAGCGGCGTGCAGATCCCGTATCAGACACGCGTCAACTTCACGACGACGGTCCAGTACATCGACGCCACGCTGCGCCTGTCCGTCACTCCTCAGATCACCGAGGCGGGGACGATCATCATGGATATCTCCGTGCAGAAGACGACGCCCGGTCAGCCGATTGAAGGCGCGGCCGGCACGCCGCTGAACACGCGGCAGGCGCGTACGCGCGTGATGGTTCGCGACGGCGGAACGGCCGTCATCGGCGGCATCTATCAGGCCAGCGACACGTCTGCGCAGAGCGGAATCCCGGTGCTGAAAGACATCCCTGTCCTCGGCGCGCTGTTCCGTTCGCACTCGCAGAACACGCAACATGACGAGCTGCTGATCTTCATCACGCCGCGCATCGTGAGGGGGTCATAATGAATCGATGGGGTAGGGATTCAAGGATGGGAGGTCGCATGAAACTCAATCGGATGTGGATGCGCGCCGGCCTTGTCATCATGGTTGTCGTCGCGGCGGTTTCATGCAGCAGCGATTTCTCGCGGAACGCCGCTCCGGTCGAATTGATCGTGACAAACAGTCAGGACATTCAGCAGATCGATCTGAATGGCAACGGCGCGTCGGGAAATACGAACTGCGACAAGGACATCGGCACGATCAACATCCAGGGTCGCCTCCGCGACCTCGGCAACAACGTCGATCCGCGATTCCTCGATGTGCGCGTCACGCGCTTCCAGGTGTCGTACGTCCGCACCGACGGAGGCACCGCGGTGCCGGCACCATTCACCCGCTCGATCGACATCATCGTACAGGCCGGCGGTTCGGCCAGTCTCTCGAAGTTTCTCATCCTGCAGAGCGACGCGCTGACGCAGGCGCCGTTCGTTTCACTTCTCCCGAACAACGGCGGGCGCGACCCGCAGACCGGACGGCCCGTCGTGCAGATGGACGTCGTCATCCAGTTGTTCGGCGAAACGCTGTCAGGAGTCAGCGTGAGCGGCTCCACCCGTTTTCCGCTCGACTTCTGCTTCCAGTGCGGCGGGTGCGCGTAGTCAGCAGGAGCTTGTGAGGTCGTAAGGGTGTGAGGAAGGCAGACGGGGGTTTGAAATGAAGGTTCTCAGAGAGCGGAAATACCTCTTCGCGCTGCTCGCGCTGCTGGTCGTCTTCGCGGCGTGCAAAGGCGAGTCGCCGACCGCGCCGCCGGTCACAAATCCGGGCGGCACGGGGACGTCGGGCGGCGGAACACCGCCGACCGGCGCGACGATCGTACTCACCGTGTCGAACGCGAACCCGCTCGTGAACTCGACGAGCATCATGACCGCAACCGTGACGCAGAATGGCAACCCGGTTCCGAACGGCACGGCCGTCGAGTTCAACACGACGCTCGGTACCTGGCAGGACACCGGCCTGTCGACGACGATTCGCACCACAACCAACGGCGTGGCGACGGCCTCGCTGACATCCGGCACCCCCGGCCCCGCTCAGATCACCGCCATTGTGAATAACGTCACCCAGCGCGCGACGGTCACGTTCCAGTCCGCGCCGGTCACGCCGCCGCCCGTGAACACGGTGCCGACGATCACCTCGATCACGCCGTCCACCGGGCCGCCGAGCGGCGGTCAGACCATCACCATCAACGGGACGAACTTCCGCACGCCGGTGCGCGTGCTTTTCGACTTCGGCAACGGCAACGTGCAGGACGCTCTCGTCGCGAGCGTGACTCCGACTCAAGTCACCGTCGTCACGCCCAAGGTGAACCTCGGCGCCGGCCAGACGCTCGACGCAATCGTTACGCTGATCAACGAGGCAGGGACCCCGGCCGAGGTGCGCGTGGCTGCGCCGACGCCATTCACATTCCGGCTCGCTCAGCTCACGCCGATCGTGAGCACGGTTTCTCCCGACTCCGGCCCGATCACGGGAGGAACGCGCATCACGATTTTCGGATCAGGATTCGAGTCGCCGGTGCAGGTCTCGTTCGCACCGGGTGGCTCCGCCGGCGCGAACGGCTGGAGTGCCATGCAGGTCCTCACCACGACCTTCAGTCAGATCCTCGCTGTCACTCCTGCCGCGCGCGACGTCACGCCGACCGGATCGGGAATACTCACCGGACCGGTCGATCTGCGCATTCACAACATCAACTCCAACAAGGAAGTCATCGTCCCGAACGTCTTCCGCTACACCCCGGCGATGCAGATCACGGGCGCACGGCCGCTCACCGGCTCGGCGCTCGGCGGTACCGATGTCACGATCGACGGAATCGGATTCGATCCGCCGGTCGATGTGTTCATCGGCGGTGTCCTGGCGCAGCAGCTGCGCGTGTCGGGCACGCAGATCCTGGCGCGCACGAGTGCTCTCGCGGTTCCCTGCAGCAACACCTCTACGGCCATAACAGTCACGAATATCAACAACGGCGAGACAGCGGCAGGCCCGGCGTTCAACGTCATCGGTGTGAATCCGATCATCACGAGCGTCCTGTCGTCGGGTCCGATCAACCCGGGAAGCTCGATCACTGTCAACGTTCAGAACCCCGGCATCGGTCCGCTCGGGAGCGCCGTCATCCGCTTCTCGATCGGGAGCACCGTCGTGACGCCGACACCGAATCAGATCACCGCGGGAACCGGTGTCCAGACGTTCACGCTCGTCGTGCCGACGACCGGCTTCACCTTCCCGCAGGTTACATGTACGACGCCGGGCGGCAACCCGGCCGGCAAGCAGCTCGGACCGGTGACCGTCGACCTGGTGTTCACGAACGCGACCACCGGCTGCACGAACACGCTGCCCAACGGAATCACGGTACAGCCGCCGGGAGCGAACCCCTGCCAGCTGTTGCCGACGCCTACTGTTTCAAATCCGGTCGGCTCGTGCGCGACGGTGAGTGCTGCGGTAAACGGTTCGAACACCACCACGGTGACTCTGTTCAATGCTGCCGATGCCGCACCGCTCGACGTTACGGGCGTTACGTCGTCGAATCCGATGTTCACCGTGAACCCGCAGACTGTCACCGGCATCGCCGGCGGCGGCAGCGCTCCGTTTACGGTGACCTTCGCACCGCCCACGGGCACTGCGGTGAGCCCGCCGACGCAAAACACGACGCTAACGTTCACGACGAACGGAACGCCGTCGACGGTGCAGGCCTGCGTCACAGGCACCGTGACTCCGTAGGGCGGGTCTTCCTTTGCTCCACCCTTGAACCGCCCCGAAATGGGGCGGTTCTTGTGTGGGGTGGCAGTTTCACGCAAGAATTCAACAAAGATGGTTCAGGCGGCGACAAATCCGAAAATCGAGGAGTTGCGGTTCCGGCTCAAGTCGGACCCGAAGAGCCGCCTCTTTTACCCACTCGCGGAAGAGCTCAGGAAATTCGGCCAGGTCGAGGAAGCGGAAAACGTCCTGCACACCGGACTCGCGGTTCATCCCACCTATCTGTCTGCCTGGGTGAGCCTCGGCCGCGTGCTTCGCGACGAGAAGAAAAACACCGAAGCCGTCGAAGCGCTCAATAAAGCGATGCAGCTCGACCCGGCGAACGTCGTCGCGGCGCGGCTGCTCGCGGATGCGTATCTCGCGCTCGGCGAAAAGGTGGAAGCGATCAAGAAGTACAAGCTCGTCTACGCGCTGTTGCCGGCGGATGAAAATCTCGAGGCGACGATCGCGCGGCTCGATGCCGAGATCAACGCGGCGGCCGCCATTCCTGAACCGGAGCCGGTGATCGAGCCGCCGTCCGCCGCACCGGAACAGCCGGTGCTCCCGGCAGAACCCGAACCTTTTGCGCCGCCGGTGACTGCACCGCCTTTCGAGGCGCCGCGATTTCCTGCAGCGGACGAGCGAGTGTTCGACGAAACCGGTTCCTCGATTCTCAAGCGGCAGGAGTTCGCGATCGAGACGGGCGACGCGATCCCGATGCGCGCCGACCACGCGGAGAGCCCGTTCGAAGAACCGGGTGTCGAGGAAGGCTACGGAACAGATGCCTTCGATATCGAGCAGCCCGTCGGGATGCACATCGCGAGCTCGCCACTCTCGGCCGATCTCGCCGCGCCGCTGCCGTTCGAGCCGTTTGCGTTCGAGCCGCAGCCGCCTGAGAGCGTGACGCCTCCGGAACCCGACCAGCCGGCAGCCGTCGACGCAGCCGACGTATTCGAGCCGGCCGACACGGGATTGGCCGCAGGAATCGTGACCGAAGAATTCGCAGTCACGCCGGAGCTGCCGCCGCTCGACGAAGCCGACTTCGCCCGAACCATCCGCATGGCCGATCTGTACGCAAGCGAAGGATTGATCGCCGAGGCGCGGGATATCTACGAGGATCTTCTGGCGCGCGATCCGAGGAACGAGTCCATTCGCGCGAAGCTCGAAGCGCTGAGCGCCGCTGCCGAATTCGCCGAGCCGGCCCAAGGCGCTCCATCTGAGGCGCCGCAGGCTGCATCGCCACCCGGACCGTCACGCAATCCGAAAGTCGAGAAGCTGGAGAGCTGGCTCGCCCGGGTCAAGCGAGGCGAGGTGGGGCGTGTTTAGGGATGTTCTCGCCGGGATCAAGAACTCTGTCGACGGAGCGCTCGCAATCAGTCTGATCGGGCTCGACGGCATCGCCGTCGAGACGATCAACGACGGCCGCGTGCCGCTCGATGTCCTCGCCGCCGAGTTCGGCGGGTTCATCCGCTCCATCCGCCTGTCGAACACCGAGCTCAACACCGGGGAAGTGCTGCAGTTTTCGCTCACGACCGAGAAATACATTACCTTCCTCTCTGCAGTGACGCCGGAGTACTTCATCCTCCTCGTGATGAGACCCGACGGTAATTACGGGCGGGCGCGGTTCGAGCTGGCGAAAGCGAAGCTCGCACTGCGCGACGAGCTCACATGAGAGGCTTCAATTGAATTTCAAGGAAATCCTGGAACTGATCGACAAGGTCGCCGATCGCGGCATCGCCGTCGTGGAGGTCGAGCGCGCCGGAACGAAAGTGCGGATCGAAGGGAAGAACGCACAACCGCACGTCATCCATTCGATCGTGAGCGACGGGAAGACGGAGGGCACGGCGATCCCGCTGCTGGCCGCCGGCCCGCCGCAGGCGCAGGTCGCCGCTGCGCCTCCCGGCGGGACCGCTGCGGAAGAGGAATCGGAAGAGGGACTGCACATCATCCCATCGCCGATCGTCGGCACGTTCTATCGCGCTCCGAATCCGGAGAGCGATGTCTTCGTCAGCATCGGCGACCACGTCTCGAAGGGAAAAGTGCTCTGCATCATCGAGGCGATGAAGCTGATGAACGAGATCGAAGCCGACGCCGACGGAGTCGTCGCGAGGATTTATCCGCAGAACGGCCAGCCCGTCGAATACGGCGAGAAGCTGTTCGCGATCAAGGTCTGAGCCCTCTTCCATGATTTCCAAGGTACTCATCGCCAACCGCGGCGAGATCGCCCTTCGCGTCATTCTGGCGTGCAAGGAGATGGGTCTGAAGACCGTCGCCGTGCACTCGGAGGCCGACCGCGACTCTCTGCACGTGCGCTACGCCGATGACGACGTCTGCATCGGCCCGGCACTGTCGCGTCAGAGCTACCTCAACATCTCCAGCATCATCGCCGCCGCTGAGATCACGGGCGCCGACGCGATTCATCCCGGCTACGGCTTCCTCTCGGAGAACGCCGCGTTTGCGGAGATCGTCAACGAGTGCCAGCTCACGTTCATCGGCCCCACGCCCGAGGCGATCCGCCTCATGGGCGACAAGGCGAAGGCGCGCGAGACGGCGAAGAACGCCGGCGTGCCGATCATCCCCGGCAGCGATGGGCCGCTCCGAACCGCCGACGAGGCGCGTGATGTGGCACGATCGATCGGGTATCCGGTGATCCTGAAGGCGGCAGCGGGCGGCGGCGGCCGCGGCATGCGCATCTGCAGCAGCGACGACGATCTCGAGAACGCATACGAGACGGCGCGCAGCGAGGCGGAGCGCGCCTTCGGCGTCGGCGACGTCTACCTCGAAAAGTATCTCGAGCGTCCGCGGCACATCGAGATCCAGGTCTTCGGCGACACGCACGGCCGCATCGTCGCCCTCGGCGAGCGCGAGTGCTCGATCCAGCGGAGGCATCAGAAGCTGATCGAGGAATCACCTTCGCCGGCGATCGACGAGGCGATGCGCAAGCGAATGGGCGACGCGGCCGTGCAACTCTGCCGCAGCGTCGATTACGTGAATGCCGGCACGATCGAGTTCCTCTATCAGGACGGCGAGTTTTACTTCATGGAGATGAACACGCGCATTCAGGTCGAGCATCCCGTCACCGAGCAGGTCACGGCGATCGATCTCGTGAAAGAGCAGATCCGCGTCGCCGCCGGCGAGCGCCTCAGCGTTCCGGAGGGCGACTTCCGCCTTCGCGGTCACGCGATGGAGTTCCGCATCAATGCGGAGGATCCCGTGACGTTCGCGCCCAATCCGGGAAAGATCCGCGAGTTCCATCTGCCCGGCGGTCCGGGCGTGCGCGTCGACACCGCCGCCTATCGCGACTACGTCGTTCCGCCGCACTACGACTCGCTGATCGCGAAGCTCATCATCACCTCGAAGGACCGCCTGGAAACGATCGCCCGGGCCAAGCGCGCGCTCGAGCAGTTCATCATCGAAGGTGTCAAGACCACGATCCCGCTGCATCGCGCGATCCTCAACGACGAGCGGTTCGTCCGCGGCGACATCTCCACGCGCTTCATGGAGACGTTCGAGCGGTAGACTCGACTTCCGATGAAGGTCTACATCGTCGGATTCATGTGCGCGGGGAAGACGACGATCGGCCGCGAGCTGTCGGCCCGCATCGCCGCGCCGTTCTTCGACCTCGACGATCTCGTCGAGGCGGCGGAGAAGATGAAGGTCAAAGACATCTTCGCCGCGCACGGCGAGGCGTATTTCCGGAAACGCGAGCGCGACATCCTCCGCTCCACGCGGCATCTCGAGCGCGCCGTGATCGCGACTGGCGGAGGCACGTTCACGTTCGACGATAATATCCAGTTCATCCAGTCGGAAGGTTTGTCGGTGTATCTGTCGGCACCGTATGCGCTGTTGCGCAGCCGCGTGGACGACAAGGCCGACCGCCCGCTGTTCCGCGACGACGTGGCCGCGCACGAGCTGTACTCGAATCGCATCCGCTACTACAAGATGTCCGACATCACGATCGAGATTCGCGAAGACGAGACGCCGTCGGAGATCGTCGAACGGCTGCTGCTCGAGCTGCCGAAGAGTTTTCTCGAAGCGGCGAAGAGCTCCGCGTGGAGGCGCACGTGAGAGCGCTCGTCCTCAGCGACATTCACGGCAATCTCGAGGCGCTCCGTGCGGTCATGAGCCGTGTGCGCCGCAAGAAATTCGACCAGATCGTCTGCCTCGGCGACTTCGTCGGCTACGGTGCGCATCCGAATCAGGTGATCGATATGATGCGCGAACAGCCCGGGACGAAGTTGTACGTCCGCGGCAATCACGATCGCGTTGCTGCAGGACTGGAAGAGGGCCAAGGCTTCAACGCCGAGGCGCGCGAAGCGGCAGTGTGGACGCGCGGAAAGCTGAGCGCCCGGAACCGCCGCTTCCTCGAGAACCTGCCCGTCGGGCCGGTGCCGTTCGAGAACGTCCTGATCTGCCACGGCTCGCCGTATCACGAGGACGAGTACGTCTTCACCGAACGTCACGCCGCGCAGGTGCTCTCGGAATTCGAAGCCCGATTCGTGCTGCATGGCCACACACATCTCGCCTCGATGTTCTGGTTCGACGGCGACGATCGCCTCGGCGGGACGCTCGTCCCGACAGCGGAGACGTTCCGACTCGACCCCGCGATGCAGTATCTGATCAACCCCGGATCGGTCGGTCAGCCCCGCGACCGGAATCCCGAGGCGTCGTTCGTGATTTTCGACTCCGAGCGCCTGACCGCGCAGTTCTTCCGCGTCCCGTACAACTACGAGAAGACGCAGAAGGCGATTCTGAAGGCAGGTCTGCCGCGCGTCCTTGCCGACCGGCTGGCGTTCGGTACTTGACCGGGTAACAGGTGACCGGTAACGATCTGGCTTTGTTACCTGTTACCGATGTGGCCACATGCGAGGACGGAGAATCCTCCAGAGTGGACATCCGCTGACAGCCGGTTCCCGTAAGTCACTGAATCTCCAGCCCCAACGCTCATCCATACGTGGCACATGCACCGCACTCCCAGAAGGCGTTGCAGATGAGGGCTTTATGAGAAAAACCGCTGCTCTGACCTTTCTCCTGGCCGTTGCGGTCGCGCTGCCGCTGTCCGCGCGCGGCCGGAACGAGTCGTACATCTCCTACGACGACGGCGGCACGATCGTCCGCCAGGCGGGCGATAACCGCGAGATCGATGCGCGCGTCAATCTGCCGGTCTTCCCGGGCGATGAAGTGATCACGAACCGCCGCGGCCGCGCCGAAGTGCGGCTCGCTGACGGCAATGTGATCGGAATCGATCGCGCCACCGCGCTGCACGTGCAGTCGGTCCTCGACAGCTACGACGCAGACTCGAACGACACGATCATCGAACTGCGCTACGGCAAGGTCGCCGTGTTCCGCACGAACGACGCACGCGAGTCGCTGCGCCTCGATACGGCGAATGCAAGTTACTTCGCGGGCGAAGAAGCGGTCTTCTCCGTCGAAGACGACTCGCACGGTCGCGACAAACTGCAGGTCTTCGACGGCACGATCGAAGTTCGTACGCCGACGCGCACGGCGCGCGTGCGGTCCGGCGAATCGGCCGACATCGACGATCGCGGCCTCTACAACCTGGCCAGCGGTGAACAGGATTCGGCCGACGACTTCGAGCGCTGGTTCCTGAAGCGCACTGACCACTATGGCAATTCGAACAGCCGGTATCTCGACCGCTCGCTTGCGTACTCCGATGAAGATCTCGCGCAGCACGGCACGTGGACGATGATCAACGGCTACGGGTGGGGATGGCGTCCCTATGTCTCCGCGGGTTGGCGTCCGTATTTCTACGGCAGCTGGGTCACCGGGCCGTACGGATCGATGACATGGGTTTCGTACGAGCCGTGGGGCTGGGTGCCGTATCACTACGGCCGCTGGGCGTTCGATCCGGTCAACGGCTGGTTCTGGCTGCCCGGTGCGTCGTACGCGCCGGCGTGGGTGTACTGGTGGTACACGCCGGGATGCATCGGCTGGGCACCGGCCGGCTGGTACGACTGCTATCGCCCGTACTACAACTGGGCGTGGCAACCGTACCGCGGCGGACTCGATTTCGGATTCGGATTCTTCGGCCGGGTGCGCGTGAATGAAGTCGACCTGCGGCCGTGGACGTTCCTCGATGCGAACACGATCTTCTCGAACCGCGTAGATCGCGCTGCGCTCGCGACCGACGTCGTCCGCGCGCGGCTCGTCCGGATGCCCGGTGGCTACGGCACGATCTCCGGTATGCCGGCGCGATTCAGCCGCGCCGAGCTCCGCGATCCTTCCGGTGCCGTGAACAACCTTTATCGCCGCGGGCTCATGGGCGGCGGTCAGGCTCCGCGCGAAGGCGCGACCGGATCCGTGATTCCGGCCACTGACCTGACTCCGTTCTTCCGACGCGACGCGGAGCTGCCCGGCATGATCCGCGACCGCATCGTTCGCACTCGCCCGGTCGACGGAGTCGTCGGTGCGTTCCGCGGAAGCGCCGGCGGCGTCGCGCCGATCGGCAGCGGCAGCATTGCCCCGATCGGCAGCGGAAGCGTCGCACCGATCGGCGGCGGCAGTGTGGCCCCGACGACCGGCAACGTGCCCGGTGCCCCGGCCACCGGTGACGGACGCATTCGTCGCGGCGGCGGTAGCCCGGCGGCGCCTTCGCCGTCCGACAGCGGCGCCTCGCGCGACAGCGGCGGCCGGATTCATCGGGGTGGCGGTGAGAAGCCAACCCCGCCGTCCGACGGCGGTCATATCAACCGCGGCAGCGGCGACAACAGCGGATCGACGAGCCGTGACTCCGGCAGCCGGGCGACGAACCCGAGCTGGCGCAACCACATGCGCACGACACCTGTCGATCCACAGCCGGGCGACCAGGCCGCCCCCGCACCTGCGCCGGTACCGCGGAACGAAGGCAGCAACTGGCGCGGTCGCGTCGTCCGCGAGCCGGAGCCGGGTGCTGACGCGCCGGCGCCTCCGCGCGTCGAGCGCTCCAACCCGAGCGAGCCGAGGGGCAGCGACGTGCCGCGCCGGGTGATCGACGGGATCGGCGGTACGCGCATCCGCACCGAAGGCGACCGGCCGTCGAGCCGCGACTCCGCTCCTCCGCCGCGCCCGGCGGAAAGCCGTCCGGCGCGGGACTCCGGATCGCAGCGCCACGAGGGCAGCAGCGGCGGCCACGAGCGCTCCGCATCGCACGGCGACGGCGGACATTCGTCGTCGAGCGGCGACAAAGCCGCCAAGAAGAACTGATTTTTTCTCACCCGCTGTGACGAATGAGCCTCCAATCGGAGGCTCTTTCGTTTTGAATGAGTCATAATTTTTTTTGAATGTCAGTTCCGCTCTTCTTTGCGCTCTACTGCCTCGAGGCGGGACTCTTCTTCACCGTCGTCCCGTGGACCCGCATCTGGACGCTGAACCCGCTGCTGCACAATCACATCGCCATCGGCATGTGGGCCGATAATCCGTACGTGCGCGGTTTCGTGTCGGGAGTCGGCGTGATCCACATCCTCATCGGCGTGAAAGACATCGTCGTGATCACGCGACGGCGGCGCGGAGGTCTGCCCGAATGAGGGAGTGGCGATCGCGGGTTTTCCTGCCGCTGCTCCTGAGCGCGATCCTGTTCGGGCTGTATTTCCTCGCGCTCTGGAACCTCGACATCCAGACGTGGGACACCCTCCTCGGTAAGGACTTTCGCAACCTGCTGTTCGCGGCGTTCGTGCCGCTGATCTTCCTCGTCGTACGTCTGCTCGACGGCCTGATCTTCGACGTCATCCTGTCGCGCCGGCGGAACATGGCCGTGCCGCGGCTTCTTCGCGACGTCGTGGCGCTCTGCCTCTACTTCGCGCTGTTTACGTGGGCCACCTCGCAGTTGCTCGAGTTCTCCATCACTAAGTGGCTCGCCGCCGGCACCGTCATCGCGGCGATTCTCGGCCTGGCGCTGCAGGAGACGCTCGGCAACCTGTTTTCGGGCATCGCGCTGCACATGGAGGACAGCTTCATGGTCGGCGACGTGCTTCGCTCCGGCGATCAGGTCGGCGTGATCGAAGGTGTGACCTGGCGCGCCACGCGGCTCCGCACGTTCAACAACAACGTGATCATCCTGCCGAACTCTCTGCTCGCGCGCGAACGCCTCGAGGTGTATCCGCGCGACCGCGTCTGCGGCCGCACCCTCACCGTCGGCGTCGACTACAACGTACCGCCGGCGACGGTCATCAGCATCCTCACGCAGGCCGCGTCGCACGTCGACGGCGTGTCGCGCGAGATCCCGTGCTTTGCGCGCGTGTCGGCATTCGGCGACTCGGCCGTGAACTACGACATCAAGTACTACACGCGCGACTACGCGACGCGCGACCGCATCGACGCCGAGATCCGCAAGGCGGTCTGGTACGCGCTGCGGCGTAACTCGATCTCGATTCCATTCCCGATCCGCGCGTATCAGCGCTACCAGCCGTCGGACGGTCACGATCACGAGCTCTCGCCGGAAGACATCCGCGACCGGCTGCAGCAGGTCGATATTCTCGCCGCGCTCGACGCGAAAGCACAGAAGGCGCTCGTCGCTGCGGCGCGCGTCCGCCAATATTCGCGCGGCGAGACGATCCTGCGGATAGCCACCGCAGGCGATTCGATGTTCATCGTTCACGAAGGCACCGTGTCGGTGCGCCTGGCGGACGACACGAAGAACGGCCGCCATGAAGTCGCGCAGCTCGGACCGGGAAGCGTCTTCGGCGAGATGGCGCTTCTCACCGGCGAGTCGCGCACCGCCGACGTCATCGCCATG
>DASWBH010000038.1:0-4122 GCA_036390755.1 Thermoanaerobaculia bacterium
CAGCCGCATGCAGCAGGTCATCGGCAACATCCTCTCGAACGCGATCAAGTTCACGCCGGCGGGGAAGGAAGTCGACCTCCGCCTGCAGCGCGACGATCACATGCTGAAAATCAGCGTGAAGGATCAGGGCGAGGGGATCGACCGCGCGTTCCTGCCGCACGTGTTCGAACGCCTGCGACAGGCCGAAGGCGCGACCAAACGCGCCGGCCTCGGACTGGGCCTCGCGATCGCGCGCCACATCGTCGAGCTGCACAACGGCGAGATCACCGCAGACAGTGAAGGGCCGGGGCAGGGAGCCACATTCACCGTCACTCTTCCGATCGCGGAACACCACGCTGACGCGGCGGCGCGCGAGACTGCTACGGTGGCGTGACCTGAATCAGGAATGTCGAATTTCGACGGATCGGCTACCGGTTACCGGTTACCGGCGGAGGCGCCGCAGCAAGTTCCTCTTCCTTCAACTCCAGATCCTTCCGCAGCGGCCCGTCCCCCATTTCCCCGTCGTACGCCGCGCGCGCCTTCTCGCGATTCAGATGCGAGTAGACGGTGCCCTCGATGATCATGTTCGGGCCGTAGTCGCACAGATCGAGGCACGACACCCTGCAGACGCGCACCGTCATCTTGCGGCCGAGGCGTTTGTTGAGGTCCTTGAGCTCGGCTTGGATGCACTCGCCGCGTTCCTCGCCGCGATCAGCGTTGTTGCAACGCTCACCCGTACAGACGAGGACATGCTTGCGGGGGTATTTCATGATCTGGTCATTCCGAGCCGCGTAGACGGCGAGGAATCCGGGTGGCGGCGCGATTGCCCCGCCCGGATTCCTCGCGCTCTACGGCGCTCGGAATGACATCACGCGACAAACTTTTTCCCCGCGTCCAGCAGATTCTTGAGGTCCTTCGGCGAGCACGCTTCCGCGTACATGCGCGCGACAGGCTCCGTGCCCGACATCCGGAACAGCAGCCAGGTCTGATCGTCGAAGATCAGCTTCACTCCGTCGGTCGTGTTGACTTCGCGGACCTGGAAGCCGTCGAGCTGTTTCGGCGGATTCTTCAGCTTCGACGCGAGCGAGTCCTTCAGCTGCGGCGTCAGCTTCATGTCGGATCGCTTGCTGTAGTAATAGCCGAACTCCGCGTACATCTCTTCGACGAGCTGGTTCAGCTTCTTGCCGGTGCGCGCGACCATCTCCGCGACGAGCAGGCACGCCAGGATGCCGTCCTTCTCGGGCAGGTGCCGGTACATCGACATGCCGGCGCTCTCTTCGCCGCCCATGGCGATCTTGTCCGCGAGGATCAGCTCGCCGATGAACTTGAAGCCGACCGGCGTCTCGTAGCACGGCACGTCGAGCTTGCGCGCGATCGCGTCGATCAGATGCGTCGTGGCGACGGAACGCGCCAGTCCGCCGGGGATGTTGCGATAGCGCTTGAGGTAGACCGCGAGCAGCGACAGGATCACGTTCGGCGAGACGAAGCGGTTGCGGTCGTCGATGATGCCGAAGCGGTCGGCGTCGCCGTCGGTGGCCAGTCCGAGGTCGAAGTGCTCGTCGCCGACGATGCGGCGCAGCTCGCCAAGGTTCTTCTCATTGCACTCGGGGGAGAAGCCGCCGAAGTACGGATCGCGGAAGTTGTGGATGATCTTGACCTCGACGCCGGATTCGAGAAGGAAATAGTCGAGGTAGTCGCGCGATGTCCCGTAGAGCGAGTCGATGGCGATGCGCAGGCCGCTTTTGCGGATGGCGTCGACGTCGACCTTCTGCCGCAGCTCGTCGAGGTAGCGGTCCTTCGGGTCGATCTCCTCGATCAGCTCGCTCTTCGCGTAGACATCGAGGCGCTCGTTCTTCTCCTGGACCGTGTGGATCTCGTCCTCGATCGCTTTGGTGATCTCGGGCAGCGCCGGCGCGCCGTTCGACGTCGAAAACTTCAGCCCGTTGTACTCGGGCGGATTGTGCGAGGCCGTGAAGTTGATCGCGCCCATGGCCCGGCGGCGGACGGTCTCGAACGAGACGCACGGCGTCGGCACGTCTCTGGTCGCCAGAAACGCCTGGATCCCGTTGAACGCCAGAATCTTGGCCGCCTCGGATGCGAATTTCTCGGAAAGGAATCGGGTGTCGTACGCGACGACGACGCCGGTTCCCTTCTGCGCGCTCTTCTTCAGATAGTTGGCGACTCCCTGGGTGGCGATGCGGACGTTGTCGAAGGTGAAGTCTTCGCCGATGATGCCGCGCCAGCCCGAAGTTCCGAACTTGATCATCCCATCTCCCGCGGGACGCGAACGTTAACACACGATAAGCTCTCAGCTCCCGGCTGTCAGCTCTCGGCCCTCAGGAGCTCGCAGCTTGTATGCCGGTTGCGTCAATGGCTCACTTTCCGCAAGGATTACCGTAGCGTTATGTCCAAGCGTCCGATCGTTCTGATCGCGGATGACAACGAAGATGTGGTCCTGCTGCTGCGGACGTACCTGCGGCCGCTCGACTGCGAGATCCTCGTCGCCAAAGACGGCGAGGAGGCGCTGAGCGTCGCCCAGGCGCGCCTGCCTGATCTCGTTCTGCTCGACGTCATGATGCCGAAGCGCAGCGGCTGGGAAGTCTGCCAGGCGCTCAAAGGCGTGCAGCGGACGTCGCACATCCCGGTCGTCCTCGTGACCGGCCGCGGCGACGTGAAGGACCGGCTGACGGGGCTTCAGGTCGGCGCCGACGACTACCTCGTCAAGCCGTTCGACCGCAACGAGGTCTTCAAACGCATCCAGGCTCTACTGTCGCGCAAGCGCGATCAGCATGTCGCGCCGGAGCAGGGCGGGCGCGCAATTGTCGAGAATATCCTGCTCGATCGCGCCACCGGCCTGCCGACCGTGCCGATGGTGCTGGACCGCGTGAAGGAGACGCTGATCGAGCAGAGCGAGGTCGGCATCGTCTTCGCGGACATCGAGCAGTTCGAGTCGATCGAAGCGGAGTACGGCTGGGCGTTCTTCGACGAGTTCCTCCGCCGCGTCGGCGAAGTGCTGGCCGAGGAGGCGAGGGCGCGGTTCCGGACGCCGATCATCTGCTCGAATCGCGTCGGCGGATCGAGCTTCTTCATTTTCTATGAGACGCGCGGCCAGGACCTCTCCACGGAGAACGCCGGCGAAGCGATGTCGAACGAGCTGCGCGAGCGGCTGATCTCGGCGTTGCGCCAGCGGTTCCCGTCCATGCAGCAGGGACAGATCGGATTCTTCGTCGGCATGACCCGTCTGGACTACCGGCCGCAGATCCGGCTCGAGCGGCAGATCTATCAGGGAATGCAGATCGCGTCGGACGCCGTGCGCGATGCCGAGCAGCAGCGGAAAAAGCAGCTCACGCGCGAGATGCGCGACATCATCCGCCGCAAGCGAGTCACCACGCTCTTTCAACCGATCGTGCGGGCGAAGGAGTCGACGATCTTCGGATACGAGATCCTCACGCGCGGCCCGGCGAACTCGTCCTTCCGCAACTCCGACGTGCTCTTCCAGTTCGCGCGCGACGCGCGGCTGGCCTGGGCGCTGGAGGCCATCGCACTCGAAGTCGCTCTCAAGCGCCTGCGCGGCATCGACCTCGGCGACCGGAAGTTCCTGCTCAACCTCGAGGCGGAGATGTTCGGCGAGTCGGAGTTCCGCATCCACGACATGGTCACGTTCTTCGCCGAGCATCGCGGCAACTTCGTGTTCGAGCTGACCGAGCGGGCGGCCATCGAGGACTACAACGTCTTCCGCGGATTCCTGGACGAATTTCGCGAGAAGGGGATCGAGGTCGCGATCGATGATGCCGGTTCCGGATATGCGTCGCTCGAGGCGATCGCGTCGCTCACGCCCGACTATCTCAAGGTCACGAAGGGGCTCGTGTCGACGCTGGCAGCGGAGCCGATCAAGCAGGACCTCGTGCGCATGCTCGTCGACCTGGCCGGCAAGATCGGCGCGAAGACGATCGCCGAGGGCATCGAGACCATCGAGGAATTCGAGACCTGCCGCGACCTCGGCATCGATCTCATCCAGGGCTATTACATGGCCCATCCGCACGAGCAGCTCGCCGAAGGCGATGCGGAAGTGGCTGCGTCGGTTGGGGCGATGCGCGCGGCAACAGCGGACAAGCGCGTCGCGCGAGGCAGCAGGTTGTCGGT
>DASWBH010000039.1:0-2049 GCA_036390755.1 Thermoanaerobaculia bacterium
CAGCAGGAAGATGAGGACGATCGTGACGGGAACGATGAACTGCAGCTGCCGTCGCGACGCCGTGTACTCTTCGTATTCGCCGCCCCACACCGCTCGGTAGCCGGGCGGGAGCGTGACTTTCTGAGCGACCTGCCGCTGCGCGTCCTCGACGGCACCGGCGAGATCGCGTCCGTTCACGGAGTACTGCACGCCGATGTAGCGCGAATTGTCCTCGCGGTAGATGAACGACGCGCCGTTGACGACGCGAATGTCGGCGAGCTCTTTCAGCGGCACCTGCTGACCTCCGGGCGTGGCCACGAGGATGTTGCCGATCGTTTCGGGCGTCTCACGGAACTGCGGCTGCAGACGGACGACGAGGTCGAACAGCCGCTCGCCCTGGACGATCTGCGTCGCCGCCGTACCGCCGACGGCAGCTTCAATGAGACCGTTGATGTCTTCGACGTTCAGGCCGTAGCGCGCGAGCCTCGCGCGATCAGCCGTGACGGTGAGGCTCGGCTGGCCGAGCTGTTTGACGACCGAGATTTCCCCGATTCCGCGAACGTGCTGGAGGACATTCCTGATTGCGGCGGCCCTGTTCTCGAGCACGGCCAGATCGGGCCCGAACACCTTGACGGCGAGGGAGCTTTTCAAACCGGTCTCCGCTTCGTCGACCGCGTCCTCGGCCGGTTGGGTGTAGTTGAAGACGATGCCGGGGAACGACTTCAACTTGTCGTTGATCGCGTCGATGAGCTCCTGCTTCTTGTGGTACTTGCCGTTCCATTCGCCATACGGTTTGAGGCCGACGAAGAACTCGTTGTTGAAGAAGCCGGTCGGGTCGGTCCCGTCATCGTCACGGCCGAGCTCATTCGCCACGACCGTGACTTCGGGGAAGGAGCGGAGGATCGCTCGCACTTGTGGCGAGATCTTCGAGGCCTCTTCGAAGGAGATCGTCGACGGCATCGTGGCCCGAACCCACAGCGAGCCTTCGTCGAGGTGAGGCATGAACTCGGCGCCGATGCCCGGAATCAGCAGGAGCGAGAGCGCGAAGATGACGATCGATGCGATCGTCGTCGGCCACGGACGGGCCAGGCAGAAGTCGAGACCGCGCACGTAGAGGTCGCGGATCTTGAAGAAAATGAAATTGCGCCGTTCGCGAACGCCGCGACGCAGCGCCCACGCGCAGAGGACCGGCACCACGGTGAGCGCGAGAATGAGCGCGCCGATCAGCGCGAAGATCGTCGTATCGGCCATCGGTGCGAACAGCTCACCGGACGGACCGGAAAGCGCGTAGATCGGCAGGAATCCCGCGACGATGACCGCCACTGCGTAGAAGATCGGCCGGTCGACCTCCGCCGCCGCCGAGACGACCACTTTCGGGACGCTGAGCGGGTGTTCGCTCTCGCTGTTCAGCGCCAGGCGCCGGAAGATGTTTTCGACCATCACAACGGCGCCGTCCACGAGGATGCCGAAGTCGATCGCACCGATCGACAAGAGGTTCGCCGGGACGTGCTTGAGGTCGAGACAGATGAACGCGAACAGCAACGCCAGCGGAATCGTCGCCGCGACGATGAGGCCGGAGCGGATGTCAAACAGGAAGAAAATGAGGATGACGACGACGAGGAGCATGCCGCGGACGAGGTTGTCCTCGACCGTGCGCGTGGTCAGCGCGATCAGGTCGCGCCGGTCGTAAAACGTATGCACTTTCACATCGGGCGGCAGGATCTTCGAGTTCAGCTCGCGCGTCTTCTTCTCGACGCGATCAAGGACGACCTGCGCCTGTTCGCCTTTGCGGAGCAGGATGATTCCTTCGACTGCTTCGTTCCGGTCGTTGAAACCGAACTGGCCGAGCCGCGGCGCTGAGCCGATGACGACATCGCCGACGTCTTTGATCAGCACCGGCGTGCCGTTGTGCACCGCCACGACCGTGTTCGCGATGTCTTCCGGTGTGCTGATGCGGCCGAGGCCGCGGACGTAATAGAACTGGCCGCCTTGCGAGTAGAAGCCGCCGCCGGCGTTGCTGTTGTTCGCGCTGAGCGAATTCACGATCAGAGGGACCGACAGTCCGACCGC
>DASWBH010000040.1:0-4532 GCA_036390755.1 Thermoanaerobaculia bacterium
CAGCACGGCGGACCGAACGACACCCGCGCGATCGTCACCCGCCTCGCCCAGCTCCGCGCCGACAAAGCCCAGCTCCTCGGCTATCCGACGTACGCCGCGTATTCGCTCGACGATCAGATGGCCAAGACGCCCGAGAACGCGTTCAAGCTGATGACCGACATGGTCCCGGCGTCGACCGCGCGTGCGCGCAGCGAAGCGGGCGAGATGCAGAAGCTCGCGGACGTGCCGCTCACCTCCGCCGACTGGCAGTTCTACGCGGAGAAAGTGCGCCAGGCGCAGTACGCGCTCGACGAGTCGCAGGTCAAACCGTACTTCGAGTTCAACCGCGTCCTGCAGGACGGCGTGTTCTTCGCTGCCAATCAGCTTTACGGGCTGACATTCAAGGAGCGCAAGGATCTGCCTGCTTACCAGGCCGACGTGCGCGTCTTCGAAGTCTTCGATGCCGACGGCAAGTCCCTCGCCCTCTACTACGCCGATCCGTTCCAGCGCGCCGGCAAGAGCGGCGGCGCGTGGATGGATACGTTCGTCGACCAGAGCGGCCTCCTCGTAACTCGTCCGGTCGTCGTCACGGTCTGGAATTTCCAGAAGCCGGCCGCCGGTCAGCCGGCTCTGCTGACGTTCACCGACGTGACGACGATGTTCCACGAGTTCGGCCACGCGCTGCACGGCATGTTCTCGAACGTGAAGTACCCGACGGTCGCGAGCACGAACGTGCCGCGCGACTTCGTCGAGTTCCCGTCTCAGTTCAACGAGCATTGGGCGCTCGAGCCGAAGGTCTTCGCGAATTACGCGAAGCACTATCAGACCGGCGCGCCGATGCCGCAGGAGCTCGTGGACAAGATCCAGAAGTCGCGCACGTTCAACCAGGGCTACGCGCTGACGGAGTATCTCGAGGCCGCGCTGCTCGACATGGCCTGGCACACGACCGCGCCGGGCAGTCCGCTGCAGGACGTGAGCACGTTCGAGCCGGCGGCGCTGCAGCGGTTCAACATCAACCTGCCGCTCGTTCCGCCGCGCTATCACACGACGTACTTCTCGCACATCTGGGGCGGCGGCTATTCGGCCGGCTACTACGCCTATCTTTGGAGCGAGGTCATCGGCCACGACGCGTACTACTGGTTCCGGGAGAACGGCGCGATGACGCGCGCGAACGGACAGCGATTCCGCGACATGATCCTGTCGCGGGGTGGATCGATGGACGTGGCGGCGATGTATCGCGCGTTCCGCGGACGCGACCCGATCGTCGATCCGCTGCTGATCGAGCGCGGGCTGAAATCGCCGAAGCAGTAACGAAAATCACTCCCCCTTCGCCCCGCGGAGCGGGGAGAAGGTGCCGCGGAGCGGCGGATGAGGGGCCCTCACCCGGCGCTTCGCGCCACCCTCTCCCGAACGGCGGGAGAGGGCGTCCGTGCCGTATCATCGCCGCCCATGCTCGTCGCGCTCCTCGCGGATATCCACAGCAACCTCGAAGCGCTGCAGGCATGCCTGAAACACGCGGCCGAGCGCGGCGCGGAGCGTTTCGCGTTCCTCGGCGATCTCGTCGGTTACGGCCCCGATCCGGCGGCGGTGGTCGACCTCATCGCCGGCTATGCCTCGCGCGGAGCGGTCGTCATCCGCGGCAACCACGACGAGGCGGTGCAGACGGGCGGCGGGCGCGAGCTCAACGACGAGGCGCACGAATCGATCGAGTGGACGCGCGACGCCCTGACTGACGCGCAGAAAACGTTTCTCGCCTCGCTTCCGCTGACCGTGCGCAACGATTCGGTCTGCTTCGTCCACAGCTCCGCGGCCGCGCCGGAGAAGTGGCCGTACATCCACAGCGCCGCCGAAGCGCGCGCGAGCATCGAGGCAGCGGGTGCCACGTACGTCTTTTCCGGGCACGTGCACGAGCAGGTGCTCTACTTCAAGACGATGGCGGGAAAGACGGCGGCGTTTCATCCGATTTCGGGAAGCGCGGTTCCCATTCATTCGCATCACAGCTGGCTCGGGATCGTCGGCTCGGTCGGACAGCCGCGCGACGGAAACCCGGCGGCCGCCTACGCGCTCTTCGACGACGCGAAGGAAGAGATGACGTTCTTCCGCGTTCCTTACGACCACCTGACGACGGCATCGAAGATCCGGCGCGCCGGCCTTCCGGAGTGGCTCGCCCACCGAATCGAAAACGCGGTCTGAGTGCGATGCTCGACCAGCTGACGCGCGGCAAGGAGATCGACGGTTTCGCGGTCGGTGAGCCGATGCACGAGGGCGGCATGGGCGCGATCTACCGCGTCACCCGCGAGGGCTACGACGTGCCGATGATCATGAAGGTGCCGCGCGTCGGACCCAACGAGCCGACCGAAGGCATCATCAGCTTCGAGACGGAAGTGACGATTCTGCCGACGCTCTCCGGTCCGCACGTGCCGCGGTTCATCGCCGCCGGCGATCTGGCGACGACGCCGTACCTCGTGATGGAGTGGATCGAGGGGACGAGCCTCGAAGAGTTCGTCAAAGGCGGCGCGCTTCCGGTGAGCGACGTCGTGCGCGTCGGAGCCGGAATCGCCGATGCGCTGCACAGCCTGCATCAGCAGGACGTCATCCACTTCGACATCAAGCCGGCGAACGTGATCCTGAAGCACGACGGGACGGCCGCGCTGATCGACTTCGGATTCGCGCATCACGAGCGGTATCCCGATCTGTTGAACGAGGAAACGCGCGCGGCCGGATCGGCGCCGTACATCTCGCCCGAGCAGGTCCTTCACGACCGCTCCGATCCGCGCAGCGACATCTTCTCCCTCGGCGCGGTGCTGTACGAGATGGCTACGGGCAAGCTGCCGTTCGGAGAGCCGGACACCGACGTGCGCAATCGCCTGTGGCTCGATCCTGTCCCGCCGTCGCTGCACGCGCCGTCCGTGCCGCCCTGGCTGCAGGAAATCATCCTGCGCTGCCTCGAGGTCCACGCCGACGCGCGTTATCAATCCGCCGCGCACGTCGCGTTCGATTTGCGCAATCCCGATCAGGTCCTCCTCACCGCGCGCGCCCGCAAATCGCGGCAGGCCGGACTCATGAACCAGGTGAAGCGCTTCTGGGACGCGCGGCGCGAGCACGGCCGGCGCCTGCGACTTCCGAACGCGCAGGTGAGCCGCTCGCCGATCATCATGGTCGCCGTCGACACGACGCACATGGACGACGAGCGACAGCCGGCGATCCGCCGCGTCACGGCGCAGATCCTGTCGGTCAGCGCGGAGTTCCGCCTGATCTGCGTCTCCGTCGTTCCGACGACTCCGCTCATGGATGGCGCTGAAGCATCGGAAACCGCATCCGGCATTCACCTCGAACATCTCGTACGCCTGCGCCACTGGGTCGAGCCGCTGCGCATGCCCGCACAGCGCCTGTCGCTTCACGCGATCGAGTCTCCCGACGCGGCAAAGACGATCGTCGAGTTCGCCCGCGCGAACAACGTCGACCTGATCGTGATCGGCGCCCCCGGACCTGACCAACCTGACCGCTCGTGGTGGCGCTCGGTCGCGTCAACAGTCACCGCGAATGCGCACTGCAGCGTGCACGTGGTGCGGACGGCGGGCGGGCGGGAGGCGGAGGAGGAAGGATGAGCGACCGTTCGCATATCCGGTTCAAGTCGGCCGTCCCCCAATTCACAGTTCCCGACATCGTGCGCACTGCCGAGTACTACCGCGACATCCTCGGCTTCGAGATCGCGGGCTACTGGAACGGGCAAAAGGCGGGCTTCGACACCGATCCGCCGCCGGTGTTCGGGATCGTCGAACGTGATGATGTTCAGCTGTTCTTCAATCGTGCGAACCAGTCGGACGTCCGCACGGGACGCGCACGCGGCGGCTACGACGCGTACTTCCACGTCACCGGCATCGACGCGTTCGCCGACGAAGTCCGGAGGCGCGGCGCCGAGATCATCGACGGTCCTGACGATCGCGTTTACGGCCAGCGCGAGATCGTGATCCGGGACTGCAACGGTCTCATCCTCGCATTCGCACAGGATTTGTCGCCGCAGCCTTCTCGCTGAGCCGGAACTCCCCCGCGATCAACTCATATGCGATGCGGCTTCCCGATCAGGGGATAATCGCGAACTCTTAATCCGAATCTCGAACCCCGAACCCCGAACCCCGAATCCCGAATCCCGAAAAATGTCCCGAACAACCGCCCTCACCCTCATCGCGATCGCCCAGCTGTTCGCCATGTCGCTCTGGTTCGGCGTGTCGGCTGTCGCGCCGCACATCGCGAAGGAGTGGAACCTCGACGCGAGCACAACCGCGTGGCTCACGCTCGCCGTGCAGCTCGGTTTCGTCGCCGGAACGCTCATCAGCGCGATCATCAATCTCGCCGACGTCATCCGCCCGCGATTCCTCATCGCGCTCTGCGCGATCCTCGGCGCCGTCGCAAACGCGGTCCTCGCGCTCACGTCGCACACCGCGACGAGCGCGATCGTTCTGCGCTTCCTCACCGGCGCCTGTCTGGCCGGCGTCTATCCGCCGGGCATGAAGCTGATCGCGACCTGGTTCAGGCAAGGCCGCGGCGTCGCC
>DASWBH010000041.1:0-4709 GCA_036390755.1 Thermoanaerobaculia bacterium
AATCCGGCTCCGGCTGATTCGTGCAGATGTTCATCCGGCGCACGCGATTGCCGAGCGGATCGTCGTCGCCGGTGGTGTAGAGCAGCGTGCAATGATCGGCAAGCAGCTCGATGTGGCTCGCGCCGACGCCGATCCTGTTGACGATGTTCGGCCCAAATGGATGCTCGGCCACCACGCCGTCGAGGTCGAATTCGATCAGTCTGGCGCCGCGCGCAGGATCGGCGAATCGTTCGGCGACGAGATACCGGCCGAATGATCCGGGCGCGATCTCGCTCAGCTCGGCGTCGTCGGTGAAGAGATTCGTGAAGCGAGGCGAGACGCCATCCCACACGGACATCGTGTGTTTGTCATGAAAAAGGATGCGGTTTGGCGCCGGCGCGAGGAATTGGCCGGGATAGTCGAACGTCACTGGGACGTCGGCGAGCCCCCCGGCGCCGTTGAAGCCGCGTTGAGAGAACCGCAGAAACAAGCCGGTCTCGTTGAAGTGCTGAGTCCGCACCTGGAAGAACACCTGGCCGCGCTCGAATGCGGCGAGCGGGGTTGCGAGCAGGAGCATGAGAAGGACGAGGCGGCGCATGTTCTGACGATACCTTCTTCGCGCTCGGCGTGTATGTGACAACCCCTCATCCGCCTTCGGCACCTTCTCCCCGCTCCGCGAGGCGAAGGAGGAAATAGACGCGTCACGGTTTACGCTTCCGCTCACAACACATGCGGGCATCCCACGGATGGCGCGAGCTGCGCGACGAGGACAAGCAGGCGATCATCGACTCGATCGTGTCGGGGACCGCGCCGGCCGGGCCGATGCACCTCGAGATCGATCTGACCGACCGCTGCAACGTCGACTGCTACTTCTGCAATCAGATGGATGTGCGGACGAAGGATCAGATCCCGTACGAGCACATCGTGCACATCCTCGATGACGCGACGAGCAAAGGCCTGCGCTCGGTGCGCCTCTCCGGCGGCGGCGATCCGCTCTTCCATCGCGAGATCGACCGCGTCATCGACGCCATCCACGAACGCGGCGTCCTCATCGACAACATCACCACGAACGGTCTTTCCCTTTCGCCGGCGATCGCGCGCAAGCTCGTCGACGGCCACGCGCGCGAGGTCGTCTTCTCGCTCAACGCCGCGGACGCGAACGACTACGCGCGCATGATGCAGGTCAAGCCGGCGATCTTCGACAAGGTGACGGAGAACCTCCGCCACCTCGTCTCGATTCGCAATGCGGAGAAACTTCCCACAGTCGTCGTGCAGTTCCTCCTCGATCGGGACAACTACACACGAATCCGCGAGATGTACGACCTCGGCGTCTCGCTCGGTGCCGACGTGATCGCGATCAGCACCGTCACCGACATCCCGAACGAGCGCATCGACCAGCGCATCCTGCTCGGCGTGAGCGATCGCGAGTCGCTTCGCGCACTGCTGCGCGACGTGATCGCGGCGGATCGCGAGCGCGGCCTCCTGCAGATCTGCTTTCCGTTCGACGAATTCAACACGCTCGTCCGCGAGATCGAGAGCGAAACCGGCACGAAGGTCGACACCGGCTTCACGACCGCGGACACATTCGAAGAGAAGAACGGCTTCTGCTTCTTCGGCTTCTACTCGGCCGCGATTCGCGGCAACGGAGACATGTATCCGTGCTGCATGCTCATGAAGCCGGACTACAAGCCGCTCGGCAATGCGGTTCGCAGCTCATTCGCCGACGAGTGGCGCGGCGCCGGATTCAATCAGTTGCGTCACGAGATGCGCGAAGTGCTCCTGAGCGGCGGTGCCGCCGAATATCAGG
The DNA here is from genome assembly GCA_036390755.1 of Thermoanaerobaculia bacterium. Lineage (GTDB taxonomy): Bacteria > Acidobacteriota > Thermoanaerobaculia > Gp7-AA8 > Gp7-AA8 > DASVHS01. The sequence goes on from DASWBH010000041.1 coordinate 1,787, forward strand.
AAGGACAGTACGCGACGCTCACGGCCGCGTGCGTCAACGCCCATGCCTGCGGACTGAAGAACATGTACTTCCGCCACGACGCCGACTTCTACCGCGACCTGGGACTCGCGCTGGCGAAAGCGCGCTCGAAGGAAATCCGCTTCCTCGGCAATCGTCAGCAGCTCGCGCGCGCTCTGCAGCAGGCCAAGCACCGGCATCCGCGCCTCCGACGCGCGTACGAGGCATTCGCGCGCCGCACGCCGCGCGTCCGCGCGTGGCTCAAGCGGCACCTGTCGGTGCGCTGACGCTCACGACCACGTCTTGATCGCCAGCGCGATCGTCATGATCAATCCGATCGCGACGACCGCGCCGCGCACGAACCTGCGTCCGAGTCGTCGCGCCGACAGTGCGCCGAGGTATCCGCCTGCGACGGCGCCGATCGCCATGAGGATGGCGTCGCGCCAGGCCACTGCGCCGGAGATTCCGAAGTAGATCGCGGCGGTGCCGTTGATGCAGACCGCGAGCAGGTTCCTCAAACCGTTCATCTGGTGGAGATCGGTGAGACCGATCAGACCGAGCGCGGCGAGCATCAGGATGCCCATGCCCGCCCCGAAGTAGCCGCCGTAGATGCCCACGAGAAACTGAAAAACGAAGACGAAGATCACCCAGCCCGGCGTCGGATTCTCGTGCGCCTTACCGACGAAGCCGAGCCGGCGGGAGACGAGCTCCTGTGCGGCGAGCAGTATCGTCGCGCTGAGGATCAGAATCGGCACGAGGTGCTCGAACGTCTTCGTCGGCGTTCGCAGAAGCAGCCACGCGCCGAGCGCGCCGCCGCCGAACGACGGAATGACGAGCAGCAACAGCCACCGCTGAATCGATGACAGCTCCCGCCGGTAGCCGTACATCGCTGAGAACGATCCCGGCCAGAGCGCGACGCAGTTCGTCGCGTTGGCGACGATGGCGTTGCGGCCGATCCACAACAGCGCCGGAAACGAGATCAGCGTTCCACCGCCGGCGATCGAGTTGAGGGCGCCGGCGATGACCGCGGCGCCGATGATGATGACTACATCCATTCAAGTTGCCGGTGACAACCGACCACTCATTTCAAGCCTTCGGCCACATACAGGTCGCTCGTGCTGCGCAGCGCGTTGTATGCGTACGCCGAGGCGTCGCGTGTCATCAGCACCGGCGCGATCTTGTACACGCCGGCCGGGTCGCTCGATCCGAATTCCTTCCAGAGCTCGCGCGTGCCGGTCGCGAGCGTGACCTTGAAGACGCGCGCGGGGAGCGCGGTCGGGCGATAGACGTAGAGCGCGGTTCCGTCGGGCGTCCACTCGATCGGGACTTCGCCTTTCTGGACGCCCTGCACGGGCGCCGGCGCGCCGCCGTTCAGCGCATAAATCGTGATCATCTCGTCCGCCGTCATGCCGGCGACCGAGCGGCCGTCGGCCGACACCGCGAACGGACGGAGGCTGTTCGCCCAGATGTTCTCCGGGGAGATCGGCGTCACGCGTTCTTCCAGCGTGTCGATCAACAGCAGTCTGTAATTGCTACTCGGAAGCGCGCCGCCGATGATCACCTGCTTCGAATCCGGCAGCCACTCGGCGCCGAGGTCGAAGTTGCCGATGAGTTTGATGTCGCGAGGCTCGCCGCTGCCGACCGGCAGGAGCGTCAGCTTCGGTCCGGTGTGCGCGAGGATCCACTTGCCGTCCGGCGAGAGCGCGTCGCCGTAGCCGTCGCCGATGTGAACCGGTGCGGGCGAGTCGGCGCGGCGCAGGTAAATCGCGCCCGTGCGGCCGCCGCCTTCGCGCGTCTCGTTGAACAGGATGCTCCGTCCGTCAGCCGACAAGTCCGCGAGGATCGACCAGTCGAGCCACGACATGTCGCGATCGGCGGTGTCCGCCGGGCCGTGGTAGAGCAGGCCCGAACGCCACATGCCGTTCGCGAGCAGCACGCGGCCCGCGTTCGAGATGTCGAAGAGCTTCATCGATCCGGTGAGTCGATCGACGAGGCGCTCGTCGCCCGTCACCGAGACGGCGTACAGCGCAGGCGGAGCGCCACTGTCAGTGCCGGTGATCCAGATTTCTTTTCCGTCCGGCGACCACGCCAGCCCGGTCGCGCCGTGAGACCAGCCGCGCGCGATCGGATCGGGCTGACCGTTGCCCACGACCACGACGTCGGCTGCGCCGCCGTGCGGATCGATGAACGCGACGCGCGATCCGTCCGGCGACACGCGCAGATCGCGGATGTCGTGCGGCGTCTCGTACTTCACCGTCCCGATCGGATACTCGAGCCGGAATTTGTTGTTCGCGACGCGGATGATGGCGAGCTGCGATCCGTCCGGCGACCAGTCGGCCTGCAGCACGTCCTCGGCAATTTCGCGCGGCATTCCGCCGGCGAGCGGCACCCGCGCCAGTGTGCCGCGGCCGGTGAGGCGATCGCGCCGCAGCAGGATGGCGAGCTCGGTCGATTTCGAGATCGCCAGAACGTCGGCGTCGGCGATTCCGAGGGGACGAGCGTCGGAGCTCTGACGGCTGGCGACGAAGATCTCGCTGGGCTGGCCGTCCCACGACGCGCTGTAGACGATCGTGTCGCCGTCCGGCGAGAAGCGCGCGCCTCGCACCTCGCCGCGGCGGAACGTGATGCGCCGGAACGAGACTTCGCTCTTCGCCGCGGTGACGCGATGCGCGAGGTACCAGCCGCCCCATGCCGCGCCCGCGATCGAAACGATGTACAACAACGCGAGCAGAAGCGGCGAGACGCGCGGCTTCGGTTTCACGATTGTGCGCGGGCGTGCGGTGGCCGGGATGCGCGCCGCGGTCAGCGTCGGCGCCATCGATGCGGCCGTTGCCGTGCTGACCGGCACCGGTGTGCGCACCGTCGGCGGCGCGTTCGTCATCGTCGGCGGACCGGAAGCTCCGGAGAACGTGCCGGCCGACGAGAA
>DASWBH010000042.1:0-7742 GCA_036390755.1 Thermoanaerobaculia bacterium
CTGATGCTTCGCTCGATGCTGAGTCTCGAGCCCGCGACGGTGACGCATCGCGCGTATCCCGAGTTGTTCCAGACCGGCGAGACTGCATTCGGCCGTCCGATTCGAGACGCACAGCATCCGCACGATTTCCTGATGGAGCTCGCGGCCGAATACGCGTACCCCATCGACGCGGCGAACGTGGCGTATCTCTACGTCGCGCCCGCAGGCGATCCCGCGCTCGGGCCGGTCGCGTATCCGCATCGCGCGTCGGCCGCCGAGTTGCCGCAGGCCACGCTCGCCCATCACATGCAGGACTCGACGCACATCGCCGCGAACGTGATCACGGCCGGCGGGAAAAGCGGTCCGCTCGGTGCGGCGCTGAGCGTTTTCCATGGCGGCGAGCCTGATGAGCGACGCTGGAACCTGAACGGCGGCCGGATCGACTCCTGGTCGCTGCGCCTCACCGCCGATCCGACTCCGAACTGGAGCGCACAACTCTCGACCGGGCATCTGACGCATCCGGAAGTGCTCGAGCCCGGCAACGTGCAGCGCACGACGGCATCTGTCGCCTACTCCGCTCCGACATCGCTCGGCATGTGGTCGTCGACCCTGATCTTCGGCCGGAACGACCGGCGGCACCGCACCGCGACGAATTCATGGACAGCGGAGACGCTGCTGCAGATCGCGGAGATCAACTGGATCACGGCACGCGGAGAGATCGTCGATCGCGACGAGCTGACCGGCGACGGCAGCATGCAGCGAATCCACGCGCTGACCCTCGGCTACACGCGCGATCTGTGGCAGAACAGTGCGGTCGTCGCAGGCGCCGGCGGGAACTTCACGTTGTACGATTTCGCGGCCGCGCTCGAGCCGGTGTACGGTCGCTCGCCGCGTTCGGCGTACGTCTACGTTCACGTGCGCAGCGCGGGCGGACACGCGTCGATGGCCGGCATGAGCCACACGATGCATTAGCAATGCGGATCTTTCTTGCAATCATCGTCGCCGTCGTCCTCGTCGTCGCGCTCGGAATGGTCCTGATCGTGAAGCGTGGCGCCGGCGCGCGCGAGCAACCGACGGTCATCGAAGAAAGACTGGGTCGCACCCTGCGGCACTTCGCGATACCCGCTTCGCTCCGCATCAGAAAGAATCCTGTTCCCGACACGCCCGACGTCATCGCAGCCGGCCGTGCGCATTGGGCCGATCACTGCGCGGTCTGCCATGCCAACGACGGAAGCGGAAACACGGAAATCGGACGCAACCTCTATCCGCGCTCACCCGACATGCGAAAAGCCACGACGCAGGAACTGAGCGACGGCGAGCTGTTCGCCATCATCCGGGACGGTGTCCGCCTGACGGGAATGCCCGCGTGGCGCGGCAATGAAGCCGACAACTGGAAGCTCGTCCGCTTCATCCGCCACCTCCCCAGGATCACGCAGGAAGAGATCGACGAGATGGAACGGTTGAACCCGAAGTCACCGGCCGAGATGGAAGAAATGCACCGCGAAAACGAGTTCCTTCATGGTCACTGAGGAAAACATGCGCAAAGTCTCTGCACTCATTCTGTTTCTCGTATTCATTGCCGCGGCCGCATTCGCGCACGCCGGCCACGTACACAACTTTCTCGGCATCGTGAAGGCCGTCGACGCTCGTCACCTCTCGATCACGACCGAGCAAGGAAAAGAAGTGGACTTCGTGCTGAACGACGCGACGACGTACTCCCGAGACGGCCAGGCCGCGCACCACGGTGACCTCGTACGCGGACTCCGCGTCTCGGTTCACGTTGCCGACGACGGCAAGACCGCGACCGCGATCAAGCTCGCCGGAAAGTAAGGAGGACGCGATGGCAGTCGATCCAGTCTGCAAGATGCAGGTGAACGAGAAGAACCCGCCCGGGGGGAAGTCCTCCTACCAGGGCAGGGACTATTTCTTCTGCAACACCGGCTGCAAGACGAAGTTCGACCAGAACCCGCAGCAGTACCTCGGGCAGCAGAAGCGATAGCGGTCCGGCTTACCCGCGATACGCCTTCGCGAACTCCGTCGCGTGGTACGTGATGATGAGATCGGCGCCTGCGCGCTTGATCGACGTCAGGATCTCGTTCATCACGCGCGGTCCATCGATCCAGCCGCGCTCCGCCGCCGCCTTGACCATGGAGTACTCGCCGCTCACGTTGTATGCCGCGATCGGCAGCGGGAAGTTGTCGCGTGCGCTGCGGATGATGTCGAGGTACGACAGCGCCGGCTTGACCATCACGATGTCCGCGCCTTCTTCGACGTCGAGCGCGATCTCGCGCATCGCCTCGCGCGCGTTCGCCGGATCCATCTGATACGTACGGCGGTCGCCGAACTGCGGCGCCGACTCGGCCGCTTCGCGGAACGGACCGTAGAAGCCGGAAGCGAACTTCGCCGAATACGCCATCACGCCGACGTCGAAGAAGTTCCTCGCGTCGAGCGCACGGCGGATCGCGCCGATACGCCCGTCCATCATGTCCGACGGTGCGACGAAGTCGGCTCCCGCCTGCGCGAACGAAAGAGCCTGGCGGACGAGCAGCTCGAGCGTCTTGTCGTTGTCGACGTCCTTCGTCCCGTTCTTGTCGACGATGACGCCGCAGTGCCCGTGATCGGTGTACTCGCAGAGGCAGACGTCGGTGATGACGGTCATCTGCGGCACCGAGCGCTTGATCGCCTCGGTTGCTGCCTGAACGGGGCCGGACGGGTCCCACGATGAGGAGCCGATCGCGTCCTTGAATTCGGGCAATCCGAAGAGCAGCACGGCGCGGAGGCCGCTGTCGAACGCCTTCGCCGCCTCTTCGACGGCCTCGCGGACGCGCAACTGCCAGACGCCCGGCATCGATCCGATCTCGACCTTCGGCCGGCTGTTCGGCACGACGAACAGCGGATAGATGAGGTCCTCCGGACGGACGATCGTCTCGCGCACCAGGGCGCGGATCGATTCGGTGCGGCGTAGCCGGCGCGGGCGGCGGATCAGCGGTGATTCGGCGGTGCCGAGGGCCACGCGGCCCACGATGTCAGTCTTCTCGTCGAGTGATGGTGTCTTCGTCGTCATCCATTTCTCCGTGGAAGTAATAACCCCGCGCGCACTCGGGTGAACAGAACTTGCGGCCTCCGTATGCGCGGTATGCGCAGTCCGCGCAGAAGTATCGGGAGCAGATGCCGCACTTTTCAAGGCGCGCCGTCTCTTCGGTGATCGCGCAAGATCTGCAGACCCGTTCTTCCTTCTCCATCGAAATATCCAGCGCGCTGAGGCGTTTGACTATAATCCCGCTCCCTCGTTTTTGTGGCGGTGTAGCTCAGATGGTTAGAGCGGGCGTCTCATAAGCGCTAGGTCACAGGTTCGACTCCTGTCACCGCCACCACGTCTTTTTTCGCGGCGACGGCGCATCTGCGAAAAAGGTCCGCTGCCATACTCACCCGCCGACCAAACACCGTCCGGTGACCACGATCACTCGGAATCGTGATCCACCTGCGCTCCGCGCACCGCACTCTCCGCGCAGGAGTTAATGCGGCGTCGCCGGGTACACGATGAACGTGCCGCCATCGTAGACGATGTCCTCGTCCGGGTCCTCGGTCGGTCCAGGTGTGTAGGACGTCGAGAACTTTCCGTCCCGGCCGGCGGAGCGGACCGCGTACTGCTCGGCAGGCGTCGCGCTGCCCACCACCTGGTCCGCATTGAACGCGAACGGGACGCCCCACGCGTCCGTCTGCGGAAGCACCTTGATGTAGGTCGGCGCCAGCATCGTCTGCAGTTGCGGGAAGGTCACGGGATACGCCGGAAGAGTGAATCCTGCGGCGTTGTATTGCTTTTCGTCGACGGCTCGCGTTTCCCATGCGACGGCGATGCTGCGGATGTCGGCCATCGTCCGTTTCTGCCGCGCCCGCAGGAGCGCGGTCTGGTAACGCATGATGGCGATCGCGGCGAGCAGGCCGATGATGGCGACGACGACCAGGAGCTCGATCAGAGTAAAGCCCGAACGCCGTTGCTTGCCCATACCGCCCTCACGATTCCGTTTGGCGACCAGAGTACCCTACGAACCGATGGTCGTCGAATCCATCCGGCACTTTTTCGAGCGCCACGGCATCGGTCCCGCGCGCGTCGTTGCGGCATGCTCCGGCGGGATCGACTCGACCGCGCTCCTGCTCGCGCTCGCAGACATGCGCGCGGCCGGTTACGAGGTCGTCTGCGGTCACTTGAATCACCACCTTCGCGGCGATGAATCCGACGGCGACGAGCGCTTCGTCCGCGAGCTCTGCGCGCGGCTCGAGGTTCCGCTCGATGTCTGCGATGGCTCGATCGATCCGGAAGCGATCCGGCGCTCGGGACTCGAGGCCGCCGCGCGCGAGGTCCGCCACGCGCGTCTTCAGGAGATCCGAGGAGCGTCAGGCTTCGTGGCTACGGCGCATCAGAAAAACGATCAGGCCGAGACGATCGTCATGCGCCTCATCACCGGAAGCGGATTGGCCGGACTGCGCGCCATCCACGAAGCGCGCGCCGACGGAGTGATCCGGCCGCTGATCGAGGTGACTCGCGACGACATCGTCGCGTTTCTCGCCGAGCGCGGAGTGACTCCGCGAAACGACCGGATGAACGACGATCCGCGCTTCCTGCGCAACCGCGTGCGCGCCGCGCTCCGGAACTTTGATCCTGAGGCGATCGGCAACATCGCCGCGGTCGCGACGCAGGCGCAGCAGCTCTGGCCTCATGTCGAGCGCGTGATCGACGCGGCCGAACGCGAGCACGCGGATGTCGCCGACCATGAGACGCGCTTCACGAGCTGGCCGGCCGATCCGTGGATGCGGCAGGCCCTGCTCCAGCGACACATCCGCCGCCTCGGCTCATCCCGCGAAGTTTCATCGACCGATCTGGAACGGCTCGCGGCGGGCGTGCCGTCGATCGATCGCGTCAGCGTGACGAAGGAGCTCGAGCTGATCCGCCGCAACGGCGCGCTGGTGCTTCGCAGACTGCCTGAACCTACCGATGACTTCGAGCTCCCGATTCGCGCGGGCGAAGCGATCTTCATCCCGCAGATCGGCGCGACTGTCAGCATTCGACAACCGACCACCGACAACCGGCAACTGATCCAGCTTCCACACCATGCCGATCCGTCATTCGTCGTCCGAAATCGGCGAAACGGCGACCGCTTCCGCCCTCTCGGGATGAGCGCGGACAAAAAGCTGAAGGATTTCCTGATTGATCGTAAAATCCCGGCCGAGCTCCGCGACCGCATTCCGTTGCTGGTGTGGAACGGAGAGATCGTCTGGGTCGCCGGGATTGAAGTCTCCGATCGGTTCAAGGTGACCTGCCCGGCGGAAGCATTGTTCGAGGTGGTCCTCAAAACATGACTCGAGGAAAGATCAAGACGGCCTTCAGCACGGAGGAGATCGCGCAGCGCGTCGCCGAGCTGGGCCGGGAGATCCGCACCGACGCCGGCTCCTCCGACGTCTTCCTCCTCGGCGTCCTGAACGGAGCCTCTTGCTTCCTCGCCGATCTGATCCGCGCCATTCCCGGCGCCGTGAGCTACGGCTTCATCGACGTCGTTCGCGACATCGCCGATGCCGAGACCGCGCAGGCGCTCGAGATCGACTATTTCAGCTACACCGACATCGCCGGGAAGAACGTCTACCTGCTGAAGGATGTCGTGTCGACGGGCGTGATCGAGAACTACCTGCTGTCACAACTTCGTTTACACAATCCGACGACGCTGCGGCTCGTCGCGCTGCTCGATCGTCCGGGCATGCGCACCGTCGACCTCAAAACCGACTACCGTGCGTTCGAGGTGCAGGATGGCTCGTTCGTCGGCTACGGCCTCGAATTGAACGGCGAGCACGGTAACCTTCCGTTCATCGGCACGCTCTAGGCCGCGCCCTGGGCCGCGGCGAATAGAATTTCCCCTCTCCCCCTTCCGTTTACAATCGCGGTAGTGTACGTGGCACGCGCGGAGCATGCCGCGTTCTCGTGGAGGAAATCCGTTGAATTCCACCGTAAAAACCGCGCTCCTCTGGGTCGTCATCATCGTTCTGGTGTTTCTGCTCTGGAGCCTTTTCCAGACCACCAAGGGAGCCAGCGAACAGATCGCATTCAGCACATTCCTGGATCGCGTGAACCAGGGAGCGGTCGACAAGGTTCTCATTCGCGGCGACGAAATCCGCGGCGAATACAAAGCCACCGCGCCGGGGGGCAAGCGCGAGTTCCATCTGACGGGTCCGACGAATTACCCGCCGCTGATCGATCTTCTGAACAAGAACCACGTGATGACGGAGTTCGACACGCCCAAAGAGGCGCCGTTCATCACGGCTTTGATCACCTGGGCGCCCGTGCTGTTCCTGGTCGGGCTGTGGATCTTCTTCATGCGCCAGATGCAGGCCGGCGGCAACAAGGCGCTTTCCTTCGGCAAGTCGAAGGCGAAGCTCCTCTCCGGCAGCGCGAAAAAGGTGACGTTCAAGGACGTCGCCGGCGTCGACGAGGCCAAGCTCGAGCTGCACGAGATCATCGAGTTCCTGAAAGAGCCGCAGAAGTTTACGAAGCTCGGCGGCAAGATCCCGAAAGGCGTTCTGCTCATGGGTCCTCCGGGAACCGGCAAGACGCTGCTGGCGCGCGCCATCGCCGGCGAAGCGAACGCGCCGTTCTTCTCGATCTCCGGGTCTGACTTCGTCGAGATGTTCGTCGGCGTCGGCGCTTCACGCGTCCGCGACCTGTTCGAACAAGGCAAGAAAAACGCGCCGTGCATCATCTTCATCGATGAGATCGACGCGGTCGGCCGTCATCGCGGCGCCGGCCTGGGCGGCGGTCACGACGAGCGCGAACAGACCCTCAACCAGTTGCTCGTCGAGATGGACGGCTTCGAGTCCAACGACGGAGTCATCCTCGTCGCGGCGACGAACCGTCCCGACGTTCTCGATCCCGCGCTTCTCCGCCCGGGCCGCTTCGACCGTCGCGTGGTCGTCGACCTGCCCGACCTGAAGGGCCGCGAAGGCATCCTCCGCGTCCACACGCGCACCATCCCTCTGGCTGAAGACGTCGATCCAGTGGTGCTCGCGCGCGGCACACCGGGATTCTCCGGCGCCGACCTCGCGAACCTCGTGAACGAGGCTGCGCTCAACGCGGCTCGTTACGACAAGAAGAAAGTGCAGATGGTCGACTTCGAGTTCGCGAAGGACAAGGTCATCATGGGCGTCGAGCGCAAGTCGATGGTCATGAGCGACCGCGAGAAGCGCAACACTGCCTACCACGAGTCCGGCCACACGATCGTCGCCGCGGTTCTTCCCGCTGCCGATCCGCTGCACAAAGTCACGATCATTCCGCGCGGCCGCGCTCTCGGTCTCACGCAGCAGCTGCCGACCGAAGACAAGTACTCGTACTCGAAGCGTTATCTCGATGCGATGCTCGCCGTCCTCATGGGCGGCCGCATCGCCGAAGAAGTGTTCCTCGGCGAGATCACCACGGGCGCCGGCAACGACATCGAGCGCGCCACCGGCATGGCTCGCCGGATGGTTTGCGAGTGGGGCATGTCGGACCTCGGTCCCGCAACGTTCGGCAAGAAGGAAGAAGCGATCTTCCTCGGCCGCGAGTTCGCGCAGCACCAGGACTACTCGGAGTCGACCGCCGTCGAGATCGACAAGGAAGTGCGCCGCATCCTCGAGAAGGCGTACATGACCGCCAAGGAGATCATCAACAACAACAAGACGGCGCTCGACCGCGTTGCGCGCAAGCTGCTCGAACGGGAGACGCTCGAAGGTTGGGAAGTGAA
>DASWBH010000043.1:0-52122 GCA_036390755.1 Thermoanaerobaculia bacterium
CGTTCCGATTCCGTTCCGCGACCAGCTCGGCACAGCGAAGGTGAGCTGGAACGCCACGGCGAAGCAGCTCGTCCAGGTGCGATACGGTTATCAGAAGAACACCGACATTTATGGCCAGAGCCCGATTTACCTCCCGTCGAACCAGGGCATCATTGCGAACGACTACAAGTCGGCGCTCGCCAGTCACACGTGGACGATCGGCAACGACAAGCTGAACGACTTCCTGTATCAGTACACGAAGTTCGCGAACTCGATCCTGCCGGTGTCGAACGACCCGAACCTCTATTTCCCGTCCAGCGTGACCTCCGGGCAGAACTTCAACACGCCGCAGACGACCAACCAGGTGAAGCATCAGTTCAAAGACGACTTCAGCTGGTCATCCACGCTCTTCGGCAGCCATCACGATTTCAAGGCCGGCCTCAATTACATCGACGAGCCGACTCTCGGCGGCTCATTCACTGTGGGCACGTCCGGACAGTTTGCGATGCTCGAGGACCGCAAAGATTCGCCGGTCACAAGCATTACGATTTTCGGGGGGTTCAGCGGGGACTCGACGCCGATCAAGCAGTACGACGGTTACGTTCAGGATGACTGGGCGGTGAACCGGAAGCTGACCGTGAATGCCGGTCTCCGCTATGACCTCTGGACCGGATTCGCGCTCGACCAAACGAACAATCCGCTGTTGCCGCTATACAAAATCGCGGCGGCGAAGCATCCCGACATCGCGTGGCTGCAGCCGTTCGCCCAGGGCCAAGCTGACCATCTCCACGAAGACCGCAACAACTGGGGACCGCGGATCGGGTTGACTTACGACCTGACCGGCGACTCGCGCCAGATCGTCCGCGCCGGCTGGGGGATCTACTACGACTTCCCCTACACCAACGCCACCAGCCTGTTCCCCGCTTCGTCAGTCCAGTCGTTGAATTACGGCATCGTGTACTCCTTCGCTGATCCGAACGGAATCAGGAATCCGGACGGAACTTTCTTCGTGCCCGGACGTGACAAGCTGCCGCCCAACCAGGGCGGCGGAGCCGTGACGCCGAACAATATTGCGCAGCGCTCGTGGCAGGCCCCTGAGTCGAAGCAGGCCTCTTTGGGCTACTCCTGGCAGACGACGAACTGGCTCGGCCTCACGTTCGACGCCGTCAACATCGACTACTCGAACATCCCGTTCCGCTTCCGCGCGAACCCGAGCGTCAACGGCAGTAAACGCATCCTCGACGAAGCGGGCGGCGTTACGGGGAACAACATCCGCCTGTGGGTGCCGGACGGCTCCGCCAAGTATCGCGGCGCCAACCTCGGATTCCACGCGCGTTCAGCGCGCTTCGAGGCGCAGGGCTTCTACACGTATTCGAAGGCGACCGGCAACGTGCTCCAGGGCGCCGATGAGTTCCGTCTGTGGGACGCAAGTCTGCAGGCGGGCGTCACGACGAACGTGCCCGTGGACGTGCTCAATCCCTATTCGTCGGCGAATTTCGGGCCGCTCTACACCGACGCGCGCCATCGCGTCACGCTCAGCGCCGTGTATCGCTCGCCGTTTGGCATCGACATCTCCGGCATCATGCGGTACCGCTCCGCGATTCCGTATACGGCGCTCGCCGGAGCGGACCTCAATGGCGACGGTTACAAAATGGACCTCGCCCCGGGCGTCACGCATGTGAACAGCCTGCGCCAGCATTCGTTCTCGCAGACCGATCTTCGCCTGTCGCACGAGTTTGCGTTCAGCAGCAACTACGGCGTCGAGCTCATCGCGGAAATGTTCAACGTATTGAACGCGAAGAACCCGACTGACTACAACGGCACGATCACGAGCAAGAACTTCGGACAGCCGAGTGTGTTTGCCGGCGATGCCGGCCAGGGCGAGCAGCGCCTGTTCCAGCTCGGCGCTCGCGTCCGCTTCTAAGTCTCACTGCTGCATCGAAAGGCGCCGCCGAAGTCGGGCGGCGCTTTTCTTTTGCGGAAGATGCGCTGAATCATCCGTGTTGCTCATACCGTACCGAGGTGGTACTGTTTGCGGCCGCGGCGGAAAAAGCGATGCTGAAAATCTCCCGACTCACCGATTATGGACTCCTCGCGACGGTCTATCTCGCGCGGAAGCACAGCGCGGTCGTGGCCGCGCGCGAGATTGCGGAGTTCTACCATCTGCCCGTTCCGATGATCACGAAAGTGCTCAAGGCGCTGAACCAGGGCGGGGTCGTGAAGTCGCACCGCGGCGTCGGCGGCGGCTACTCGTTCGAAGCTGACCCGGAGCTCGTGACGCTCGGACAGCTGCTCGATGTGCTCGAAGGACCGTGGGACCTGGTCGAGTGCGAGAGCATCGACGATCACGGCCACGCGGTCTGCTCGATCCGCGTGGCGTGTCCGTCGCGCCGGTTCATGTTCGGCATCAATCGGGCCATCAAGGTGGCGTTCGACAACGTCACGCTCGACGACCTGATCCGCGGCGAAATGCCGCTCGTCTCGTCGTTTCACACCCAGCGCAACGGCTCCTCGATTGCGCCGCAGGAAAAAGCACAATGAGTGACATCCAGCAGATTGCCGATCAGGAATACAAGTACGGCTTCGTCACCAACATCGAAGCCGACGTCGTTCCGCCCGGCCTCAACGAAGACATCGTCCGCACGATCTCGGCGAAGAAGAACGAGCCCGAGTGGCTGCTCGACTGGCGTCTCAAGGCGTTCCGCCACTGGCTGACGATGAAAGAGCCGACGTGGGCGAACGTGCATTACGACCCGATCGACTACCAGGCCGCGAGCTACTATTCCGCGCCGAAACAGAAGAAGAAACTCAACTCGCTCGACGAAGTCGATCCGGAACTGCGGTCGACGTTCGAGAAGCTCGGCATCTCGCTCGAGGAGCAGAAGCGGCTGTCCGGCGTCGCGGTCGATGCCGTGTTCGACAGCGTCTCGGTCGCCACGACCTTCCAGGCAGAGCTCGCGAAGCTCGGCATCATCTTCTGTTCGTTCTCCGACGCGGTGAAGAACCATCCCGAGCTCGTCCGCCAGTACCTCGGATCGGTCGTTCCGTACACCGACAACTTCTTCGCCACGCTCAACTCGGCTGTGTTCAGCGACGGCTCGTTCTGCTACATCCCGAAGGGCGTTCGCTGTCCGATGGAGCTGTCGACGTACTTCCGCATCAACACCGCGAACACCGGCCAGTTCGAGCGCACGTTGATCATCGCCGATGAAGGCGCGAAGGTCAGCTACCTCGAGGGCTGCACGGCCCCGATGCGCGATGAGAACCAGCTGCACGCTGCAGTCGTCGAACTGATCGCGCTGGAGAACGGCACGATCAAGTACTCGACCGTTCAGAACTGGTATCCGGGCGACAAGGAAGGCAAAGGCGGGATCTATAACTTCGTCACGAAGCGCGGAAAGGCGTTCCGCAACGCGAAGATCTCGTGGACGCAGGTCGAGACCGGGTCGGCGATCACGTGGAAGTACCCGAGCTGCATTCTGCAGGGTGACAACGCCATCGGCGAGTTCTACTCGGTCGCGTTGACGAACAACTATCAGCAGGCCGACACCGGCACGAAGATGATCCACATCGGCAAGAACACCCGTTCGACGATCGTGTCGAAGGGCATCTCGGCCGGACACGGACAGAACACGTACCGCGGACAGGTCACGATCATGAAGGGCGCCGACCACGCCCGCAATTACTCGCAATGCGACTCGCTGCTCCTCGGCGACAAGTGCGGCGCGCATACGTTCCCGTACATCGAGGTGCGCAACTCGACCGCGAAGATGGAGCACGAAGCGTCGACGTCGAAGATCGGCGAGGACCAGCTCTTCTACTGTCAGCAGCGCGGGATCTCGGCGGAAGACGCCGTATCGATGATCGTGAACGGCTTCTGCCGCGAGGTCTTCCGCGAGCTGCCGATGGAGTTCGCGGTCGAAGCGCAGAAGTTGCTCGGAGTGAGTCTCGAAGGAAGCGTCGGATGAATTAGCCCTCTCCCGCGTGCGGGAGAGGGTGGCGCGAAGCGCCGGGTGAGGGCCCCTCATCCGCCGCTCCGCGGCACCTTCTCCCCGCGCACGGGGAGAAGGAAGAAAAAGGAATGGCACTGCTCGAAATCAAGAACCTCCACGCCGGCATCGACGGGAAGGAAATCCTCAAGGGCGTCGATCTGTCGATCAATGCCGGTGAAGTGCACGCGATCATGGGGCCGAACGGCTCCGGGAAATCGACGCTGGCAAACGTTCTGGCCGGCCGGCCGCGCTACGTCGCGACGAGCGGCACGGTGTCGTACGAAGGGAAAGACCTGCTGACGATGCCGCCCGAGGAACGCGCGCGCGAGGGCGTGTTTCTGGCGATGCAGTACCCGGTCGAGATCCCGGGCGTCAACAACATCTACTTCCTGAAGTCGGCGCTCAACGCGATGCGCAAGCATCACGGCGAAGAGGAGCTCGACGCGGTGGAGTTTCTCGAGCTCGCGCGCGAGAAGATGAAAGTCGTCGAGCTCGACGAAGCGTTCATGAACCGCGGCGTCAACGAAGGATTCTCGGGTGGCGAGAAGAAGCGGAACGAGATCTTTCAGATGGCGGTGCTCGATCCGAAGCTGGCGATCCTCGACGAGACCGATTCCGGCCTCGATATCGACGCGCTTCGCATCGTCGCGAACGGCGTGAACACGCTGCGCAGCGAGAAGCACGCGGTCCTCGTCATCACGCACTACCAGCGGCTATTGCGCTATCTCGTTCCTGATGTCGTGCACGTGCTCGCCGGCGGCCGGATCGTGAAATCGGGCGGCAAGGAGCTCGCGGACACACTCGAGCAGAAGGGCTACGACTGGATCGAGCAGGAGGTCGCCACGGCGGCGCGATGAGCTCCGTAGCACTCTCGATCCGCGAAGAAGCTGCCGAGCGCTTTCGCGCGCTCGGCTGGCCGACCACTCGTATGGAGGAGTGGAAGTACACGAACGTCGCGCCCATTGCGAAAATCAAGTGGAGCGGCGCGCTTCAGCGCGCCGACGGCGGCCTGAAGGCCGCCGCTCCACGGTATCCGGCCGCGGTCGCGGAGCTGGTCTTCTTGAACGGACGGATCACGGATAAGAGCGGGACGAACGTCCCAGGCCTGCGCGTGATTCCGATCAGCGAAGCGAAGGAAAGCGATCTCGAGCCTTACTACGGCCAGATCGCTGACTGGCAGCGCAACGCCTTCATCGCGTTGAACATGTCGTCGTCAGAGGACGGTGCACTCGTCGTCGCCGATGCGGCGATCGAGGGATTCGTTCACCTGCTTTTCGTCGGCGAAGGCGACGACGTCTGGTCGCATCCACACAACGTGATCGTCGCCGGGCGCGCGTCGCAGATCACGGTCGTCGAGACGTATGCCGGACGCGGGCGGTACTTCACGAACGCGGTGACGGAAGTCTTCGCCGGAAACGGCGCGGTCGTCGATCACTACAAGGTCGAATGCGAGTCGCGCGACGCCTATCACATCAGTACCATTCAGTTCCGGCAGGAGCGCGACAGCAGCGTGATCTCGCGCAACATCTCGATCGGCGGAGCACTCGTGCGCAATGAGGTGAACGCGGCGCTGACCGGCGAAGGCTCTTCGCTCACGCTCGACGGCCTCTATGTTCTCGGCGCGAACCAGCACGTCGACAACCACACGCTCATCGATCACGTGAGCCCGCAGGCCGAAAGCCACGAGCTTTACAAGGGCATTCTCGATGCGAACGCCCGCGGCATCTTCGACGGCCGTATCATCGTCCGCCCGAACGCGAAGAAGACCGTCTCGCGCCAGGAAAACCGCAACCTGCTTCTTTCCGAGACGGCCATCGCCGACTCGAAGCCGACGCTCGAGATCCACAACGACGACGTGAAGTGCAATCACGGCTCGACGATCGGACAGCTCGAGGAAGAGCCGATGTTCTACCTCCGCTCGCGCGGTCTGGGCGAAGAGGAAGCGCGCAATCTCCTCGTCTACGCATTCGCGAGCGAGATCGTCGATCGCATGAAGATTGAGCCGGTGCGCGAGCAGGTGAGGCGTGAGATGTTCCGGCAGATGCCGGGTCGGCTGCCGGAACGAAGGGATGAGGGCAGAGGGATGAGGGATGGAGGGGACCGATGAGCACAGCGGAAGTTTTTCGTCATCCTTCATCCCTCATCCCTCATCCCTATGACATTCAGCGCGTCCGTCGCGACTTCCCGATCCTGCGTCGCAACGTTCGAGGGAAACGCCTCGTCTACCTCGACAACGCCGCGACCACGCAGAAGCCGCAGCTCGTCATCGATCGCATCTCGCGCTACTACTCCGAGGAGAACTCGAACGTTCATCGCGGGGTGCATTTCCTGAGCGAAGTCGCCACAGCGGCCTACGAGGACGCGCGCACGACGGTCAGGCGATTCATCAACGCGCGCAGCGAAAAAGAGATCGTGTTTACACGGGGCACGACCGAGAGCATCAACCTCGTCGTGCAGAGCTGGGGTCGCAAGAACGTCAAGTCCGGCGACGAGGTGCTGATCACGGCGATCGAGCACCACTCGAACATCGTGCCGTGGCAGATGCTCTGCGGGGAAAAAGGAGCGAAACTCCGCGTCGCTCCGGTGAATGACCAGGGGGAGCTGATCGTCGAGGAATTCGCGCGCCTGCTCAACGATCGCGTGAAGATCGTCGCGGTCGGCCATGCGTCGAACGCGCTCGGAACCATCAACCCGATCAAGCGGCTCATCGCCATGGCGCATGCGAACGGATCGCTCGTCCTGATCGATGGCGCGCAGGGCGTTCCGCACATGCCCGTCGACGTGCAGGATCTCGACGCGGACTTCTACGCATTCTCCGGCCACAAGGTGTACGGGCCGACCGGAATCGGCGTGCTCTACGCGAAGGAGAAGCTGCTCGACGAAATGCCGCCCTGGCAGGGCGGCGGCGACATGATCCTTTCGGTGTCGTACGAAAAGACGACGTACAACGCGCTGCCGTACAAGTTCGAAGCCGGAACGCCGAACATCGCCGGCGCGATCGCCCTCGGATCCGCGCTCGATTACGTCGGTTCCCTCGGCCTGGAGAACATCGCATCGCACGAACACGATCTGCTGACTTACGCGACTCGTCGCCTGCAGGAGATCGAGGGCCTGCGAATCATCGGCACCGCAACGGAGAAAGCGGCCGTCATTTCCTTCGTGCTCGAAGGCGTGCACCCGCATGACATCGGCACGATCCTCGATCAGGACGGCATCGCCATCCGCACGGGTCATCACTGCGCGCAGCCGCTGATGATGCGTTTCAACGTGCCGGCGACCGGCCGCGCGTCGTTCGGCTTGTACAACACGCGGGAAGAAGCAGACTGCCTTGTCGACGGTCTGCGGCGGGTAATCGAGGTGTTCCGCTGATGACGGATCTGCGCGAGCTCTATCAGCAGGTCATCCTCGACCACAACAAGAATCCTCGAAACTTCCGCGAACTGTCGAACGCGACCTCGCGAGTCGACGGCTACAACCCGCTGTGCGGCGACCACTACACCGTCTTCCTGCAGCTCGACGGCGACACGATCAAGGACGTCAGCTTCACCGGGAGCGGTTGCGCGATCTCGAAAGCGTCCGCGTCGGTCATGAGCTCGACCGTGAAGGGGAAATCGAAGGAAGACGCCGAGCGTCTTTTCGACACTTTTCACAAGCTCGTGACCGGTGACTCAAGCGGACTCGACGCGGCAGATCTGGGCAGGCTGGCCGCGTTCTCGGGTGTGTCGGAGTTCCCTGCACGCGTGAAATGCGCCACACTCGCATGGCACACGTTGCGAACGGCACTGGAAGGACAGAAGGATACGGTGACTACCGAATGAACATGCGCGAAGAAGTTGTCGTCAGCCGGACCGCGGAGGCGGTCATGATTCCGAGCGGCGAGCGAGTGCTCGTTCCGCAGGGCGCCCGCGCGACGATTACCCAGAGCCTCGGCGGCGCGTACACGCTGATTACGGATCGCGGCCTGATGGTGCGCATTTCCGGCAAGGAAGTCGAAGCGATCGGCAAGACGCCCGTCGACGTGCCGCAGGCCGTCAACAACGAAGACCTCACCGTCGAGAAACTCGAAGATCTCGTGTGGGAACAGCTCAAGACCTGCTACGACCCCGAGATCCCCGTCAACATCGTCGACCTCGGTCTCGTGTATCTGTGCGAAGTGCAACCTTCGGCCGAAGGCGCCGACGTGAAGATCAAGATGACGCTGACCGCGCCCGGCTGCGGGATGGGACCTGTCCTCGCCGGCGACGTGCGCCACAAGGTCGAGTCGCTTCCCGGCGTGAAGCACGCCGACGTCGAGGTCGTGTTCGATCCGGTGTGGGACCGCAGCATGATGTCCGATGCGGCGAAGCTGCAGCTCGGAATGATGTGGTGATGTCATTCTGAGCGCCGTCATTCCGAGCGCCGCAGAGCGCGAGGAATCCGGGCGGCGGGAATGCTCGCCACCGCCCAGATTCCTCGTCGTCTACGCGACTCGGAATGACGTTACTTGTGGTTCTGGAAGAACGTCCACTGACCGATCGGATTTCCCTGCTGGAGCTGCTGCGCCTGCAGATAGCCGTCGATCGCGGCGACGATCGCAACGACAGCTGAGAGCGTGCCGCAGCTCGGAGGAACGAGCAGCACGACCCAGGCGATCATCGCGACGATGCCTTTGACCTTCTGTCCCATGAGGATGGATCCGAGTCCGCCGAGAACGAGAAGGTTGAGGACGCAGATGAGAATCGGATCTTTCGGCGGCTGCGCCGGATGAATGATCTCGCCGCCTCCGGGAGTCGTCGGTGAGGGAGGAATGGAAGTCACTGGTCGCCTCCTACCACTTGTCGGCCATGTCGCTGATCACCGGCACGCGGAACCGCGTTCCGCCGACGCCCTTCACGATGCAGAGAATGCGGACGACGAGAAACGCGCACCACACGACGCACTGAATCGTGGCGATGCCGCAGCCGAGGCCCATGCCGCGCGGGATCACGAAGCCGAGGACGGTCAGCGCGAGCCAGATCACGACCTCGGCGACCAGAATGGCCAAGCCGTTCTTCGCGTGCCACTGGACTTCGCGATCGTCTTTCTTGGTGAGCAGGGGGATGAGAGCGAGGATCCACAGGTACGACAGCACGACCATCAGCGTGCGATCCGATCCTCCCGTCGACATTCCCCCACCCGGCGGAGGCGGAGGCGGTGTGTAGGAGCCACCTCCCGGCGGCGGGGTCGCAGGGGGCACAGTGGGCGGAGGAATTGAGCTCATTCAATCTCCTTCTATTGTTGCGGTGACTTGAACCGCGCTGATTCTAACGAGTTTGTTCGAGACGTGCGAGACGCTTTTCCGCAGCTCGGAGTGGGAAAACCGAAAGAACCACCGACATGGTCAACGCAATCGATATCGGAACCGCCGCCGAGATCCACGGCCGGTCGAGGACTCCGAACGTCTGCCGGAAGAAGTAACGCATGACGGGCCGCGCGGCCAGGAGCATCATTGCGCCCACGTAGGTGAGCGAGACGGCCATGTAGGCGAAGCCGCCGAGCGACAGGCCGACCTGCAGCGGATTCTCAGCGGCGAAATTCGGTGACAGAGCGCCCATGCCGATGCCGAGGCTCACGAGCGTGATGGCAATGATTGCGGCCGCGGGAATCGTGAACGCCCAGACGATCGGTCCCGCTGCGAGGATGATGTTCGCGAACGTGGTCAAGAGCAGCGCGACGAGCGTGAGCGGCACGCCGTAGACGAGCAGCTTCACGCGCAGCAGCTCGCGGTACGACACAGGCGCGACCTGCAGCATCCAGAATGCCCTTCCCTCCGATGAGACCGACGGATAGGCGAAACGGAGACAGATCGCGGCGATGACGAAACCAGCCATCCCGAGGTTCGCGTAGGCAACGATCGTGGCGCGCGCGTCACCGCCGAGCGGCAGCATCCGGACGTTGTACAGGTAAATGAAAAGCAGCGCGGCCATCATGAAGAGTTGCGACCACTGCGCGACGTCTCTCGTGAGCGTGCGCACTTCCTTCGCGATGAGCGCCCGCACGGGTGCGCTGGCGTGCGACAGCAGCGCATCCGCGGAACGCGTCAGAGGTTTCGCACCGAGCGCCATCGGAGCCATGCTCTCCCGCGCGCGTACGAACGCGATGAAGTACGCCTCGCGCCCTGCGAACGCGAACAGGACGAACGCCGCCGCAGCGATTGCTGCGATGCGCGCCGGGAGAACCGGCGGCTCGATCGAGACCATCACGTCAGCGAGCGCGGTTCCGGGGTAGAGATCGATCGACGGCAGCTCGATCGCGCGCAGCACCGCCACGAGGTTATCCGTTCGCACTTCAGTGAACAGGCGCTCCGGCCGGCTGACGCGGAACGCGACGACGGTGACCGTCAGGACGAGAATCGCGATCGTGGCGACGATCTGATGAACGCGCCGGACGGGGAAGAAGCGCACGAGCAGCACGATCGTAAGGCACGCGGTCGTCACGGGGATCGTCAGCAACAGAGCGAGATTGACGAGCACGATCGGGTAGTACGTCCACGGCCGCTCGTATTGCCATGCGAAGGCGACAAACATCGGGATCAGGAAGGCGAATACGATCGTTGCGCTCTGCAGCAGCGTTTTCGCCCAGCGCGCAAGCACGATCGAGAACTTGCGCCGCGGCGCCGCGTGGTAGATGTCGAGGTCGAGATCCGTGAAAAACGCGCCGATCGCGGCCGTCATCGCCGACGAGAAAAGGACGATCGTCGCGACGAGGAACACCATCGCCAGGATGTTGCGCAGGATCGCCAGCGCGAAGAACGGAGTCGCTTCTTCAATCTGCGCCGTCGCGCGAAACAGTCGCCGGAAGAGCGCAAAGTCGCCGTAGAGGAAGAGCGCGAACATGATCGCGACGACGCTGATGCGAGCGACGGCGGCGGCATTGAGCGGCCGCAATTTCGAAAGCGCGATGCGTAAGGACCACATGATCAGATCGCGATCTACGTGATTTTGCGTGCTGTCTTCAGCCACTCCATGGCAGTTTCCCGCCGCGCCACCCGCTGCTTGTGCCGCTCGAGGCCGAGCTCGATCAGCCGCTTGATCAGCTTCGAATACTTCAGCTCCGTCGCTTCCCACAGCTTCGGGTACATCGAGATGCTCGTAAACCCGGGAATCGTGTTGATCTCGTTGACGAATAGCCGGTTCGTCCCCTTTTCCAGGAAGAAGTCGACGCGTGCGAATCCGCTCGCGCCGATCGCGCGGAACGCCGCGACCGCCAGGCGGCGCATTTCCTCGACGCGGTCCTTCGGCAGCTTTGCCGGAACGACGAGCGTCGACTTGCCGTCGGCGTACTTGTCCTCGTAATCGTAGAACTCACGGCCGGCGATGATTTCGCCCGGCAGGGACGCCTGCGGCTGCTCGTTGCCGAGGACGGAGATCTCGAGCTCTCGTGCGTCGACGCCGCGCTCGACGAGCAGCTTGTCGTCGAACCGGTACGCGAACTCGATGGCCGCTTCGAGATCGCCGTCGTTCTTCACTTTCGTCACCCCGACCGAGGAGCCGCCGTTCGCCGGCTTCACGAAGTACGGCAGGCGGAGCGCGTTATCGATCGCGCGTGTGACGCGCTCGCGCTCCTTCTGCCACTCCACTTCCTGCACGAGCACGTATTCGACGATCGGTAGCCGAGCCGTCGCGAAGGCGTGCTTCATGTGCCCTTTGTCCATCCCGACCGCGGACGCGGCCACTCCCGATCCGACGTACGGCGCACCGATCGTCTCGAAATAGCCCTGCAGCGTGCCGTCTTCGCCGCCGGTGCCGTGGATCAGCGGAAAGACGATATCGGCGTTGCCTCCGCGCCACCACGAATCGAAGGAGAAATCTTCGTCACCGCGATCGCTGCTCGCGCCCGAGAGGATGTCGGCGCTGCGCCCTGGCGCGACGAAGCCGCCGTCCTTGGCGATGCAGATCGGAATGGTGGCGATACTCGGCTTCGGCGCGGCGTTCGCGACCGAGCGCGCGGAAAGGATCGAGACTTCATGCTCGGCGCTGCGGCCGCCGAAGATGAGCGCTGTGCGGATGGCCATCGTGTCCTCAAGTCATTCTGAGCCGCGAAGACGGCGAAGAATCCGGGTGGGGCCGACATTGCGCCGCTCAGGATGACGCTGCGCGTCATTTCGGGATCGGCAAGCTTCCCAGCAGGTACTTCAGATCGTCATCGCGCCAGCGAATGCCCGCGCCGAACATGATTGACGTGTCATTGAGCGGATTGTCGATGCCCGACGTGACGAAGATGCGCGGGGTGTTCGGTCTCTCCATGCGCAGCGTGTACTCGCCGAACACGCGCACGTGCGGCTTGTTGTCGAAGCGCTGCGCGAAATCGAACGCCTCGCCGGTGATGCGAATCCGGTTCTTGAGCTGGTAATCGGCCCCGAATCCGCCGGTGTTGTCGAACAGCCCGATGCGAAGGCCGAGGTTGTCGAGCAGCCAGCCCGCCTGCGCCGAGATGCGGAAGTCGCGGTCGAAGCGGGTCTCGTGCGTCTCGGTCGTGAGGGTTTGTCCGGTTTGAAGGTTCGTCACCGTCGTGATCGTGTCCTTCTCCCGCTTCCGTCCACGCGGGTCGTTGATCAGCTCGAGGTTGTAGAACCGGTTCTTCTCGATGTTCGGAATCAGGCGGACTGTCACGCCGGAGCGCGTCCTGGTGCCGAAGTCGATGTTGTCCTGTTTCGTGTTCATGCCGGCCATGTAATCAGCTTTGAGTCCGATATCCAGTCCGATCTTGCTGACCCGGCCGAGCGTGTTGCGCAGCTCACTGACTCCGCTGTCGACCGAGCTGAGTGCGGCGTTCAGCCGGTTGTATGCCTCCTGGTCGTAGATCAGTTTTCCGACCGTTCCCTGGCCGCTCTTCACTTGTCCGGTGATCGAGTTGAGGTTGTCGGTGGTCACGCGAAGATCCGACGAGAGTCCCCGCAGGTTCTCGACGACGTGCCGCACGTCGTCGCGGTTCTCGCCGACGGCGCCGCCCATCTCGTTGGCGACGCGATCGATCGATGCGGCGAGCTTCGGGATTTCCACGCGCAGGTCCGCCGTGATCACGCGCATGTTGCCGACGGTGGCGTCGACGTTCTCGCGATTCGCGGCCACGAGATCGCGCACCTGAACCGTGATCTGGCGCACGTTGTCGACGATGTCCTCGAGCCGCTGCTGGCCGGTCGGTCCGGCCATGACATGACGCAGCGACTCGGTGATCGCTTTGACGTCCGTCGCGATCGCGGAGACCTGGCTCGTCACGTCGTCGATCGACGCCGGCTGGGTTCCGCGCAGCACCATCGTCTCCGTGTTTGCGGGCGGCGCATTCTGACTTCCCGGATCGAGCTCGACGTACTTCTCGCCGAGCAGCCCGAGGTTCGCGACTCTCGCGGTGGCGTTGTTGTGCAGCGGCACGTTCTTGTCGACCTCGAGGGTTACCTGTGCTTTTCCGGTCGGGAGCAGCTTGATCTCCGCAACTTTCCCCTGCCGGACGCCGGCGACGCGGACCGCCGCGTCTTTATCGAGGCCGGCCACGTTGTCGAAGACCACCTTCACCTGCTTCATCTTCCCGCGGTGGATGTCGATGTCCTCGATCTTCAGGATGAAGTAACCGAGGATCGCCAGGATGACCAGCATGAAGACGCCGACTTTTGCTGCTGATGACATGTCCCTTCGCTCCCGTCAACGGCGCAGCGGGTCGATGCCCGCCTTCCGCATCATCTGAAACAGCATTGCCAATGGCAAGCCGACCACGTTCGTATACGAGCCGTGAATGGAATCGATGAACATCGAGCCGATGCCCTGCACCGCGTACGCGCCGGCCTTGTCGAGAGGCTCGCCCGTGGCGACGTACCACTCGATGTCGTCCGGCGACAGCGGAAGCATGCGCACTTCCGACTCCGCGACGCGCGTGTCGTGGAAGCCGCGCTCGAGGTTCTGCAGCGTGACGCCGGAGTACACCGTGTGCGTCCGGCCGGCGATGAGCGACAGCATGCGCACGGCATCGCGATCGTCCACCGGCTTCTCGAGCAGTTGCTCGCCGAGGAGCACGGTCGTGTCGGCGGCGATGATCCAGCGGTCGCGGTGCTGCATTGCAATCGTGTGTGCCTTCTCGCGCGACAGCCGCGCGACGTATTCCTCCGGCGCCTCGCCCGGATGGTGCTCTTCCGGAATCTGGCTCGGCATGACCTCGAAGTCCACGCCGATCGAACCGAGAAGCTCACGCCGTCGCGGCGACGATGACGCAAGTATGAGTCGCATCAGCGGCGATGATTCTCCTCGGCACGGCCGATGGAGAGAATGACGACGAAACGCGCTTCCGGCATGATCCGATAGAGGATCCGCAATCCGCCGACGCGATAGCTCCATAGGCCTTTATACGGTTCGAAGAGCGGCGCGCCGATGATCGGATCTTCGTCGATCCGCTCCAGCGCGTTTCGTACCACGTCGCGCTCGGCAGAGGTCAGCGATTTCCAGCCGGCTTCCACCGACTCCGCGATGCGGAGCCGGTCATTCCACAAACAAGTCCTCCGGGAGCAGCATCGCCCCGCGGCGAATCTCGTCGTCGGCTGCGGCGACGCGATCGCGCAAACCGGTGTCGTTCGCAAAATTCACGGTTTCGCGGAGCGCGAGGTATTCGTCGTGCGAGGCGAGGATCGCGACCGTGCGGCCGTCGCGATCGAACAGCGTGTGCCTACCGGTCAGCTCGCACTCGCCGACGAGCTCCCGCACCGCGTCCGGCAGGTCGAGAATCTCCAGTCGCTTTTCCATTTCCGAAAAGGCCCTGCAGGTATGTCCGGAATTCGGTTCCGAGAACCGGATGGCGGAGAGCGTAGTCGACGGTCGCCTTCAGATAGCCGATCTTTTCGCCGGCGTCGTAGCGGCGGCCCTCGAAAACGTAGCCGTAGAAATCGCCTTGCCGTACGAGCTCGCGCAGCGCGTCGGTGAGCTGAATCTCGCCGCCTGCGCCGCGCTCGGTTTTCGCGAGCAGCGGGAAGATGTCGGGCGGGAGAATGTAACGGCCGATGATCGCGTAGTGCGACGGCGGCTTGATCTTCGGCTTCTCCACCATGTCGGTGATCTTGAACCGGCGCTTGGTGATCAGATCACCGGCGACGATGCCGTAGCGCGACGTCTCCGCAGGCGTGACTTCCATCAGCGCGACGACGGGCCGGCCGGTCTCTTCGAACACGCGGCGCATCTGGAGCAGGCAGGGCTCGTCGGAAAGGATCACGTCATCGGGCAGCAGCACGGCGAACGGCTCGTCGACGACGGCGTCGCGCGCCATCAGCACCGCGTGCCCCAGTCCGAGGGCGTCCTTCTGGCGGATGGAGATGAGGTTGACCAGCTTGCCGGTCGCCTCGACTTCCCCGAGGAGGTCATTGTTACCGCGCTCGCGGAGTTGCCGTTCGAGGCCTGAGGAGCGGTCGAAGTGGTCGAGAATCGACTCTTTGCCTTTCGACGTGATGATGATCAGCTTGTCGAGCCCGGAGTCGCGCGCTTCTTCGATCCCGTACTGGAGGATCGGCTTGTCCACGAGCGGCAGCATCTCCTTGGGAATGACCTTCGTCGCGGGGAAAAACCGCGTGCCGAAACCTGCACAGGGGAAGACGCACGTGCGAAGACGGCTCATTGGCCGGTAGCATAACTGACTCCTGACACAATCCTTGCTTGAGTGCGTCTGTGGTAAAACTATGTCGACTGGGTGGGAATGCGTAAATCCCTGATTTTCCTCGCCGTTCTTCTCATCGCGATTCCCGCGGCGGCGCAGTGGCGCCGGGCCGGACTCTTTGGCGCGGACGTCCGCGCGCTCATCGCCGATCCCGCCAATCCCGACATCCTCTACCTCGGCACCAGCGGCGGCGAGGTCTATCGGTCGACCGACGGTGCGAAGACGTGGACGAATCCGCGCAACGGCGTCCCGTTCCCGGGCTACGTCGTCGACAGCCTGGTGATCGACCGCAGCGGACGCCTGTGGGCGGCCTGCTGGGGCCTGTGGGGCGGCAGCGTGGTCGCCGTTTCCGTGGACCAGGGACGGACCTGGGAACGCCGCGACATCGGCATCGAAGAAGCGTCGATTCGCGCGATCGCGATCGACCCGAATGACGCGAGCTTCGTCCTCGTCGGCGGGCTCGATGGCGTGTATCGCAGCACCGACGCCGGTCTGACGTGGAGCAAGCTCTCGCCGCACGAGAACGTCGAATCGCTCGCAATCGACCCGCGGACGCGCGACACGATTTACGTCGGCACGTGGCGGCAGGGCTGGCGGACCGACGACGGCGGAAAGATCTGGAAGCACATCGACAAAGGCATGGTGCTGGACACCGACATGTTCGGGATCACGTTCGATCCCGGCAACCCGGACAACGTGTGGGTGTCGACGTGCGGCTGGGTTTACAACTCGAAGAATCGGGGCGACGAGTGGACGCGTTATCGCGACGGCTTCAATAACCGCCGCATCCACGACGTCGAGATCGACCCGTGCAATCCCGACACGCTCTACGCTGGATCGACAGCCGGCTTGTATCGCTCCGAAGACGGCGGCAAGACGTGGTACGTCGTATCGAGCGAAGACATGGTGGTCAACTCGATCGTGCTCCATCCGCAGCGTCCCGGCCGAGTGATCGTCGGCATCGAGGGCGACGGCGTGTACGTGTCGAACGATCATGCGAGGACGTTCACGCGCACGTCCGACGGACTGCACAACGTGCGCATCACCTCGATCGTCGCCGATCCGGCGAAGAAGGACACGGCCTACGCGGCCGTCGGATCCGCCGGAACGTCCTCAGGAATTTACCGGACCCAGAACGCCGGGCGAACCTGGACGCGCGTGAGTACGACGCGCATGCCCGAAGTGCTCTCCGTCGCGGTCGCGCCGGAAGAGGATGCGGACGTGAAATTCCTCGCCGGCACCGAGCGCGGATTCTTCTGGAGCAACGACGGTTCCGAATGGACGCAGGCCGACCCGGCGAACTTCCCGCTGCGCGTCAACAAGATCGTCCGCTACAACAAAACGCGGCTGTTCGCAGCGACCTCAGAGGGCGTGTTCACGTCGCGTAACTCGGGCAGGAGCTGGTACCGGCTTGCAGGGTCGGACAGCCGTACGGTCGACATCGCGCTCGCCGACTTCGGCCGGAAACGCTCGCTCCTGGCGCTGTCGGACAACGGCATCACGATCTTCGACGGCGAGCGTTGGTCGAGCGTCGCGAATGCGCCGAAGACCGGCCGCACGATCGCGATCCGCACGATCGCAGGAGTCGAATCGGTATTTGTCGCGGGCGCGCAAGGAGTCAAAGCCGGCTGGATCAATCCCGACGGGCAGTGGATCTCGTCCGAGGCGCCGAATGCGCAGTACGCAGCGGTGTTCGGCTCCTCGCGCGCGGACGATCGTCTGCTTTTCCTGACCTCGCGCCAGCAGCGCGAGATTCTCGTCGGAATGCCGGACGAATCGGAGTGGCTGCAGCTCACCGTCCCGTTCCAGAACACGGAAGTGACGACGGTCGCGTCCGATCCGTTCAACGACCGGTTCTACGTTGGCACGGTCGGCGAAGGCGTGTTCGTCTACGACGGAAAGACGCAGAAGTACGTGAAGGCGGCGCCGGCGACGGCGGTCGTGTCAGCGAGCGGCGGCGCGGCTCAGTAGACCGATACCAAGACATTCAGATTTCCGAGCCGTTGCCGCACCGATCACCGTGTGACGACCGGGTCGTAGTACCGCACCGCGAGATACCCGAACCCCTTCTTCCCGTAGTCGGAATTCGGGTTGTCGGACAGAACGACCATGATGTTCGGCAAACGGTCGTCGTACACCACGATCGACTTCGACCGCACGTGCTTTGGATTCCCGAGCTCTTTCTTCAAGATCGACTTCTGTTCGGCGAACGCCGCGCGGATGTCGGGAATGAGCGCGAAGAGCTCGAAGCGGATCGATCGCAGACGATCGCGGACGAAGTCGAGCGTCAGCGCCTTGTCCTCGCTGTAGTCCACGACGATCTGGTCGTCGTCGCGGCCTTTCTTCACCGTCCAACCGGAATCGCGCAGCGCTTTCTCCGCGTCGGCGCGCGGCATCCCGATCGTCAACCGGAACGACTGCGGTGTCATCCAGGACGTCTTGCTGGTGGACGGAAACGAGCTGACGAGTGCGAAGAGGATCAGGGCGATGGGCATGCGTCAGTGGACGTAGGTGTCGGTCTCGATGTCTTTTCGCGACTGGACGATCGACGTCGCCAGCATGACGCGGCGGCCGATCTCTTCCCACTGCTGCGAGCTCACGAGATCGGGAACTGCGAGCGAAGGTCCGAGGTTCACGGCGACGCAGCCGGCATCGAGGTAGTGGTCGATCTTGTCGAGCGGAACGGGACCGCCGGCGAGCATCGGGATGTCGCGGATCGGCCCGCGGATCACGCGGATGTAATCGGGTCCGCCGAGGAACTGGGCGGGGTAGACCTTGACGATGTCGGTGCCCGCTTCCCACGCCTTGATGATCTCGGTGGGCGTTGAGGCACCGGCAATGGACAGCAGATCGTTCTCGATCGCGTACTCGATGACGCGGACGTCGGTGTGCGGTGACACGATCACCTGCGCACCGGCGCGGCGCGCGAGCGCTGCGTCGTTCGAGCTGCGCACCGTTCCCGCGGCGACGATCACATCATCGCCGGTGTACTTCTTCGCGACGGTGGCGATGATCTCGAACGCGTCGGGAGTGGTCAGCGTGATTTCGATGATGCCGATGCCGTTGCGCGCGTATGCATCCGCGACCGATCGCGCAGCATTCGCGCTGTCTTCCCGCACGACGCCGATGATCTGTTCCGAGCAGACGCGCTCGAGGAGCTCTTTTCGTGACATCTGCGTTCGGCGTTAGGTTATCACGTCATTGTTCGCCGCCATTCCGCCGCCGCGGATTCTTCGCCGTCTCCGCGCCGCTCAGACTGAAGCGCTTGTCATTCTGAGCCGCGAAGACGGCGAAGAATCTGGGTGGCGGAACCGCGCCCCCGCCCAGATTCTTCGCGCTCTGCGGCGCTCAGAATGACATTGCTGCTAAGCTTTCCCGCGCTCCGGAGGCGGTATGGTCCTGATCAACAAAGCCATCAATGAGGTGACGGTCAAGCTCGTCTATTACGGACCGGGCCTCTGTGGCAAGACGACGAACCTCGAGAAGATCTATGCGAACCCGAAGCTCGACCGCAAGGGCAAGATGATCTCGATGGCCACCGAGTCGGACCGGACGCTCTTCTTCGACTTCATGCCGATGGAGCTCGGCACGGTCGCCGGCCAGAAGATTCGCGTGCAGCTCTACACCGTGCCCGGACAGGTCTTCTACGACGCAACGCGCAAGCTCGTTCTTCGCGGTGCTGACGGAGTCGTTTTCGTCGCGGACTCGCAGCGCACGATGCGCGACGCGAACATCGACAGCCTCAAGAACCTCAAAGACAACCTTCGCGCCAACAATCTCGATCCCGACAAGGTGGCGATGGTGTTTCAGTACAACAAACGCGATCTGGCGAACGTCGACTCGGTCGATGACATGAACAAGTATCTGCAGCCGAGCAGCGCGCCGGTGTTCGAAGCATCGGCAGTGCAGGGCATGGGAGTGACGGCGACGCTGCGCGCGGCGATCGCGCGAATTCTCGACAACCTGAAGAAGAGCGTCGACACGGCGGCCGGCAGCGCACAAGTCGCAGTCGTCTCGAGCACGATTCCGATCTCTTCCGCCCGAACGCAGCCGGGGACTGTCGCCGTTCCGCAGACGCGGCCGTTCGATTCAGCCGCCGCGGCGATCACGGAGCCGGAGCCGGAGGAAGACGCTGCGCTGGAGCGTCTCGACTCCACGGCGCCGAGCAGAAAGAATCCGCGAGCCGAGGTGCAAATGTTGCTCGCGAATACGCGCGAAGTGATCCGGACGCTCGAAGCTGCACTCGACAAAGCGCGGCAGAACGAACGCTTGCTCGCCGAGAAGCTTTCACGCCTGTAGCGCCAACACCTGATGACGCTGCGCGTTCCGCTTCAACACTACCCGGGCTTCAACCCCTTCGTCCTCGACTGGCTCACCGGCAACGAGCGGGCGACACAATTCCTGCCGCGCGTGAAGTCCGCGCCGAAACGCGGCGGCCGGCGCGGCGATCCCGAGTTGATCGCTGCCCTGGCCGATTTCAATCGCCACCTCGGTCTCTTCATCCAACCCGAGCTCGAGCGCTGGGCTGCGGGCGAGACGCTCACGATCATCGGAGGTCAACAGACGGGTTTCGCGGGCGGACCGCTGTACACGCTCGCGAAGATCTGCTCGCTCCTGAAGATGAAGCGCGACATCGAGCGCGCCGGAACACCGGCGACCGTGATGTTCTGGATGGCGACCGAGGATCACGACTTCGACGAGGTGGCGCAGCTCGCAGTCCCGGTGCGGACCGTGTCGCGCGATGTGAACCGTCAGCTCGATCTGCTCTGCGTGCGCGCGACGCGGACGGTTGAGTCGAAGCTTGCCGTCGGGCGTCAGCCCGTACCCGAGCCGCTCATCATGGAGCTGCTCGCGCTGTATGGCTTTGAGCGGCCATCGTGGCTGCGCGCGGGAATCACATTCGGCGAATCGTTTGCGGAGCTCATCGCGAATGTGTTCGGCAAAGAGCTGATCATCATCGACTCGTTGCTGCCGGAGCTGCGTCGCGCCGGTGCGCCGCTCTTCGATTCGATCTTCAGGCGTTGGGATGACGTTGAAGGCGCAGTCTTGAAACGCTCGAACGATCTGGCGTCGTGCGGTTACTCGCCGCAGGTGGGGCCGCGCGAGCGGGAGTCGTACTCGCTGCTGTTCGAGCTGGACGACAATTTCGAGCGTCACGTGATCGATCGCCCTCGCGCGGTCCCGCCCGAGCGAGTTTCCACGTCGGCGTTGACGCGTCCGCTGTTGCAGGATTTCGTGTTGCAGCCGGACGTGTTCGTCGGCGGACCGGCCGAGGTGGCGTATTACGCGCAGCTTGCGCCGCTGCACGAGATGCTCGGCGTGCCGATGCCGCGTGTCGCGCTTCGCGGCCACGCGCTCGTCGCGCCGCGAAGGATGCTGCGGTTCATCGATCGATACGAGCTCAATGCGGACGAGCTCTTCACGTCACCCGATCACGTTCTCGCCGAGCGCGAACCGGAAGGCGTCGAACGGATCCGCGGCGAAGCGGAATCGGCGAAGCGCCAGCTGATGCAGCACATCGGAAAGATCGGCGAGATCGCGTTGCCCGCCGATCATGCGCTGGCGCGCGCCATCAACCGTTCGATCGGCCACATCGAATACCACTTCAACAAGCTCACCGAGCGCGCCATCCGCGGGCTGGTGCGCAAGGACAAAGAACGATACGCTGCGGCGAAGGAGCTGATCGCAACGCTCTATCCCGATCGCCACGTTCAGGATCGCGTCGTCGCATGGTTTCCCTTCTGGCGGCAGCACGGCCGGGAGCTCATCGACAGGATGGTCGAAGACATCGAGCCGGACGCGCCATCGTTCAGCATCATCGGAGTATGACCGACACCGTCGACCTTCTGTTCACCGCGGCGCACGCCGACGATCTCGAGCTCTCCACCGGCGGCACGATTGCCCGCGCCGTGTCCGGCGGTCTCCGCGCGGGCATGCTCGAGTTGACGCGCGGCGAGATGGGCACGCGCGGCACAACGGAAACGCGCAAACGTGAAGCGGCCAAAGCCGCGAAGATCCTCGGCGCCGCGTTTCGCGAGCAGCTCGACTTCGGCGACGGCGGCCTGCGCACCGGACGCGAGGAAGAGCTCGAGCTGATCGACTTCATCCGCCGCGCCCGGCCGAAGCTCGTGTTCGCGCCGTGGCCCGATGAACGCCATCCCGATCACGTGCGCGCCGGCAGGATCGTCACCGATGCCTCGTTCTACGCCGGGCTGCGCCGGATTCACACGAAGTTTCCGGCACATCGCCCGCAGGCGGTGATCTATTACATGCAGAACTACGTGCTCCATCCGTCGTTCGTCGTCGATGTGAGCGACGCCTGGAAGATGAAGATGAAGGCGATCGGCGCGTTCGAGTCGCAGTTTTTCAATCCGCGATCGAAGGAGCCGGCAACGAAGCTGTCCAGCGAGCAGTTTCTCGAGATGATCGAAGCGCGCGGCAAGCATTTCGGCGCGATGATCGGAGTTTCCTACGGCGAAGCGTTCGTGACGAAGCAGCCGCCGAGGATCGACGATCTGATCGCGGCGTATTCTGGACGGGAGATTTAGATCCGCGAACTGCGGTCTGTTTTATGAGAATCGGCATCA
This sequence comes from Thermoanaerobaculia bacterium, assembly GCA_036390755.1. GTDB lineage: Bacteria > Acidobacteriota > Thermoanaerobaculia > Gp7-AA8 > Gp7-AA8 > DASVHS01. Next base: position 22,205 of record DASWBH010000043.1, read on the forward strand.
CCTGCTACCCGACTTTCGGCGGCTCGGGCGTCGTGGCCACGGAGCTCGGCATCGCTCTGGCCCGGCGCGGGGACGACATTCACTTCATCAGCTACGCGCTGCCGTCGCGCCTCAACATCTATCTTCACGAGCGCGTGCACTTCCACGAAGTCACCGTCACGTCGTACCCGCTGTTCGATCCTTATCCGCCGTACACGCTCGCGCTCGCGACGAAGATGGCCGAAGTCGCGGCGTACGAGAAGCTCGATGTGCTGCACGTGCACTACGCGATTCCGCACGCCATAAGCGCTTACCTCGCCAAACAGATCCTTGGAAGCGAGAAGCTGAAGGTGATCACCACGCTGCACGGCACCGACATCACGCTCGTCGGCCGCGACGAGAGCTACCTGCCGATCACGAAGTTCGGCATCGACGTCTCTGACGGCGTTACCGCGGTATCGCAGTGGCTGAAGACCGAGACCGAGCGCAACTTCGCGACGAAGAAGGCCATCGAAGTCATCCCGAACTTCGTCGATCCCGAGCGATTCCGCAAGCACCACAGCGCGTTCTGCCACATGTTCGGCGCATCGACGGACAAGCTGGTCTGCCACGTCTCGAACTTCCGTCCGGTGAAGCGGATCATGGACGTGATCGCGGTCTTCGAGAAACTGTCGCGCGTCGTCCCGTCGAAGCTGATGATGATTGGCGACGGCCCCGATCGCTCGCGCGCGGAGGCCTACTGCCGGCAGCATCACCTCCGCGAGCGCGTGTTCTTCCTCGGCAATGTGCCGAACCTCGAGGAAGTCGTCGGCGGAAGCGATCTCTTCCTGCTGCCCTCAGAAGCGGAATCGTTCGGCATGGCGGCGCTCGAGGCGATGGCCTCAGAAGTGCCGGTCATCTCGACGAGATCGGGCGGCTTGCCGGAAGTGGTCGACGATGGCGTGAACGGCTACCTGCTTCCGGTCGGCGATGTCGACGGCATGGCCGAGCGCGCGATCGAGATTCTCTCGGACGAAGATCTGCAGCGGCGTATGGGCGAGGCGGGACGCGAGGCCGCGATCGAGAGATTCGACGTGAAAAAAGTCGTGCCGCGCTATCGCCAGGCGTACGAGGTCATTCTGAGCGCCGGAGAGCGCGAAGAATCCGGGCGAGGGCTGAGCCCCGCCGCCCAGATTCCTCGCCGTCTTCGCGGCTCGGAATGACGATTAAGGCTCTGCTCTCAATCCTCCCTGCGGTCCAGCATTGCCGTAGATCTCGCCGTAGCGCCGGTAGCTGTTCATGACCTTGCGCACGTAGTTCTTCGTCTCGTCGAAGTTGATTGCGGAGAGGAACCAATCGTCACCCGCCGATGGTGCGAGGCGCGACCACAGCGCGACCTGCCTCGGCCCGGCGTTGTATGCGGCCGCCGTCATGTAGCGGTTTCCGCCGAACTGCTTCATCAGCTCGCTGAGGTACTTCGCGCCGAGGTTGATGATGACGCGAGGGTCGTAGAGGTCCTCGGGCGTGACATTCAGGAGGCCGACGGCCTGGCCGATCTCGCGCGCCGTCGTGATGATGAACTGCAGCAGCCCGCGCGCCGCCGCTTCCGACTTCGCGCGCGGATTGAACCGCGACTCCTCGCGCATGATCGACAGCACGAGCATCGGATCGGTACTGAACTTCTTCGCATCCTCGACGATGTACGAATAGAAGTAACGCGGGTAGAGCAACTGCCGGACGCTCAGCGGCAGCAGGTCCGGCAGGTAATCGGACGGAACGGATTTCATCAGCACTTCGACGGCGTAGATCGAGTCGCGCGAAGCGTTGCCGCGGTTGAGCGCGATCGATTGAGTCAGCGCCGCCTGCAGCGGTCGCAGCGGATACCGCTGATGAATCTCCTCGGTCGCTTCGTCGTACAGTCCGAGTGCCATCAGCAGCGACGCGCGATCGTTCGGATCGACATTCGGGAAACGCGGCAGCGGCGCCGGCTGCAGCTCCAGGACGGCTTTGTACGCAGGAATCTGCCGATAAATGTCCGCGAGCGTCGTGATCGCGCCGCCGCGATCGCGCGAGGAGAGAAGGATGCGATCGGTCTCGATCTGTTTTGCGGCTGCGAATTGCTTCGACGCGATCAACTTCTTCACCTGCGCATCGCGGATCGACAGCTCCTGCGCGAGTCTGGCCTGCATCGGCGCGGTGTCGAGCCTCTCGCGCGCGAAGTAGGCGAAATGCGTCGGCACAGTGGCGCGAAGAACGGTCAGGTACTGGAGAAATGCGGCGTGAGGATCGCGAGCCTCCTGAGCTCGGGCGAGCCAGTACGCGTATTCGGCCGCGTCGTCTGTGCTGAGAAGTTTGCGCGGTACCGAGTTCAGCGCCGAGATTGCGGCGGCGTTGTTGCCGGCGCCGAGCATCGCGCACGCGTACGCGAGCGATGCTTCGACCACGGAATGATCGTTCGGGGCGGCCTTACGCAGCAGTTGCAGATCGGCCGCGGCTTTGGCGAACAGTTTCTGCTTCGCGCGCGTGCGTAGGCGCTGCGTGATGGCGGCAGTCGTCGAAGGATAGCGGCCCTTCACGCTGATCGCCGCGGTCATCATCCGTTCGGCGCCGGCGTCGTCGCCCTGCAGTTGCGCGGCGCGCGCGGCGTGCCAGAGAAACGTCGTTTTCGCTTTGGGATCCGCGGTCATGTTCGCGCCGCGCAAGTACGTCTGTTCGGCCTGCGCGAACTTCTCGTCGCCGAAGTAGCTGCGGCCGATCTCGAACTGCAGCTCGTCGCGACGCGCCGGAAGGCCCGCCTGCGCTGCGGTCAGCAATGCGACCGCGCGATCGAAGCGGCGGTGGTTGTGCAGTGCGTCGCCAAGGGTGGCCTTCTGCTGCGGAGTCATGCGGGCGATGAGATCGGGACGATCGAGCGCCCGGCTCACCCGATCGGCTGCGTCGTCTGTCGTTCCGGCCGTGAGCAGCGCCATGCCGGACGCGAACGCGTTGGCGACATCGCCTGCGCGAAGCTGCGACTCCACGATGCGCGCGCTCATCTCGCGCCGCCGCGCTGTCGGTGCGGATGGCGCGATCGCTTGCGCGAACGCGATGAGCGGCGCCGGACTGGCGAGCGACTGCAGGTAATCGGCTTCGTCGTCGATCGCCTGATCGCGATACACGCACTTCGGATACGACGCGATCAACTGCTGACGGAGCCGGCTCGCACCGGGCAGGTCGCGGCTTCCCTCGGCGATTTCCGACTGGTGATACAGCGCGAGATCGCGCAAGCGGCTCTTCGCGTCGAGGTACGGCGCGAGCTTCTGGGCTGCTTCCTTCAGCTCGTTCCGCTCGATGAGAACGCGCGCGTCGAGATACGCGAGCGAGTACCGCGTGTACAAGTCGGGATGCGACTTCTCGATCTGATCGAGGAGCTCTTCGAGCTCGACCGAGCCGAGCCGTTCGAAGACCTCGGTCCACTGCTCGATCGCCTGGACGGTGACCGGCGCCTTCGCCGGTTTCTCAGCGGGAGCGACGCGGAAGACGCGATGGCGCTGCGGCTGCTGCCGCGACAAAACCACGGCGATGATCACGATCGCGGCGAGGAGCACCGCCCCGGCCGCAATCGGAATGGCGTAGCGCTTCTTCAAGACTCTTCAGGCGCGAGCGTGCCGCTCAACAGTGCGTGCGGCGCGCGCCGGAGAATCTCCGCTCGTGCAATCGCGTAGCCAAGGATCGCGTCGACCAGCATCCGCTGCCCGTCGCGCGACAGGAGAATGAGCACCTTCTTCTTCACTTCGCGAATCTCGATGATGTCTTCCCATCGCATCCACCGGCCGCGTCTTCCGAACCAGCACAGCATCTTGTTCTCGTACATCACGCCCACGTCGCTGAAGTAGATGTGATCGCCGTACTGCAGCACCATCGCCACGACCGTTCCGAGGAAAAGCAGAACGAGGCCGATGATCGGCAGCGCGCGAATGTCATCGGCGTTGTCGGCCAGGTACGTGAAGAACAGCGCGGCCGACGCAAACGACGCCGCGCAGGAGAAGAGTCGGGGCACCGGTGGCCGATCGAAGACGAGGATCCGGTTCGAGGTCATATGGATCGATGCCATACAATCCGCGGCGCGAATTAAATCATGCGCTGGTCACGCTACTTCATCAACACTCTTCGCGAAGTTCCCGCGGACGCCGACGTCATCAGTCAGAAACTGATGATGCGCGCCAGCATGATCCGCAAAGTCGCGGCCGGGATCTACACGTATCTGCCTCTCGGCCTCCGTTCGGTCCAGAAGCTCGAGGCCATCGTCCGCGAAGAGATGAACCGCGCCGGATCGGTCGAGCTCCTCATGCCGGCGATCCAGCCGGCTGAGCTGTGGATGGAGTCGGGCCGCTGGCAGAAGTACGGGAAGGAACTTCTGCGGATCAAGGATCGTCACGAGCGCGACTTCGTCTTCGGCCCGACGCACGAGGAGGTCATCACCGAGACCGTGCGCGACGCGGTCACGTCGTATCGCGACCTGCCGGTCAACCTCTATCAGATCCAGACGAAGTTCCGCGATGAAGTCCGCCCCCGCTTCGGCCTGATGCGCGGTCGTGAATTCATCATGAAGGACGCGTACTCGTTCCACACGACGCGCGAGTCGCTCGACGAGGCGTACGATGCGATGCGCGACGCGTACACGCGCGTGTTCCATCGCTGCGCGCTCGACCACGTGCCGGTGGAAGCCGATACCGGAAACATCGGCGGCTCGGCGTCGCACGAGTTCATGGTCCTCGCGCAGTCGGGCGAAGACGCCGTGGTGAGCTGCCCGGCCTGCAAGTACGGCGCGAACATCGAGAAGGCCACATCGAAGTTCTTCTCCGATGAGCCCGAACCCGCGCCGATGATCGAGATGGCGCCGCTGCATACGCCCGGCACGCAGACGATCGACGACGTCGGACGCTTCCTCAACAAGCCGACGTCGCAGCTCGTCAAGACGCTCGTCTTCGAGACCGAGAACGGCGCGGTGATGGTGCTCGTCCGCGGCGACCGCGAAGGCAACGAGGTCAAGATCAAGAACCACCTCGGCGTCAACATGCTCGAGATGCTCGCCGACACCCGCTTCGAAGGCGCCACCGGCGCGCCGGTCGGATACTGCGGCCCGGTCGGCACGAAGTGCAGCCGCGTGCTGGCCGACGTGTCGCTGAAATCGCGTCGCAACTGGATCGTCGGCGGCAATCGCAAGGACACGCACACCGGCGGCGTGAATCCCGGACGCGATTTTCCCGAGCCGGAGTGGGGCGACTTCACGACCGTCTTCGCGGGCGATCCCTGCCCGCGCTGCGGCAGCAAGCTCGAGATGTATCGCGGCATCGAGGTCGGCCACATCTTCAAGCTCGGAACGAAGTACTCCGAGGCGATGAACTGCGTGTTCCTCGACGAGACTGGCGAACGCCATCCGATGATCATGGGCTGCTACGGCCTCGGCATCGGCCGCACGGTCGCCGCGGCGGTCGAGCAGAGCCACGACGAGAACGGAATCATCTGGCCGATGCCGATCGCGCCGTTCGAGGCAGTCGTGACGATCGTCGGGCGCGAAGAGAACGTCGTGAGCACCGCGACCGGCGTTTACGAGAAGCTGCTCGCCGCCGGCATCGACGTGCTTCTCGACGACCGCGACGAGCGGCCGGGCGTGAAGTTCAAGGACGCCGATCTGATCGGGTTCCCGATGCGCGTCGCGGTCGGCGCGAAGAGTCTCGCCGGCGGGAACATCGAATGGAGCTGGCGGAAGGATCGCGCCAAGCAGCTCGGCGCGCCGGACCAGGTCGTCGCGCACGTGATCGAAGTCATCCGCGCCGCGCGAGTCTGATCCGGAGTGCGGCGGCCAGGACGTCGCTCTCCTGCTATTCTTCGTCGCATGCGCAAGCTCTTTCTTTTGCTCGCGTTCGCCGCCATTCCCCTCGCCGGGCAGAACACCGACATCGAGTCGCTCTCCGGTCTTCAATTCAACTTCGGCAACCCGGGCGCCCGCTCTCTCGGCATGGGTGGCGCGTTCATCGGACTCGCCGACGACGCCTCAGCGGCCGAGGCGAATCCGGCCGGCCTCACGATCCTGCGCAAGCCGGAGCTGTCGCTCGAGGCGCGCAACTACGTCGAGGCGCAGTTGTTCAGCACGAGCGGCACGTTTCCGAACGTAGAGCGCACCGCCTTCACGCACTACAGCGATCGCGTCGTCGTCAGTTTCGCAAGCGCGGTGTATCCGCTGAAGAAGAGGTTTACGCTCGGCCTCTACTACCACGAGCCGCTGAACAACGCCGGCGCCGGTCGTGTTTTCCCGCAGTTCAATGCGCTCACCGGGAAACTGGAGAAGAAAACGCCAAACTTCTTTCTGCCTGCAGCCGGTGGTGCGCCGCTGAGCGAGGCGGAATGCACAGCACTGCGCCAGCAGACGAAGAATCCAGCGGCGTGCATCGAGTTTCGCGTCGACCCGTTCGTCTCCGCGCTCGACGTTCGTCAGCGGACGTTCGGCCTCGCGGGGGCGTGGCAGGTTCTGCCGACGCTCTCGATCGGCGCGAACGTGCGCATGCAGCTTTTCCGCGAAGGCGCGTTCACGTTCCGTTTCACTCAGAACTTCGACGCGAAGAACGTGTCCGTACAGGCGACGGCGCGCACGAATGGATCCAACGTGCAACTGACCCAGGAGCACGACACGACGTTCGGCGTCGGCTTCAAATGGGCTCCCTTCGACAAGTTCAGCGTCGGCGGCGTGTACAAGCAAGGCGCGCGTTTCGCGGCGCCGACGTTTTTTTCCGGCAGCCAGACGAACTTCGAGTTCGTCAAGGTCGCCGACACCGAGTTCCACGACCCCGACATCGCCGGCCTCGGCGTCTCGTATCGGCCGATTCCAGTGCTGACGCTCAACGCTGACGCCGATTACGTGAAGTACTCGAACCTCGTCGATCACTTCACCTCCGTCGTCGCGGACATCTCGTCGCTGAATCATCCGTTCGAGGCGAGGAACGTGACGGAGCTGCACGCGGGTGCGGAGTACTTCTTCGCAGTCAGGGTGCCGTTCGCGCTGCGCGCCGGCTACTGGCGCGATCCGGCGCACGCGATCACGTGGCGCGGTCCGCTGACGCGTCCTGACTACATCGCCGAGGCGCTCCTGTATCCGAAGACGCAGGACCAGAATCACTGGTCGATCGGTGGCGGATTCGCGTGGCCGAAATTCCAGATCGACTTCGCGTATGACACGGCCACGTACTACAAGGTAGGGTCGATCTCAGCCGTGACCAGATTCTGAGTGTCATTCCGAGCCGCGTAGACGGCGAGGAATCTGGGCGTGGGAACGTTCGGCGCGGTCGCGCAGGCGATGATGGAAGCTGAGCGTCATGCCGTGGCGGGTCTGCGTTCGGTGATGAACGTGTCGATCTGCTCGGCGGGAATCGGCGGGCTGAAGAGGTAGCCCTGAATGATGTCGCAGTGCTGCCGGCGGAGAAATTCGAGCTGCTCCTGCCGTTCCACGCCTTCGGCGACGACGTTCAGATTGAGGCTATGCGCCATCTCGATCACGGCGCTGACGATGGCGGCGTCGGTGGCGTCGGTCGCGACGTCTTTGACGAACGTCTGATCGAGCTTGAGCGTGTCGATCGGAAATCTCTTGAGGTAATTGAGTGACGAATATCCTGTACCGAAATCATCCATCGAAATCCGGACGCCGATGCCCTTGAGCTCGCGAAGCGTGTACATCGTGTTCTCCGCGTTCTGCATGGCGTTGCTCTCCGTGATCTCGACTTCGAGCGATGACGCCTCGATGCCCGTCTCGTGAAGTGCGGAACGGATCATCTCCACGAGGTCGGGCTGCTGGAACTGTCGCGCGGAAAGGTTCACGGCGACGGTGAACGACTCGTCGAACTTCCGCTGCCACGCTTTCAGCTGGCGGCACGCTGTCCGAAGAACCCACTCGCCGATTGGAATGATGAGGCCTGACGTCTCGGCCGCGGAGATGAAGTGCGCCGGCGAGAGCAGGCCGAGCTCGGGATGTTGCCAGCGGAGCAGCGCCTCCACTCCCACGATGGCGCCGGTCTTGGCGTTGACCTGCGGCTGGTAGAACAGGACGAGCTCCTTGTGGCTGATCGCCTTGCGGAGGGTGTTCTCGAGCGCGAGGCGCTCGACGGCGCGCGCGTTCATCGCCGGAGCGTAGAGCTGGTAGTTGTCGCGGCCCTGTTCCTTCGCGCGGTACATGGCCGTGTCGGCGTTGCGGACCAGCGTTTCGGGATCGGCGCCGTCGGCCGGGAAGAGGCTGACGCCGATGCTCGTCGTGACGAACATCTCGCGGTCGGTGACGACGAACGGGATCTTCAGCGTCTCGATGATCTTCTGGGCGATCTTCGCGGCGTCCTCGATGTTCTCGATCTTCGGGATCATCAGCGTGAACTCGTCGCCGCCGAATCGCGCAACGGTGTCGCCTTCGCGCACGCAGCGGCGTACGCGCTCGGCGACCGCTTTCAGCAGCGTGTCGCCGACGGTGTGGCCGAGGGAGTCGTTGATGTCCTTGAAACGATCGAGGTCGAGAAAGAAAACAGCGAGCTTCTGATGCGCGCGATTCGCCTGCGCGACCGCGACGATCAGGCGGTCGATGAACAGCGGCCGGTTCGGCAGTCCGGTGAGCGCATCGTGATATGCGAGATGCTCGATCTCCACCGCCGCCAGTTCCGCGGCCTCGCGCTCGTCTTCGAGCAGGCATGCGATCATGCCGATGGCCATCATCGACTGCAGCAGGAAGTCGATGTAGCCGAGGTACATCGTATAGTCGAGAAGACGGCCGCCGACATACCAGACGACGCCGAGCCCGACGTAGTGGATCTGCTCGAGCGCGTACAGGGCCAACGCGCCGGCGAGCACGGGCAGGCCGATGCCGGGCCGGCGCGCACGAGCGCGCCAGACGGCGATGCCGGCGATGCTGAACGAAATGCCTGCGGCGAGCGCGCGCACAGCCACCCGGCTCAGATACCGGCTGCTCGACTGCACATCGGACGAGAGGAACAGCAACGAGACCAGGAATCCGAACACGGCGAGGGCGATCAGGATCCGCCGTGACTCGACGATGCGAACCGGCCGGCGGCGAACAAGCTCGTAGACGCCGAACAGCATCCAGCCGATCTGCAGGTAGCCGGCGACGCCGCTGATGACGGCGGTGGCGACCCGGGTGGGTGCCGTTGCCGGTACGTGAAGGCCGACGGCGAGCGCGGTCAAGCCTGTGAACAGGTGGTAGACCGACAGCGCGGCCCAGCCGAGAGTCCAGTGCAGCAGGTAGGACTTGCGGTACTGCCGGTGGAACCCGAGGAGCACGAGAGCCATCACCGCCGAGCCGACCGTCTGGGCGATGTACGTCAGACCGGCCGCCACATCGAAGGCGGGAGTCAAGCGATGCTCTCCATCTGTGGGTTCATGTGATTGTGCCGCGAGTATGGAACATATGCCAAGAGATCGCTGTCAGAGGAGCGTCGAATAAGCGTGAACCAGCCGCCGTGCCGCGTTCGTATAGCTGAACACGGCAGAGCGCCTATTTACTTCTCCGCGCAGGAGATTCCGATCTGTGGCGAGCACATTCAGCGCCACGGAGGCGAGCGCTTCGGGCGTTGACGCCGGAGCGACGTGGCGCGAGGCAAGGTCGCCGAGAATCGCGCACATTCCTTCGATCGGATACGTAGCCGGCCCGACCCCGCAGCCCATCGCCTCGATGACGGCGCGGTGACCTTCGTCAGAACCGGCAGCGGTGAACAGGAGAACGTCCGCGCTGCGGTAGTGCTTCGCGAGATCGTCTTCGTGATAGCCCGCCCAGATCACCGCGTCGGCGACGCCGAGACTGCGGCTGAGCGCTTCGAGCGCGGGGCGGTGCTCGCCGTGGCCGATGATCAGCAGCCTCGCGTCATGACGCGCGCGACGAACGAGCGTGAACGTCTCCAGGGCCGCCTCGAAACCGCGTCCCTTCGACATCTTGCCGATGAAGACGAGAACCGGTGCGGCGGCGGCGATGCCGTACGTCGCTCGCATGTCCTCGCCTTCGGGCGAGAACTGATCGGTGTCGAGCGGCGGCGGCGTGACGGTGACCTCGCGCTCCCGCAGCAGCGGCGCGGTCGCGAGCTCCTCGTTGACGACGAAGACGGCGTCGGTATGTGCGAGCAGCGATCGCGTCAGCGGCTCGTTGCGAAGCGTCCGCGCCGAGTGAAATGTTCGCGCCAGCTGCACGCCGCGCATGCCACGGCTGACGAACCGCGCCAGCCAATGGTCGTACGTGAGATGCGCGTGCACGATGTCGAAACCGTGCTCGCGCACCATGCCCTCGAGCGTTGCGACGGTCCGCAGAAACGAGATCGGGTTCTGCGCTTTCGCGATCACCGGATGCGCGAAACCGCGGTGCGCGAGCTTCGCCTGCAGCTTGTAGCCGCCGACATACGCGTAATGCGCATCGACGCCCGTCTCGCGCAACGCCTCCACCTCCGCGAACGCCGGCGCTGCGGCTCCGGTCCAGCGGTTGCCGGCGGCGAGATGGAGAATTTTCATCTGCTATAGTGCGCCGCGATGGCGGTCGATACGGAACTGCTCGAGATTTTAGCGTGCCCGGTCTGCAAGGAAGAGGTGAAGCTCGTCCCACTCTCCGATGCGCGGCGCTCCGCCGTCCGCGACAAGTATCGCGAGAAGTTCCGCGGCGAAGAACCGGTTGTCGAGCAGGGACTTCAGTGCGTGAAATGCCATCGCGTCTACCCGATCGTGAGCGACATCCCCGTCATGCTCATCGACGAGGCGTTCGACACTCCTTAGATCGCGGATCGCAGATCGCGGATCGCAGCAAATGAACCGCATCGACATCGCCGGCGCTCTGCGATCTGCGATCGGCGATCCGCCAACTGCCACAGCGATCGCCGTCTACATTTACATCGCGCACATCCTGCTGCAGGGGAAGATCGCTCTGTCCGAGCTCGCTGTCGCCGCGACGCTCTTCGCCGTCGGCGTCGCGCTGAAGCGGCGCGAGATCCGGCCGTCGTTCCACATCCTCTACTTCCCGCTCGCGCTGTACGGCGTGATCTCGACGGTCTCGGCCATCGCGAACCACGCCACGATGCATTTGTTCGGCGAGAGTGCGCTCTGGCTGAAGATGGCGATCTTCCCGGCCGCGCTGATTCTCTTCCGCGAAGTGCCCCGCTCGCGCGATCTCGCACTGCGCGCGCAGATCGTTTTTGCGGTGGCGATGGCAGGCTACGGCATCTTCCAGTACTTCGTGCTGCAGCAGCGCGACCTCGAGCATCGCATCACCGGTCCATCGACGCACGTCATGACGTACTCCGGCATGCTGCTGCCGGTTTCGCTGCTGATCGTCGTCCTGGCGATGCGCAGGCGGAGCGTGTGGCTGTTCGCATGCGGCGCGGTCGTTTCGTTTGCGCTGCTCCTCACGTTTACGCGCAGCGTGTGGCTCGGCTGGATCGTCGCCCTCTTCGCGGTCCTGCTGCTGAACCGCTCGATGTGGATCGCCTTCGCCCTCCCTCTCCTGATCTTCAGCATCACGTTCATGCCCGAGGCGATGTTCGGCCGGCTCGTTTCTTCATTCGACGTCAAGCAGTCTTCGAATCTCGACCGGATCCGAATGGCCGAAGCCGGCATCGAGATGATCAAAGACCATCCTGTCCTCGGCGTTGGGCCGGCGAATGTCAAGGAAATCTACCCGCTGTACCGGAAAGCCGACGCGCCACGGTTCCGGCCGCCTCATCTGCACAACAACATCATTCAGCTGTGGGCGGAGCGGGGGATCGTCGCGGTCGCCGCCTACCTCATACTGCTGGCGCTGTTCCTTCGCGAGTGCGCGCGCGGCTGGCGCGGGCCCGGCCGCGAGTTCGCCGAAGCCGGAGTCGCCATCACGGTGGGGGTCGCTTATGCCGGCCTGTTCGAGTTCAACTTCGGCGATACCGAAGTCTTCCTGATCATGCTGGAGCTGTTCGCTTTAGTGATCGCCTCGATCGAGGCCGCCGCGGACGCGCCGGCCACGAATGAACAGATGTTCCGGCTTGTTCCTCCGGCATCGGCAGCCGCACCGGCCCACCCGTAACTTTTCCGCCATGTCACCGTCGAAGGGGAGAGACGCAGGGGAGATGAAACACCTGAGCGATCAGGAGTTGATGCGCATCGTTCAGGCTGGCGATTACTCCCCTGCCTCGGAGATTTACGACCGGTACAGCGCGCGGATCTACAACTTCGCGTTTCGATTTCTGAAGAACGCCGAAGCCGCCGAAGACGCGATGCAGGAAGTGTTCGTCAAGATGATGAAGCACGCGAATCAGTTCCAGGGCGACGCCAAGCTTTCGACCTGGCTCTTCTCGATCACGGCGAACTGGTGTCGCGACTACCTGCGGAAGGCCGACAACAAGGCCAAAGAAGCGGAGGACGTGCTGGTGACTCTGCCCGCGCCGGGCGAGCTGTCGCCGGAACGGAATCTCGAGAAGCGAGAAGACGAACAACGCGTGCAGCGCGCGCTGCAGGCGCTGACGCCGGAGCAGCGGGAGGCGATCCTGCTCTCGCGGTATCAGGGTCTCTCCTACGCGGAGATCGCGCAGATCGCCGGTTGTTCCGAGGGCGCGGTGAAGACCCGGGTGTTCCGGGCGATGGAAACGCTGAAGAAAGCGCTCACCTCTGAGGCGAGCGGAGGAAACCAATGGTCGACTGTCATGCGATGAGGGAGTCGATGCCGCAGCTCCTGACCGAGTCGCTCGATCAGGGTCGGCGAGAGCTCGCGCACCAGCACATCGAAAGCTGTCCGGCCTGCACCGCGGAGTGGAACGCGTACAGAGAGACGTGGACCCTCCTCGGCGCGCTGCCCGAGGTCGAAGTCCCGGCGCGCGTTCGCGAGCGGTTCCTCGCCGAGCTCGCTCCTGCCGCTGCGGTCGACAACGTCGTTCCGTTCCGGCGGCGTGTGGCCACGAAGTGGGTCGCCCAGGCGGCCGCCGTCGCGCTGGTCGTCGGCACTTCGTTCTACGCCGGACATCGCAGCCGGGGCGTGGAGATCACGCCGACGAAGGCGACTGTCGAGCGGATGCCGGCGTACTCGATCGCAGAAAACCGCGTGCTCCCCGCCAGCGCACTGAGCCCCGACATTCAGGGACGCCCGAACATTCACAACGTGCAGTTCGTCGACCCGGATGCGAGCGACAACAAAATCGGGCTCGCATTCGACGTCACCTCGCACGTGACCGTCACCGGCAGCCCGACGGATCGCAGCATGATCCGTCTGCTCGCGTACGTACTGGAGAACGAGAACAGCGACGTGTCGCCGTCGCGCACCCGCGCGATCGAGTGGGTCAAGCAGACGTATTCCGATCCGCAGAACGCCGATCCCGAGATCGCCAGCGCGCTTGCCAAGGTGCTGCGCAACGACTCGCATACGGGCGTTCGCATCAGCGCGGTCGACACGCTGAAGACCCTCCCCGGTTCTGTTTCCGCCGATACGAAGGCCGCGCTCATCGACGCACTGAAGAGCGATCCGAATCCGGCCGTCCGCATCAAGGCTGTCGAGGCGCTCGCCAACATCGCGCGCAGCGGCGCCACGATGGATGCGGCGACGCTCGACACCCTGCGGCAGAAGGCCGCGCAGGATGACGAGAACCTTTACGTCCGCCTCAAGGCAGGCGAGGTACTGAGCAGCATTCGTCCGCAATGATGGTTCGCCGTCTCACGTTCGCATTGATCGTCCTTCTCGCCTACGCCATGCCGGCGCTGGCCGAGGTGCGCTCGGTCAAGCGAACCACTCGCGAATATCCGATGTACCTCGGCGGCACGTTCGTAGTCGAGAACGCCGCCGGCGACGTCGAGGTCCTCGGCAGCGATGACCCCAAAGCCGTCATCGTGATGGAGAAGACGGTCCGCGCGACCGATAACGACGCGCTGGAAGACGGCGTGCAGCAGACGATCGTGCGCGTCCTTGGGGACGAGAAGCTGCGCGAAGTGCAGACGGTTCTTCCGGCCATTCACAGCGACAAGTGGACGAGCGCTGTGAAGTTCATGATCAAAGTGCCGCGAACGGTCCACGTCAAGATCATCTCCTTGTCCGCCACGCGCATTCATGTCGCGAACATCCGCGGCAATGTGTCGGTCAAGAGCTTCGATGGTTCGGTGTTGCTCGACGGAGTCACGGGTGCGTCGATCGTCGATACGGCGAACGGCAATGTCATCTTCAATGCGCCGGCCGTGAACCTTTCGAACGCGCAGCTCTCCAGCGTCAACGGCACGGTCGAAGTGCATGCGCCGGCAAACGCGAGCTTCCAGTGGGTGGGCGAAACGATCAAGGGGGAAGCTCTGACGACATTTCCCGCTCGCGTGACGTTCCTCGGAACGCGTTTCCGGGGCGGGGTCAATGCGCCGGGCGGCCCGACGATCACGACGCAGTCGCTGACCGGCAACGTCGCGGTGCTGCAGAACGGAGTGCCGATGTCGCAGGTCAAGAGGCTGCAGCGGCCGGACACATTCGACCCTGCACCCTTCGGCCCGCCGCTCCGGCGTGTTGTGCAGACGATTCGTCAGCAGATTGTGCAGGGGACGTTCGAGGTCTCGACTCGCATCGGCAACGTCGCCGTCGGCGAGATTCGAGGAAACGCGCGCGTGACGACCGGAGCTGGCGAAGTGCAGCTCGGATCCGTCTTCGGCAACTGCCACGTCACTTCGCTCGGCGGACCGCTCAACATCGGCGACGTGCTCGGCGCCATCACCGCGCGGACTGAAGCAGGCGATGTGCTCGTGCAGGCGGCTCGCAACGGCGGAACGATAACGACCGGCGGCGGCACGATCAGGCTGCTCTATACCGGCGGTGACACGCGGCTGCAGTCGGGCGGCGGCGATATCATCGTGCGCCAGGCCGCAGGGCCGATCAACGCCGAGACGCAGTCGGGCGACATCACGATCGCCGTCGACGGGGGCCTGAAGACCGAGAAGGTCACCGCAAAGACGGCCAAAGGCAACGTGATGCTCAACGTCGCGCCGGCGTTCGGCGCTGACATCGACGCAACCGTGATCACGTCCGACCCAGACGTGAACAACATCGTCGCCGACATCCCCAGCCTGCAGGTCCGCCGCGAAGAGATCGGCGGGAAGACGAAAATCCGCGCGACAGGAAAGCTCAACGGCGGCGGCGACCGTGTCGAGCTCTACGCCGAAGACGGAAGCATCCAGATCAACACCCACGCCGGCGCGCCCGTCACCGTGATCACACGGTAGCGGCCTCCCTCGGTCCTTCTGTTACCATCCGCCTCCCAGAAACGGAGGGACTGCCTTGAGACACTACTGCTATGCCGCATTGATCGTCATGCTGTTCGGCTGCGCGCAGGAGGCGCAGAACAGCACTTCGACCCAGAGCGACACGACCGCCACGACGAGCACGACCAGCACAACCGCGGCGACCACGCAGACGCAGTCGGCGGCGCAGACGAGCGCCTCCACGGCAACCGCGAAGAAATCGAGCGAGGAGAAACCGATGGCGAACACTGATCAGGTCGCGGTGCTTCATACGACCGAGGGAGACATCACGATTCGGTTCTTCCCCGATGTGGCGCCGAATCACGTCAAGAACTTCCTCGACCTCGCGCAGCAGGGCTTCTACAACGGAACGAAGTTCCACCGCGTCATTCCGGGCTTCATGGTTCAGGGCGGCGATCCCAACACGAAGACGGACAACACCTCGTCGTGGGGCACGGGCGGGTCAGGGAAGAATGTGAACGCCGAGTTCAGTACCGTTTCGCACAAGCGCGGGATCGTTTCGATGGCGCGCTCGAGCGACCCGAACAGCGCGTCGTCGCAGTTCTTCATCGTCGTCAAGGACTCGCCGTTCCTCGACCGGCAGTACACCGCCTTCGGTCAGGTGACGAAGGGAATGGACGTCGCGGACAAGATCGTGAACGCGCCGCGCGACCAGAGCAACGACCGGCCCTACAAGCCGGTGGCGATCACGTCGATCGCCATTCGCGCCGCGAACCCGGACGAGAAGGGTCCGACGCCGAAGTGATGCGGCGCGCCGTGCACTGATAGTGCATTGAGCGTTCGCATGACGACGTCGCCACTTCCCGCCGAAGCGGAAGCCTTCGTGAGGGAGTGGCTCGGGGAGCAGTGGACGGCCAAGGCGCTCGCCGGCGACGCGTCGGTTCGCGCGTACTACCGGATCGCCGCTCCCGACGGGAAGACCTACATGCTCGCCTACTACCCGCCGGAGGTGCGCTCGCAATTGCGGCGGTTCCTGGCCGCGTACGAAGCCGTGTCGCCGCACGGACGTGTGCCCGGAGTGCTGCGGCACTCCGATGCGGTCGTCATGCAGCACGACGTCGGTGACCGGACCCTGTTCGATCTCCTGCATGACGATCGCGAGGAAGGCGTGCGGCTGTATCGCGCGGCCATCGAGTTGCTCGTCGCGTTTCAGCGCTCGCCCGCTCGAGAGATCAATCCGCCGTTCACCAGCGGCTTCTTTCAGGCGGAGATGGACATGACGCGCGAGTACTACGTCGACAAGCTGATGGGTGGTCACCACTCCGGGCGGCTCGAGCCGTTCTTCAGGAAGTTGTCCGAGAACCTGACGCAACATCCGTACGTGCTATGCCATCGCGACTTTCATGGTCAGAATATCCATATTATAAATGATACCCTTTATCTGATCGACTATCAGGATCTGCGGCTCGGGCCGGACACCTACGACCTTGCTTCGCTGCTTCGCGACCGCGGCGTGGCCCGGCTGATCGGCGAGGACACGGAGCTCGAGCTGCTCGATGATTACGCGCGCCGTGCGAACGCGCCGCCGGGGGTCCACCGCCGCTTCCTCGAAACGCTCCTGCAGCGATCGATCAAGATCCTGGGCACCTTCGCCAAACAGCCCATCGTGCGCGGGCGCATGCACTACCTGGAGTTCATTCCTCCGACGGTGGAGAGCATCCGCCGCTGCCTCGCCGAGTTGCCGGAGTTCTCCCCGCTCGAGAATCTGTTTCCGATGGAGTTCTCGATCGACCGCGCGCGAGCGCGGGCGGAGTCGCTCAAGGAGAGTTAGCTCGAATGGCCAAGCACAAGATCACGCTTCTCCCTGGCGACGGCATCGGCCCTGAAGTCACGGCCTCGGTCGTTGCGATCATCGAATGCGCGGGCGTGGACGTCGAATGGGAGAAGTACTTCGTCGGCTCCGAGGCCATCTCGCGGTTCGGCGATCCGCTGCCGCAGGAAGTGCTCGACTCCATCCTGCGCAACAAGGTCGCCCTCAAGGGACCGGTCACGACGCCGGTGGGGACCGGCTTCCAATCGATCAACGTCCGGCTGCGGAAGACGCTCGATCTGTACGCGAACCTCCGTCCCGTCAAGTCGCTTCCCACGATCAGGACGCGCTACGAGAACGTCGATCTGATCGTGGTTCGCGAGAACACGGAGAGCCTGTACGCCGGCCTCGAGCACGAGGTCGTGCCCGGTGTGGTCGAGTCGCTCAAGATCATCACCGAGCGCGCCTCGACCCGGATCGCCCGTTTCGCCTTCGAGTACGCGCGCACGCACGGGCGGAAGCGCGTGACCGTCGCGCACAAAGCCAACATCATGAAGCTCTCCGACGGCCTCTTTCTCAGCTGCTTCCGCAACATCTCGAAGGAGCACCCGAACGTCGAGGCCGATGACCGCATCGTCGACAACCTCTGCATGCAGCTGGTCATGAACCCGAACCAGTTCGACGTGCTGCTGCTGGAGAATCTCTACGGCGACATCGTCTCCGATTTGTGCGCCGGGCTCGTCGGCGGCCTCGGCGTCGTCGGTGGTGCGAACATCGGTGAGAACGGCGCCGTGTTCGAAGCCGTGCACGGAAGCGCTCCGGACATCGCCGGCCAGAACAAGGCCAATCCGCTGGCCCTTCTGCAGAGCGCGGTGATGATGCTCCAGCACATCGGCGAGATGGACGCCGCCCAGCGCGTCTACACCGCCATCACCAGGATCCTCGCATCGGGCCCGGAGAACCGCACGCGCGACATCGGTGGCACCGGCAACACGTCCGATTTCACCGCGGCGCTGTGCAATGCGCTGCGGAAGGGCACGCGCGCGGGAGACTAGTGCGTCCGGATTTCGCGCCCGCATTCCGCCGCGGCGTGGATCACTTCAACGCGCTGGAGTTCTGGGACGCGCACGAGGCGTGGGAAGAGCTCTGGCTCGCGGCTGAGTCGGACCTCGACCAGTTTCTGCAGGGACTCATCCAGGTCGCCGCTGCGTATCACCACCTCAAGCGCGGCACGTTTCGCGGAGGTGTTCGGCTCTTCGACGCGGGTCTGGCGCGCCTCGCGAAGTTCCCGCTGGTGTTCTGCGGAGTCGACCGGGAGCCGGTGGAGATCGCCGCGAGAGAGCATCGACAGTGGGCGGCGGAGCGTCTCGCGAGCGACGACGAGAGGGCGCGATTGAACGAAGAAGATTATCCCAAGCTCATGATTCGCGACGTCATCACACCTCCGCGTGCGCAGTGGTGAATCACGATCGAGATCACGATACAATCGGCCCGCACTTCACCCCCCAAAAAAAAGAACACGCTCGCGGCGAGGGTCCATATGCAGGATAACGATGTGCGGGATCGGGAGCTTCTGAGCGCCCTGCAGGGAGATATTCCTCTCGTCTCAACGCCCTTTGCGGTCATCGGGCAGTTGATCGATATGTCGGAGAAGGAAGTCATCAAACGCACCGAGAAGCTGAAGCGGGAGGGGATCGTGCGGCAGATCAGCGGCCATTTCGACCTCCGCGCTCTCGGTTATCGCTCCTGCCTCGTCGCCGCACGCGTGAAGCCGGAACGGATCGACGAAGCGGCCGCGATCATCAGCGCACATCCTGGAGTTACGCAGAATTACAAACGCAACAACGACCTGAATCTCTGGTTCACAATTGCTGTCGCACCGACTTCGAAGATCGGACTGGAACGCACGATCGACGTCCTCGGCGAAGAGGCCGAGTGCGACGCGGTCAGGCCGCTGCCGACGCTGAAGCTGTACAAGACGAGCGGTTCCGACGGCGCCGAGATGCACGGCAACGACAGCGATCCGCAGTCGGACATTGCGCCGTTCACCGCGGCCGAGATCGAGACGATCCGGCTGCTGCAGCGCGATCTGCCCCTGCAGCCGCGGCCATTCGACGCGCTGTCGCGCAACAGCGGGATCGCCGTCGACGAGTTGCTCAGCGCCGCGCGTGCGCTGCAGAAGCGGGCACAGCTTCGGCGGTTTGGCGCGGCCATCCAGCCGCGCAAAACGGGATTCCTCGCCACGGCGATGGGTGTGTGGATGGTGCCTGCCGATCGGGCCGACGACTTCGGCGCGCAGCTCGCGCAACATCGAGCCGTCTCCCACTGCTACCTGCGCCCGGTCTATCCCGACTGGCCGTACAACGTCTACACGACCGTGCACGGCCGTTCGGTCGACGAGTGCGAGTCGATCATCAACGACCTCTCGATCGACACCGGCCTGAACGAGAAGCAGGCGCTCTATCCGACGAAGGAGTACAAGAAGGTTCGGATCACCTTCTTCGCGCCCGACGCGGAAGAGTGGGAGTCGTCGCGGGTCGCCAGGCGTGCGGCCGCCGCTTCGTAGGCAGAAAATTTTGACACGAGCGGTGCTCGCGCAAATCGCGTAATTGCGCGTGCCTCAGCACTTGCGCCGGAGCGCGGGCGCGGAATCTCCGTTGAATCAGCCGTGGTGCGAAAGGAAACGCACCATGAACGACGAGGACGATTTCATCCGCGAGACCGACGAGAAGCCGGCGGGGCTTCACGGGGATCTGACCGGCTGGGAAGCGGTCGTATTCGAGTTGGCCGACGACGAAGAACCGTCCGACTGACGCTCAGAAGATCGGGTTTTCGGCGTGATGATGGAAGTCCCACTGGTACTTGTAGCCGGGAAAATCGACCGGGACCGTGTAGTCGACATCGACGCTGATCATGCTCTGGGTCCGGTGGATCTTCACGTTGTCTTCGGTCACCGGAAGGTTCTCCTCATCGGCTTTTCGAAGGATCGCCGCCAGGATGCGGTCATCGCCGCGCATTCCGGCTGCCTTGGCCTGATCGATGACTTCCTGCCGCAACTCTGCGGTGCGGACCTTGATCGGGACCATTTTGTAGGCGATGAAAACCGCAATGAACAACAGGGCAAGGCCCACCAGGCACCCCAACTGCCCTTCCCCGCGCTGCCCTGGCGAACGACGTCGCATAAACCCTCCCGCTCGATGAGAGTAGCAGGTCACTCCACGCATTTGAAGATGCGGCTGAGACGTACCGGCACCGCGAGCGTGTGGCCCGGCGCTGCCGTTGCGGCGCGCGCGGGATGCTCGCCTCCAGCAGTTCCCGATGACCACAGGACCATGCGCACGCGGCCGACGACGTGGTCGCTCGGGAGCGCGCCCCAGCGACGGCTGTCGAGCGAGTCTTCGCGGTTGTCGCCCATGACGAAGTACGAATTCCCCGGAACGACCTGCGCCGGAATCGCGCCGCTCATCGCCTGCCGGAGAACGTAAGGCTCGGCAAGTGTGCGCTCACCGATGCGCACGCGGCCGCCGCGGCTGTCGATCAAATCACCGGGTATGGCGATGATCCGCTTCACGACCAGCTCCGCGGGATTCAGCGGCGACCGGAAGACGATGATTTCTCCGCGCCGCGGAGTCGACCAGCGGTATGGCGTCACGAGGATGTGATCGCCGACCTGCAGCGCGGGGAGCATCGACGCGGACGGAATCGAGTAGATGCTCACCGCCGCGCGAACACCAGCGGCGAGAACCACCGCCGCGAGCAGCGGCTCGATTAACACGCGGGTGATGGACTTATGGCGCGGCATGTTCAGCAATCTTGAAACGAACCGCGACGGGCGAAAGTTCCGCTACCGCTCAGTTCGTCGCGACATGGAGCGTGTCACGATCAACCCGGCTATCCGCCTCACCCGTCCCGACGACGGCGTACACCGGCAGCTTCTGCTGCAGGCCTTTGAGAGCGAAGTCGCCGAGCGGCTCGGTCCGGAAGCTTCCGACGATCCGGTCGAGCGTGTCGCCGGAGATCACGAGCTGGCCCGGTTTCGCCACGCCGCTCTCGAGGCGCGAGGCGATGTTCACCGCAGTGCCGAGGACGGTGTAGTCGACGCGTTTCTCGGTGCCGAAGTTGCCGACCACCGCCGCGCCGCTGTTGACGCCGACGCGGACGAACACGGGCGCGAGACCCTTCGCTTCGCGCTCCCTGCTCCAATCGCCCACCAATCTCTGGAGCATGAGGCCGGTCAACACTGCGCGATCGGCGTGATCCTCCTGCGGGATCGGCGCGCCGAAGAACGCCATCACCGCATCGCCGATGAATTTGTCGAGCGTTCCGCCGTACGCGAAGATCGACTCCGCCGCGAATGAGAAGAAGTGCGACAGGAACTCGGCGACATCCTCCGGTCCCATCGTTTCCGAGATCGTCGTGAATCCGGAGATGTCGGCAAACAGCACCGATACCTCGGCGCTCTTGATCTCGGCCTCGTCGGTTTCGATGACACCCTTCACGATCTCGTCGACGACGGCGGGCGAGTGGTACCGCTCCATCTTCGAGCGGATTTTCTGTTCCTGCTCGAACTTCTCGTTGAGCTGCGCGCGCTCGATCGCGACGGCGGCGAAGTTCGCAAGGGCGGTCAGAAGATCGAGGTCTTCTTCCGTAAAACGCCCGACGTGAATGCGCGAGTCGACCTGCACGGCGCCGATGACGCGGTTGCGGTTCCACAGCGGAACGCACATCGCCGAACGAATGCCGTGAATCGCGATCGACTTGCCGCCGAGGAGACGCGCGTCCTCGAGAGCGTTGGAGGTCATGAGCGAGACCTGCTGGTCCGCGACCATCTTCAGAATCGTGCGCGAGATCGGGATGTCCTGCTGCTCCGACTCGTCGAGGAACTTCGTCAGCTTCGGAACGGGAGTGCCCGCCTCGTCGAGCAGAACGATCAGTCCGCGCTCCACCGGGAGGTAACGGAAGATCATGTCCATCACGGTCTCGAGCAGCGAGTTGAGGTCTTCGGTCTGCAGCATCGCTTTCGCGACCTGCACGAGGACCTGGAAGATCTTTTCGCGCGTGACGCCCGGCGCGGGCTTTGTGCCCGGCTCGGATGGTGCGCGCAATGCCGGCTGCGGCGGCGCGGCGATGTCGAGGCCGAACTCGGAGTTGAAGTCGGAGATCCGGCGAATGATCGTGCCCGAGCCGCCTTCGAACATCGATCCGCTGGTGAATTCGACCAGCGGCTGGGCCGAAAGCTCGAGCTGCACCGAACCGATGTGGATCACGTCACCCGCATTCACCTGCGCTTCGGAGATCAGATTCCCATTCAGCTTCACGCCGTTCGTCGACTTCAGGTCGACGATCCACCAGTGACCGTTGCGAGGCTCGAAGCGCGCATGTTTTCGCGACACGGAGGGGTGATTGAGGATCAGATCGTTCCCCTCGGTGCGCCCGACCGCGAGCGGCCCCTTGATATCGACGATATGAGGCACGCCCAGGTCGACGTAATGGACCTGAAGGTGTTCAGCCATTCGACTGACGCGAATTATATCTGCTCGGTTATCGTCGGATTGCGCGGTGCTTCGAGGGGAGTTGCAGCGTCAGCGTCAGCCGCGGCGCGCCGGTTGCGTCGATTGCGACAGGTGTTGCGGAGGAGAAGGTCGCGCCGCCGAAAAACGACGCTTTGTAGCGACCGGTCGGATCGGCCGCGACGAACTTGTATGTACCCGGGACGAGCGACATCTGGAAGCTGCCGTCGCTGAGTGTCGTCGCGCTCGCGACTTGATTCCCGTTCAGGTCGAACGCGGTGATCTCGATGTTGGCAATCGGGCTGTGCGCTTCATCGACTGCGTTGCCTCTGACGAGTGTTCCGCGGCGAAGCGCGAAATCAACCGTCGAATCATTTCCCGTGGTCACGACAGAGGCAGTCTCGGTCTCGAAGCTGGTTGCGCCGCCGCTGAACGCGGGCGCAAAGAAGAACTGCGGGTCGAAGGCGACCAGCCGGTATGAGCCGGGGGGCAGGATGAGGCGATATCTGCCGTTTGATGTCGTGGTTGCCGATGTGACGATCTCGCCGTCTTCGCCGTACGCCGCCACGACCGCCCCGGGAACCGGCACTCCGTTCACCTGATTCGTGACGAGGCCTGAGATCGTGCCGCCGAGCGACAGCGTGAACGGTTGTAGCGTCGTGGTCTGTCCGACGGCTGACGTCACCGCCAGCGCGTGCGCGAAGCTCTGCTGCTGTACGTAAAACTGCGCGGCGTACTTCAGCGCCGGATCGAACGCGGCGATGCGGAAGTTGCCCGCCGGAAGCAGGAGGACGAAGCGGCCGTTTCCGTCGGTGTTGACGAACGTGCGCTCGGTGCCGTTCGTGTTATAGGCGGCGACGGTGATTCCCGCGATGCCAATCCCGGTCGTGGAATCGAGGACGTGTCCTTCAACGAGCCCGCCCGGCTCGAGAGTGAAGTTCACGTTCGGCCGTTCCTGGCCGGCGGTCAGCGTCATGGCCGGCGACTGCTCGAATGACGGCTGGTCGCCGAAGAACTCGGCGGCATACGTCGACGAGTTGTCGACGGCGATGAAACGGTAGCTGCCGGCGGGCAGAGTCAGGGCGAATCGTCCGTCGTCGCCGGTCGTGGCCACGGCGACGAACTCGCCCGCCGCCGTATATGCGAGGACGGCGACGGCCGGAACCGGCGTGCCGGACGTGTTCTTCACGCTTCCCGCGACGCGGGCGCCGGGTTGCACGAAGAAGTCCGTGCCCACACTCCTGCCCGCGACGATCGTGACGACATCCGCCTCAGTGAACGTTGGCTTCGCGTTGAAGAACGCCGGCGCGAAAAGACCGTCGTCGTCGTAAGCGACCATCTTGTAATTGCCCGGCGGAAGGACCATCGAGCACTGTCCGGTCGCATCTGTCTTCGTGAAGCTTCGCCGCGTGCCTGAAAGGTTGTAAGCGGCAACGGTCATGCCCTGTCGCACTCCGCCGCTCGTGGTCACTAGACCGGTGACGGTGCCGGACTTGTGGAGACGGAAGTCGACCGCAGCGTTGCCGCCGTTGTTGACCGTCGTCGTCGGCGATTCTTCAAACGACGGCGCGTCAGCATTGAACGACGTCGCGTACTGTCCGGTCGGGTCATAGGCGAGGATTCGCATCGCCTCAGCGGCGGGAACCGACAGCTGGTACGCCCCCGTCGCGTTCGTGGTCGTCTGTGACTGAAGGGTGCCGCCGGCCGTGTAGGCGGCCACGACCATTGACGTCAGCGGTATGCCCGAATCGGCATCCCGGACGGTTCCGCTGACTGTCTGCGCGTTCGCCGTCAGAGCGCACAACATCATCATGAGCGCTGGCAGAGTCAGGACTGCTCGCCCGCGCGGTGGTCGATTCATGGTCATGGAAGTGATCTGGACGGAACGACGGCAGCCGGATTGTTCCTGCTGCCCAACGCGTCAGTATCGCCTAGAATTGCATGTCTGCAAACCCGAATGGTGATCGGCTGCGCAGAGCCGGGCCCCAGCCCGCCGGTAAACTGATGCGCTTGTTCTCCCGCTTCTCGATTCGCACCAAACTTGCCCTTGTGATGACGGCGATCCTCGCCCTCATCTCTGTGGCGATCTTCGTCTATCTGCCCGCGCGCCTGGAACGGCAGGCCAACATGGCCCTGACGCAGAAAGCGGCGGCGCTCGGAGAAATGAGCGCTGTGACCCTGGCGCCCGCTCTCGACGAGCACGACCAATCCGAAGTCGCGGCAGCGCTGACGGCCGTGCGGCGGAATCCCGATCTGGTCTTTCTTGTCGTCGAAGACGATAAGGGACAGCGGTTTACGTCGTTCAGCGATCTCATCGCTGACGACAGCGACTACGCGAACATCCACATGCACTCGATCACCGAGGGGCCGTTCTCGTATCCGCGGGCGAATCCGGAAGGCGGCTCACGCGAAACCTATTTGCGCGACACGCAGGGAGGCTTCACGCGCGGCGGTGATATTTTCGTCACGAAGACCCCGGTCCGCTGGCTTGGCAAGCTCGTCGGGACCCTCTACCTCGGCTTCACGACGCAGCGCGTACGCGAAGACATCGCCCGCAGTCAGGCGACGATCGCGGGCCTGACGCTCGTTGCGTTCGTCGTCGGCGTCGCGCTCGTGTTTGCGCTCAGCACCGTCGTCACGGGTCCGCTGAGCCGCATCGCCGCGACGACGCAGCGCATCGCCGAAGGCGAGCTCGACCAGCGAGCCGACGTGAAATCGGACGACGAGGTCGGACGGCTCGCGCGATCGTTCAACCTGATGATCGATCGAATTGCCGCCGAGCAGTGGGAGCTCGAGTCGCTCAACACCGATCTCGAGAAGCGCGTCGACGAGCGCACGCGCGAAGTCACCGAGCAGTTCGAAGAACGGAAGCGCGCCGAGGAGCGGTACCGACTGCTGTTCGATCGCAATCTCGCCGGCGTGTACATCGCCTCGCCAGACTTCCGCGTCATCAGCTGCAACAACGCTTGCGCGCAGATCTTCGGCTATTCGTCGACCGAGGAATTCCTCGAACAGCTGGGCAGCATCGCGTACGCGTACGACCGCGACCGCGACGCCATTCTTCGGCGCCTGCATAGCGACCGCATCGTCACGAACGAGGAAGTCGAGTTGCGCGGACGCGACGGTCGCTCCGTGTGGGCGCTCGAAAACGTCCGTCTGATCGAATCGGCCAGTGGCGCGACGCTGGAGGGAATCCTCCTCGATGTCAGCGACCGGAAGCGCGCTGAAGAGGAGATCGCGTATCGCGCGTATCACGATCCCCTCACTGATCTGCCGAACCGCGCGCTGTTCCTCGATCGACTGACCGTCGCGATCGCGCACGCCGAGCGTCAGCAGCGCCGGCTGGCAGTGCTGTTCCTCGACGTCGACGATCTGAAGATGGTCAACGACACGCTCGGTCATGCCACGGGCGACGAGCTCCTGATGCGCCTCGCGAAACGGCTCGGCGAGATGGTGCGCCGCGGCGACACCGTCGCGCGCGTCGGGGGCGACGAGTTCCTGATCCTGCTGCCCGACCTTCACGGCGAGCAGGACGCCGCCGCGATCGCGCAGAAGATCCTCGATCGCCTCACGACGCCGTTCGTCGTCAACGGCGAGGAGCTCCACGTCACGACGAGCATCGGCGTGTCGGTGTATCCGACCGATGGCGCCGATGCCGAGACGCTGATCCGCAACGCCGACGGCGCGATGTACCGCGTCAAAGAACGTGGCGGCAACAAGTACCAGCTCTCCAGCCGCCTCGTGAACCGCGCGCTCGGCCGCATGTCCCTCGAGCAGGAGTTGCGCAATGCGATCGATCGCGACGAATTCGTCGTCTATTACCAGCCGCAGGTTTCGCTGACGACCGGAATCATCAGCGGCGTCGAGGCGCTCGTCCGCTGGCAGACTGCGGACGACTCGCTCGTCGAGCCGGGCGCGTTCATCCCGATCGCGGAACACACGGGACTGATCGGCCAGATTGGCGCCGCGGTGCTGCGCAAGTCCTGCGAGCAGTACGCCTCGTGGCAGAAGCAGGGCTTCGAACTGCCGCGGATCGGCATCAACGTGTCGGCGCGCCAGTTCTTCCAGCCCGACTTCACGGGATCGCTCGAGCGGACGATCAACGAATCGTGCGTCAGCCCGAGTTTCATCGAGCTGGAGATCACCGAGAGCGTGGCGATGCAGAAGACCGAGCACGGCATCCGCATGCTGCGCCGCCTCCGCGACCTCGGCATCACGATCGCGATCGACGACTTCGGCACCGGCCAGGCGTCGTTCAGCTACCTCAAACGTTTCCCCGTCGACACCGTGAAAATCGACCGGAGCTTCGTCCGCGAGATCTCCGAGAAAGCGAGCGACAAGTCGATCGTCATGGCGATCCTGCTCATCGCGCGCGAGCTCGGGCTGCGCACGGTCGCTGAAGGCGTCGAGAAACCCGATCAGCGCGATTTCCTGCGCAGCCATGGCTGCGACGCGATACAGGGTTACATCATCAGCCGGCCGGTTCCCGCGGTCACGTTCGAGGCACTGTTCCTGAAGCCCGGGCCGGCAAGGATCGACGTCGCCGCGATCGCCGGCGTCACGTCGGCAGTGCCCGAGGCCTAGCGCTCGATAGGTTCCCTAGAGCGCGGAGCGGCGCGCCAGTTCATCCGCGACGAGCGCCGCCGCTCGAGCGCTCTGCACCGCACTCCAGTTCAACTCCAGGCCGGGCATCGTCGCATCGCGCGGCTGATTGAAGAAGATCACCGCGCGCACGCCGCGGCTGTACGTGTGATCCATGTGGTAGAACGCCTGCTGGTACCAGACGGCTACGTCGCCTCCCGTTCCGACCGTACCGAACTCGCTGATCATGATCGGCTTGTTCAGCTTCAGCAGGGTCGGATACGCCTTCTCCAGAATCTGATGGAAGCTCCACCAGCGCGACCATGACGCGATCGTGCCGTAGTTCAGGACGCCGATGCCGATCCAGTCGACGAACTCCGGACCCGGGTAGTAGTACTCGAACCACGGCATGGAAATGTGCGGCGACCACACCCACAAGACGTTCGACGCGCTCATCTTCTGGAAGATCAGGTGGACGTGCTTCCACGCCGACACGAAGTCGTCCGGACGGTTGCCGTTCTGCGGACCCCACGGATAGCGGTAGGGATCGTTCATCTCGTGCGCGAAGCGGACGAAGATCGGCTTGTGGTACTGCGCCGCCGCCTTCGCCCACGGCACGATGTAGAAGTCGTAGTCGCCGCGCGCGATCGAGTGCAGCACCGCATACTCCCGT
Source organism: Thermoanaerobaculia bacterium (assembly GCA_036390755.1). Lineage (GTDB taxonomy): Bacteria > Acidobacteriota > Thermoanaerobaculia > Gp7-AA8 > Gp7-AA8 > DASVHS01. Next base: position 49,935 of record DASWBH010000043.1, read on the forward strand.
TCCGCGCGCGACGGAAGATTCGGCCGCAGACGTTCGTCGAAGTCGACGACCCACGGCTCCCACGTAATCATCGGAACGGAGCCCATCTTCTGAATTGACTCGACCATGCGCGTCGGGAACTGCTGGTCGGGCTTGTCGCCCCAGGCGCAGTAAAACGAAATGAGCGGGAAGCGATAGCGAACGCGATCCTCGAACTGCTCCATGCCGGCAAAGGTGTTCGGGAATCCGCCGTCGTAGATGCCGAACAGCATCTGCGGCGGGTTGCGAAGGGCCGTAACCGAATTGAGCATCGGCTTCATCGGCGCGAGATAGTCGCTGCGCGATCCCTTGCGCGCGTTCCGGACGGCGTTGCCTTCGGCGTTCGAGATGGACTGCGCGAATGTCGTCAGGCGCTCGCCGACCGGCGCCCACATGTTCGTGAACACGGATGCGAATCCGAGCTGGAAGAGAATGCCGAGCGCGATGAGCCATCCGAGGGCGAAGAAGGCGATCTGATATCGCGTGCGCGGTTTCACGACTGCTCCTCGCGGCTATCGACCCACGCGGCGTATACGCGGCCGCTCATCAGCACGATGTTGATGATCAGGAACAGCACCATGCCAACCGTCACCTCCGTAGCGATCAGCACCTCGGACTCGGCCGCGATGTACAGCTGACGGAACACTGTCCAGATGATCGTCAGGATCGAAAGCGCGATCGTCAGCAGCGGCACTTGCGCGAGCGACCAGAACTTCCCGCGATAACGCTCCTTGCGCGTCGGGATGTACGGCACGTCGACGCCGCCAACCGCCAGCACGAGACCCCGCAGCAGCACGTTCCACGACCCGATCTTGAGCAGCGTTCCCCTCCAGTGCCAGCCCCGTTCACGAACAGGGTCGCACAACCAGCGTTGCACGAAACGATAAATGATCGCGCCCAGCAGGCCGACCGGCAGCGCGTGCTCGACATACTCGGCGAGAAGAATGACCGCCGGCTGCGCTCCGAACCAGAGATAAATGAGCGGAATCGACAGGTAGATGAGCGTGGTCAGGCCCACCACATAGTAGCTGCCAATCATCAGATAGGAGATCTTCTGGTGCGCTGTAAGGCGGCGGAATGCGCGCGGGTATTCGTGAAAGAGCACGTCGTGAACGCCGCGGGACCATTTGAGCTGCTGGCGCAGAAACGAATCGAGATCCGCCGGCACGAGCCCGCGCGACACGACCTCGGGAACGTAGGCCGACTTCCATCCGGCAGCGTGTAGCCGAATCGACGTGACGAGATCCTCCGCCAGTCCGATCCCGTGGCCGCCGATCGATTCCAGCGCCGTGCGGCGGAACGTGCAGTTCGCGCCGATCGCCACGGTGGTTCCGGTCCCGTGCATCCCCTGCATCGTCGGACCGTAGAACGCGAACGTCTGCTCCGCTGCGGCGCGGGCCACAAATGACTCCCGCGCGTTGTAGTACGCCTGCGAGACCTGCACGAAGCCGATCGCTTCGTCGCTGAAGTAGCCGAGGACCCGTTCGAGAAATTCGGGGAAGGGAATGTGGTCTGGATCGAGGACGAGGATGAAGTCTTCGTTTGTCAGCTCGAGGGCGCGATTGATCTTTCCCGCCTTCGCGCCGGGAACGCCGATGATCTCGAGATGCACGGCGCCCATCTCACGCGCGAGAGCTCCGAATCGCGGATCGCGCGTGTCGTCGAGGAGATACGTCGTGTGCGGATACCGGATCTCGCGCGCCGCGGCGAGCGTGCGCACGAACATGTCATACGGCTCGCCGGGCGATGAGGTCGTGAAGATCGCCACGCGAAGCCCCGGCGGCGCCTCGACCGGTTCGGGCTGATCGATATGAAAAGCGTTGTACCAGCCGATGAGCAACCTCGACATGCCGTACCACGTCGCGCACGACAGCAGGATGAACAGCGCGATGTTGTTGACGTGCTCGAGCCGGAACCACCACTGCCCGAACCAGACGACGCTCTGAACGCCGAGAAACAGCAGGACCGCCAATACCCAGCGTTCCCAGTTTCGAATGGGCTTCGCGCGGCGATGGCGGAAGATTTCAGCGTCGTCTTGCCAGGGTCGCATGAAAGCTGTTCGCGCGGTAAAACGCGGTGACGCTGTGCTCGTAGCCGACATCCAGCGTCATGCCGTGCGCGATCGCTGTGCTCGATGTGAAGCGAATCCGCCACGGGTTGTACGACCGGG
>DASWBH010000044.1:0-12753 GCA_036390755.1 Thermoanaerobaculia bacterium
GCGATGCAAGGGCAAGATCCCGGAGGGCGGCGTGCCGAACTTTCTACGCTCCGAGACCGAGGAGCAGCGGAAGACGAGAATCGGGACGGAAGATCCGGGATGCGATCCCGATCCGGCCAAAGTCTTTTACCGATATGGCAAAGCGTACACGCTCGAGAAGTACAAGCGCATGTGGGCGTCGTATGACGATCCGCCGGACGCCAACTACATCCGTCCGTTCGGCTACGCGAACTTCTACTACGAGCTGTATCAGCAGAATCAGGATTACGTGTGGGTGTGGCAGCCGGTTCGTGATCCGAACGCAACGCCGCCGACTCCCGACGCTCACCAGAGCACGCAGAGCGGACACAAGTTCACCGATCGTGAAGTCGAGATTCTGCAGCGACTGCGTCAGGAGTTTTTCCCGCTCGACGTGCCGGATAGCGGGAAGACGATCCGCTTCGAGGAGTCTTCGGAGGGGCTGCCGCGGGAGGGCTCGTGGCGCAACGGTCTCACGGTTGCGGACATGAACGGCGACGGCAAGTTGGACATCATCGCGCCGGCGCAGCGCGGCGGCGGTTTCTATCCGAACATCTTCCTCGGCGACGGCACCGGCAAGTGGAAACAGTGGGACAGAGTCGAATGGCCGCATCCGATCGCATACGGATCGGTCGTCGCCGCGGATTTCAATAAAGACGGGAAGATGGATCTCGCCTTCGCGGCGCACCTCGAGGGTGTGTACGTGCTCCTCGGCGACGGCAAGGGCAAATTCACGGAGGTGACGGAAGGTCTGCCGACGGAATTCGGTACGCGCCGGCTCGTCGTGAAGGATGTCGATGGCGACGGTTGGCCCGATCTCGTCGTGATCAGCGAAGGACCGACGGCAGTGCACAACGTGGGCGGAGCGGGAGGCGGCCACATTCGCGCGTACCTCAATCGCGACAAGGGGCGCCGCTTCGAAGAGGTTCCTGTGGACGGCGCGAAGGCTCACGTCAGCGGCGACTGGCTCGCGGTCGGCGACTTCACCGGCGACAAGCGCGTCGGCGTCTCCGCTGCCAACATCTACATGGGCAGCACCGACACGCTTTTTCTCGGCGCTGCGAAGAACAAGTGGACGCCCGTCGATCCGCAGGACGGACGTATCGTTCCTTATCTCTCCTACTACTTCGCGACCGTCGCCGGGAGATTCAGCTCGCGTCGGCGCGACGACGCGATCGTGTCGTACGTGCGCTTCTGGCGAAATGATCTGAACCCGGAGCTCATGGCGCCGCCGCCGCTGAAAGAGGTGACCGGCATCGACCGCATCTCGTTCGAGAACGGTGCGCCGAAGCGGACTCCGATCATGCGTTGGGGGAACAAATTCGGCGTGACCGGAGTCGCCGCCGGTGATTTCGACGGCGACGGCAATCTCGATCTCGTGTTCACGAACTCGGAGACGCCGGAGAAGCGTCGCATCGCCATTCTTCTCGGCGACGGCAAAGGCGGCTTCACGCGTGCGAATGTCGAAGGCCTCACGAGTGAGCCGCGCATCACGTATGACATCCACGTCGCTGACGTGAACGGCGACGGTCGGCCGGACATCATCATCATGTACGAGTCGGATGAGGGGGGATCGACAGGTCCGAAGACCGGGTCGATCCACGTGTTTCTCAACCGCGGCACTGCACCGGCTGTCGCGAATCGCGCCACCACGAAGTAGCTCACGCGCGCGTTGCGTGCGGTGGTATCGCTCTTGAAACGCCGCGCGTCAACGGCTCGGCGCGTGACGCCCGTCAACTTTCGAGCTTGCGTCGGGCGGTTTTCGTTATAATGCGCGGCGGTTCGGCCGTCGGAACGTATGGCGCAACGACATAAAAGCGCGATTCTGGTGTTGACTTGCTGAGGCTTTCAGCATACTGTTACGGCAAAATGGCATTCCCAACAAACTCACGGGAGGTGATCGTATCGTCGAGACCCGGGGAACGAGAATCCCATCGTGTAGTTTCAATCGAATGTGTGTAGGAGATAAAGAATGAGAAGACTCACAGTTTTGGCCATGATCGTGGCCGTGCTGGTCGCCGGCTCTGCCTTCGCGCAGCGCCATCTGACGATCCAGCCGAACGCAACGTTCGCAAACGGACTTGCGCCGTCGACCACGAACAATGATGACTCGTGCGACATCGGCACGTATCCGGCCGCGACCCTGCTGCTGCCGTTCTTCCAGGTTGATCTGGGGACCGCCGGCACCGGACGCACCGTGTTGTTCGACATTACGAACACAAGCCGGTACTCGCAGATCGCGCACGTCACCGTGTGGACGGACTGGTCGGTTCCGGTTCTCGACTTCAACCTGTTCCTCACGGGTTATGACGTCGTTCCGGTCAACCTGTTCGACGTGATCGCGCGCGGCCTGATCCCGACCACGTCGGTCGCTACAACGGCCCAACCGGGCGCTACGAACACGGCCGCCAATACGAGCAACGTCAACGTCGGCACCAAGCCGGTGTTGACGACCACGCTGAACGGCGGCAATCCGAATTTCTCGGCCGCGGTTCCGGCCAACTGCGCCGCCGGCCGTCTGCCGGGCCAGCTCCCGCCCGCTGCGGTTGCTGACATTCGCGCTGCTCTGAGCACCGGTACGGCCACTGGCACCACGGCCGTCTGCCCGGGCACTCAGGTCGGTTCGAACCACGGCGCGAACACGGCGGTTGGCTATGTGACGATCGACGTCAACGCCGATTGCAATACCTCGCTGCCGACCTCGCCGGCGTACTTCACGACGTTCATCCTCTTTGATAACGTCCTCACCGGCGACTACTTCGATGTGAACCAGAACACGGCGACCGGCAACTTCGCCGGCGGCAACCCGATGGTCCACATCCGCGCGATTCCTGAGGGTGGCGCTGCGGGCAGCGTGCCGGGCACGAACCTGCCGTTCACCTTCTATGATCGCTACACGCTGGGCGCAAACACCCGTACGGTCGACCGCCGTCAGCCGCTGCCCTCGACGTTTGCCGCGCGCTGGATCTCCGGCACCGCCGCTATCTTCGACACGCAGTACAAGATCTGGCGTGAAGGTTTGACGGGCGCTGGCGCAGCTTGCGTTGACTTTGTGGCCAACGACACCATTCCTCTGACGGAAATCGTCCGCTTCGACGAGCGTGAAAACGCAGCCGTCGTTTCGGGTGGTCAGACGTTCTCGCCGTTCACGCCGAGTCAGCCGAGCACTCGTGAGACCGAGCTCGTTGCGGTCGCCACGGGCGCGATCTTCCCGCAAATCATCACCACGGATGCCGGCGGCTGGATGTACATGAACCTCAACAACGGTGGCGACCTGCAGGCTGGCTCCACGACTCTGTACAGCGCGGCGCGCCCGGGCTTCGGCTCTTTGGCGACGACCCGCGACGTCAGCCAGAACTGGGTCATCGTTCAGATGTTCGCTGAAGGCCGCTTCGGTGTTGACTTCGACGCCACGCAGCTCGGCAACGGTTGCAACCCGGCGGCGGCTGGCTCTGACGTCGCTCCGATCGGACCTGCTGGTGGCGCTCTCATTGGCACCCTTTCGAACAACTTCGCCGCGACGGCGGGTTGCGCAGTCTGCACCCCGAACGGAGCCGCGACCAACACGACGCCGTAATGTAGTTTCCATCAAAGCAGTCAGCTTTGAAGCGGGCCGGGAAACCGGCCCGCTTTTTTTGTGCCGTCGGGACTTTTCGTACTGTAAAATAAAGTTATAGGTGTCGTTCCAAAACCTCGTCACGGTCGCCGCAATCGGATACCAGACAAATGATGGGCAGGGGAGAGAAAGACAAGTGACCCAGACTCTTCGAAGGATCTCGGGCTTCGTTTTCGTGTTCGCGCTCGCGTTCTCCGCATACGGGCAGAATTGGGCCAAGCCCGCTAAGACCCCGAATACTCCGGTGCCGTGTGCCGGCTGCACGGGCGTGCTTCCAGATGCTTTGACGGTCGGGTACGGCCCGGGGATGACGTTCCTGGGACGGTTCCTCGACTCCGACAACACGACCGACTTCCAGGGCACCTTCCGCACCGGCCGGGCCGCCGAGGTTCAGGTCAGTGACGCGTTGAACCGCGTGTACATCCGGGTGGGCAGCTCAGTCTTCGCTTACAACAAAGATCTCTTCTTCCAGCGGCTCGAGAGCGGCGAGGCTCTCCTCCCGAGCACCGCGGTGCCTGTCAAACCGAGCAACGCCAGACCGGCCGGCCAGGTCGAGACGTTCCTCAAGTGGGACGAGTGGTTCGCGCCGGAGTTCACGTCCGCGACCTGTCCCGGGACCTCGACCTCCCCCACGTGCTGGCAGACGCCCAAACAGGACGGCCAGGATCGCATCGTCGCCTTCGACGTCGACGATCAGGGCTACGTCTACATCGCAGCGACGATCTTCGGGTGGGGCATCGTCAAGGACAACCTGACCACCGGCAGCGCCGGCTTCATGACCACGCAGTCGCAGGTGATCGGAAACGTGAACTCGAAGTCGCCGTTCGCCATCGGCACGGCGAAGGGCTCGAGGCAGTACGCCTTCGTCTCCGGCAACTCATCCTCGGTATGGGACGTGACGAACCGCAAGGCGCCCGTGTTCATGCGCACGATGCCCATCCCCCTGCAGTGGTTCGCCAAGAATTCGGATCAGACGGTCGTTGGCGCAACCGATGCGGCGGGGACCTTCAGCATCTATACCGCCGATCAGCTCGCAGCCGGCGGGCAACCGCTCGCGACCGAGGCGGGCTGCCGCGGCGCGAGCAGCGACGGCTCGGCGTTCTATACGTCGAAAGTCGGGCCGAACGGCTTGTCGATCATCACCTACACGCCGACCGGCACGGGCGGATACACGCGCCGCGAGGATCCGGCCGGGGTTTCACTCTCGGTTTCGAGCATCCAGGTCGGCGCCGGGTTCATCACGATCTCCGGCACCGACAGCGGCGGCGCCTGGGACGCGCGCGTGTTCCGGTTGAGCAACGGCACACCGACCGCGATCGCCATCGCATCGGTTCCTGCGCCGCAGACGCAGTACACCAGCTACTTCCGCAACTACTATTCATCGCCGCCGATCCTTCCACCCGCCACCTACGTGAAGCCGTTCATCAGCAATCTGCAGGACGGTGTCGTTGCGCGCGCGAATGGCGGACGGATCTACCTGATCATCTGCGACTACGGTCTGGGCGACGTCTACGAACTTCCAGCCGGTCCGACGGTTGCCATTACCAAGACGCAGGTCGGCACGGTCAATCCGAATACGCCCGCCGATCGCAACGCGAAGATTTTCTATGGTGACCCATTGCAGTTCGTGGGCACCTCGACCGATGCGACGGCCACCACGCTGTCCTGGGACTTCGGTAACCCGGAGTCGGGGATCGCGAACACGATTCAGCTTCCGGCGGGCCAGCTCACGCCCGTACCGCCGCTCCAGTATTCGAACCTGACGCCGGCAAAGATCAACACCAAGACCGTCGCCACGAACGCGCTCGCGAATCCGGCGATCAAGGGCACAATCCCCATCGCACTGACGATGCCGACGGTGGCCTTCAAGATTGCCGGTCAGACGGCCGCGTCGCTGATCTTCACGCAGCCGAACGCGAGCTCACCGGCGCCAATCGTCGTCGGCGACTCGTTCGTCGATGCATCGGACGGCCGCGGCGAAAGCCACTTCGTCGATTGGAACATCGACGGCGTCTCCAACAAGCTCACCCCGGTCGATCCCACGAGCGGTCAGCCGATCCTGCAGCCGGTTGGCCAGTGCGGAGCGCACACGCTTGCCTTCACCGCGCACTATGGCCCGTATTCCGGAACGGGTGCGGCCCTGGCCACGATCCCCGGTCCCACAGGTGTCGTCGACTTTCCGGTGGCGCTGAACCTAGGATACACGGTGCAGCCGTTCGCGGCCGCTCTGACGCTTGCTTCGAGCAACGCCTCGGCGATCACGTTCAACGACGCTTCGCGGTTCGCCGACAGAACCGGCATCACGTATCAATGGAGCGTCATCGACGCAAACGGCGGATCAGTGCCCTTCACTCCGACCACAGGAGTGACCACTCCCTCCGCTTTACCGGTTCTACCACTCGGCGTTCCCAAGAGCTTGTTCGGAACGCAGCGCAACCTGCGCGTCCAGTTGACGCTCACGTCGGCCACTCCGCTTCTCGGGTGTACGACTCAGACGAGCACCGCGGTGAGCTCGCCGCTCAACGGCCCGGACCCGGTGGACCTCGTTCCGACGGGCGTATGCGCGAACGCCCCGTGCTCGTTTACCGCCAGCTCGGCCAGCGGAGTCGATCCTGTCGCTGATGGCTGGACGTTTGCGTGGCAGGTGCTCAATTCGCTCGGTCAACCTGCAACGCCAGGCACCGATTACACAGCGGTGCCGCTGACTCAGAAGACCCTCAACCTCGCGTTCATGGCGCGAGGGACGTTCACCATTCAGCTGACGGTCAACAACCCCGTCGGCGTCGCCACGAAGACCTCGCAGCCGATCACCGTGACGACTCCAGTCATCAGCTGCAAGCCTCTCACGCCGAACGCCTGGACCGTTGGGTACGCGGGCACCACGAGCGGATGCGGAGTCGGTACGGCATGTACGGCGGGCGAAACGATCTCGTTCTTCGCCGGCTCGCCGCTGGGATTCAACGACGGCTACGACCCGCTGTGCGCCGCCCACACATTTACCTGGACGTTTGGCGACGGTCAGCCCGCGGTAACGGGGCAGACGTCGGCTGACGGGTTCGGTGCTGCACCGCATGCGTATGCGGTCAACGGCACATATACGGTCACGTTGACGGTGTTCAACGGAGCCGCCACGCAGAGTTACAGCGGATCAGTCCGCGTCGGCAACACGCCTCCGCCCCCGCCGCCCCCGCCACCACCCGACCGGTGCGCCCTCAACTCGAGCAACTTCAGCCTCCGCTATTCGGCCGCGGCGGGCGGCAGCGGCTGCAGCAGCGCGACGAACTCGACGTGCAAGAACGGCGAAACGCTCTCCTTCATCGTCGACACGACCGGCTCATGCCCGACGAACACGTTTGCGTGGGTGTTCCCGGACGGCACCGCCAGCGGTCCGCAGACCACGCACAGCTTCTCGGCGACCGGCTCGCACCTCGTCACGGTGACGATTACCAACAGCGTGATGCAGCCGGTGCAGAAGACGGTCGTCGTCAACACCTCCGATAACCCCGGCTCGTGCCAGACGATCTCGGCGAACGTCTCGCTGTTCATCGACTACTTCAATCCGAGCCACACCTGCGGTCCGCTGTCGAACTCCGCCTGCGCCGCCGGCGAATCGCTGAGTTTCACCGTTCAGCAGAGCTTCCCGTATGACATCGGCTGCGCGAATCACAGTTTCGACTGGGACTTCGGCGACGGCTCGCCGCACGCGAGCACGCGCGACGTCGTTCACCAGTTCCCGTCCGGCGGAGCCACGTTCAACGTGAAGTGCACCGTCAGCAACGGGCAGCAGACCGTCACGCTCGTGCAGCCGGTCGCGATCAGCGGCAACCCCGGCCAGGGTGACGCGCAGATCGACATCGCGTTCGAGTCGGGCAGCTCGCCGCAGCAGTTCAAGTTCACCGCGATCGTGGATGAGGCAAACGCCGGCAAGGCCGCATCGTACACGTGGGACTTCGGCGAAACCGGTGGAACACCGTTCACCACGGCTGACAAATCGGTCAGCTACGCGTACAAGACGTCGGGCAAGTTCAACGTGACGCTCAAGGTCTTCGACGCATCGAACGTCCTGCTCGGGCCGCCGAAGACGGTCACGGTCACGGTGAGTGACAGACGCCGCGCGGTACGCGGCGGCAAGCACTGACGTCGCCCGACGATCGCTCTCCTGACAGTGGCGGGCTTCGGCCCGCCACTTCGTTTTTGCACCTACAATGACGCCGATGGAAGCCGCCGTTCGCGCCGCGAACGTTTCGAAGCACTACGACGTCTATCGCCGTCCTGCCGACCGGCTGATCGAGATGGTGACGCGACGCGCGCGCCACACGTCATTCCCTGCGCTGGAGGATGTGTCGTTCGACGTCCAGCGCGGTGAGACCGTGGGCGTCATCGGACAGAACGGCGCCGGCAAGAGCACGCTTCTGAAGCTGCTGTGCGGCGTCACGCGGCCAACGTCGGGGAAGATCGAAACGCACGGGACGATCGCCTCGATCCTCGAGCTGGGCACCGGCTTTCATCCCGAATTCTCCGGACGCGACAACGCCGCCCTCAACGCCGCCATCCTCGGGCTGACGGCCGACGAGGTGAAGCAGCGCCTCCCGGCAATCCTCGAGTTCTCGGAGCTCGGCGACTTCATCGAACGGCCGGTGAAAACCTATTCGTCCGGCATGTACATGCGCCTCGCGTTCTCCGTTGCCGTGAACGTCGATCCGGAGATTCTCGTGATCGATGAAGCGCTCGCCGTCGGCGACGGTCATTTTCAGAAGAAGTGCATGGACAAGATCCGCGACTTCCAGGAGCGCGGCAAGACGATCCTGTTCTGCTCCCACGCGCTCTACTACATCAACGCGATCTGCCGGCGGACGCTCTGGCTGGACCACGGCCGCGCCGTGCGGTTCGGTCCTTCGACCGACGTGGTGCACGATTACGAGACGTTCCTGCTCCAGAAGGATCGGGAGCATCCCGCTGCGGGCGACGCCGCCGCCGAGCGAGCGCCGTCACCCGTGAGGATCTCGTCGATCACCGTTTGCGACGCGGCCGGTGCCGAGCGCGCGACGTTCGCACACGGAGACGACGTGGTCGTCCGGCTGCGCATTCATTCCGACGATCCGGAACAGGCCATCCATCTGATCGTCGGCGTCGACCGTAGCGCCGACGACCTGCAGTGCTTCGCGATCGGAACGCACGAGGACGGGTTGCCACCGCTTTCCGGCGCATCCGAATACGACGTTCGGCTGCAGCTGATGAGCGTGCCGCTGCTCCGCGGCGACTACAGCGTGATCGCGTATGTCGGCGACGAGAACGCGATGACCGTGTTCGACCGGCACGACGTGCGGCCGGCGTTCTCCATTGCCGGCGATCGGTGGGAGATCGGCCTGATCTCCGTGCGCCATCGATGGGAGCGCACGGGCGTGCAGTCCGCCGCAGCGGCTCCCGCCGCGCGATGATCTCGCTGCTCGTCATCAACTATCGCTCCGCGCCGCTGGCGATCGATGCGATTCGCTCTGCACGTGCCGCAACGGACGGCGAGCTTCAGGTCGTCGTCGTCGACAACAGCGTTGACGCGTCCGAGGCCGATCGCCTGCGCGGTCATTCGGATGTCCTCCTCACACCCGACCGCAATCTCGGTTATGCAGGCGCAATCAACGCGGGGCGCGCGCGCTGTCGCGGCGAGGTGATCGTCGTTGCGAACGCCGATGTGGTGTTCAGCCCGGCTTCGATCGACAAGCTCGCGGGCGAGCTCGATCGCGCCGCTGTCGCCGGACCGGCGCTCTTCTGGGATGACGCGATGAAGTGGATGCTCCCGCCGAGCGAGCTCCACACCTCACGGGAGAAACTCGGCGAGGCAATCGCTTCGCGCAGTGCATGGTTAGCGCGACGTCGGGATCGCCGGCGGATCGCCGCACGACTTCACTTCTGGTCGGCGACCTGGACCGTCGAGACGCGTGCGATCTCCGGCGCCGTGATGGCGATTCGCGCCGCAGACTTCGACGCGATCGGCGGTTTCGACGAGCGGTTTCCGCTGTACTTCGAGGAAAACGATTTCCTGCGCCGCATGACAAAGCGCGGAAAGCGGATCGCGTATGTGCCGTCCGCGCGCTGCCGCCACATCTTTAACCAGAGCGCGGGCAGCGAGAGCGAGCGCGCCGCCGCCGCGTACGCCGATTCCGAGATGCGCTACCTCGAGAAATGGCACGGCCGCACACTCGCTCGTCTCGCAAAAGCGATCGAGCGGCCGCGACCGTCGCCCGATCCTCAGCGCGTGAACGGTCCGCTCGACGTGCCGCCGCGCGCGCTCGTGGAAGCGTCGCCGCTGCCTTCGTTCGAAACCGCCGCCGGGCACTTCCCGACATCTGCTGCGGTCGACATCCCGCCGGAGGTCTGGAGCGCGTACCGCTCCCCGGTGCTTTACCTGCGCGTGATCGACCCTCCGACGCGGCGCGTGCTCGCAACCTACGCTCGTTACAAGAGTTGATTAGAATGGACGGGATATGACCGGCTCGACCAGCGTCTCCGTGCTGGTGCCGCTCACCGGCACGACGTCCGTCTCGGCGACGCGCGAGGCCATCGAGCGTTATCTCGAGACGACCGGCTTCACCTTCGAGATCATCACGGCCGAGGCCACAACCTACGGCGCGTCGGTGCGGAAGGGTGTGTCGGATGCGACCGGCAGCGTCATCGTCATCGTGGACCCGTCGCTGCCGTATCCGGTCAGCGCGATCGGCGATGCCGTCGCGATGATCGACTCCGGCGCGACCGAGGTCGTGTTCGGGACGACGGCGCGCGACGGCCGGCATCGCTCGCCGGCACTTCTCCGCTGGCTGCTCGTCGATGTGTTGCCCGATCCGCTGCTGCGTCTGAAGGCGTTCTCGTCGACGGCGGCGAAGCTGGTCTTGTCGGAGACGAAGCTCGAGGGCGCGACGTGCGATCTCGAGATCGCGTACCTCGTCAACAAGTACGGTTTCCGCGTGGAGCGATTAGCCGTCGAGCCGGGCCCGAGCCACGGGCCCGCCTTCGCGACGACGAGCGGTGCGCTCGCCGCGATGAAGATCCGGCTGACGGACCGGAAGATGGGCTACCGGGCGGCGCGGCGATGCCCCGTGTGTTTCTCGAACGAAGTGTGGACGTTCGCGCAGGTGCCGGGGAACGTGATCCGCGCCTGCGGCCGATGCAAATGCCGTTACCTGAATCAATTCACGGATGGCGACGACACGCATCCGGTCCGGCGCGTCCTTCGTCCGCATGCTCCGTCGAACGACCCGGTCGAAGAGCCGCACTCGGAGACGGCGCGCGAGCGCACCAGTGCGCGGCGGATCTCGATCATCCGCAAGCGCCTCACGGCGCGAGCGCGCCTGCTCGAGATCGGGGTTCGCGACGGCTCATTCGGGCTCGCCGCGGTCCGGGACTACGAGTACGTGGGAATCGATCCCGCTGCGACAGTGGCGCGCCACGCGCGCGGGCGCGGCCTCGAGGTCTACTGCGCGACTCTGGCGAACTTCGTCAACACGGGGCCGGCGTTCGACGCGATCACGCTCTTCCACGTGTTCGAGAACATGCCCGATCCGCATGACGCGCTGGCGCGCATCAAGGATCTGATGAAGCCCGGCGGCGTTCTCTTCCTGACCACGTTCGACACCGAAGGGGTGCTCTATCTGCTGACGGAGCGCAATCAGTTGCCGCACAACTTCCGCACGCATCTGATCCTCTACTCGCGCTCGGCGCTCATCGAGCTGCTCGAGAATTCCGGCTTCGAGATCGCGCACATCGGACCGGACTTCGAATATCGCGATCACAAGTTCCTCCGCCACTGGCTGGCGAACCGCGCGAATTTCGTCTGGAGCATCGCCCGCACGGTGCTGCCGGTTCTTCCTGACCCGCTGCTCGTCAGCTCCGGCTCGATCCGCATCGTCGCGAGACGCCGCGCCGGCACCCCGGTGAACGTCCGCGCGATCCGCTCGGTCGAACCGACGCATGCCCGCTGACGCCGCGGGGCGCTTCGCTGTCCGGCGCTTCCAGCGCGGCGACGAGACAGCGATCCTCGATCTCTTCGCGCGCTCTTTTCACTCGACGCAAACTCCCGAGCAGTGGCGGTGGAAGTACGAGGATGATCCCTACGGAGCGGAACATATCAGCGTTGCGTTTGACGCAAACGACTCACTCGTCGGCCACTATGCCGGATATCCGGTCGCATTCGTTCGCGACGGGCGCGACGTGCTCGCGCACCAGATCGGCGACACGATGACGGACCGCTCCGTCCGCCACATCGGCCGCGGCCCCACGAGCATCCTCGGCCGGACCGCTCTGCACTTTTACGAGACCTTCTGTGAAGGGCGGATTGCGTTCAACTACGGCTTCAACGTCGACAACATCCAGAGGTTCTCGCTGCGTTTTCTTCGCAGCACGCGCGTGGAGAGCGTCGCGTACCGTTTGCGCGACCTCCAAAAGGATCCGCTGCGGGGGCTCTCGCGGCTGGAGCGCTACGCGCGCGGAATCGGGTTTCAACTGGTCCGCGAAACATCGGTGGAGTGGGACGAGCTCTTCGCTCGCGTGTCGCGCCACTACGGTTTTCTCGTTCGTCGCGATGCGAGGTACGTTTCGTGGCGCTACTTCGCGCGGCCCGGCGCTCCGTATATCGTCGTTGCGATGCGCAAGTGGCACCGGCTGGCCGGTTGGCTGGTCTTTCGCCTTCGCGACGATCGGATCACGATCGGCGATCTGCTCCTCGATCCCGATCACGCCGAGGTTTTCGGCGCGGCGCTGCGGCACCTGGTCACGCAGTTTCCGGCGGCCGCGATCGAGATGTGGTGTCCGCCGCGTCCGCGCTGGATGGCCGAGCTCATCGACTCGCTGCGCTTCGAACGACATCGTGAACCGCAGGACCTCGGCGTCATGTGTGTTCCATTTGTGGACGGCGAAGCACCGGCGCGGATCGCCGAGTCGCTGTACTACACGATGGGCGACGGCGACCTGTTCTGAAGCTGGATCGCCTTCTGCATCGACGCGCTCAGCAGTGGCAGAATGTTCAGCGCCATGACCGAGGTCCCGACACAGAAACTCGGCCGCGCCAAGCGGATCGCGGATGTCGATCGCAAGCGCGTCCTGGTCATCGACGACGATCTGCCGCTGCG
>DASWBH010000045.1:0-4269 GCA_036390755.1 Thermoanaerobaculia bacterium
TCAATGCGAACGGCGAGCGATTCTGGGTCAAGTTCCACTTCAAGACCGATCAGGGAATCCGCTGCCTCACGAGCGAGCAGGCCGAGATGATCGGCGGCAAGGACTCGCACTACCTGCACAAGGAGCTGTACGACGCGATCGCGCGCGGCGAGTTCCCGTCGTGGACGCTGAAGGTGCAGGTCATGCCGGAGAAGGACGCGGCGTCGTACCGCTTCAATCCGTTCGACGTGACGAAGGTATGGCCGAACAAGGATTACCCGCTGATCACGATCGGACGCATGGTGCTCAATCGCGTGCCCGACAACTATTTCGCGGAGACGGAGCAGGCCGCGTTCGATCCGTCGAACTTCGTGCCGGGCATCGGCCCGTCGCCCGACCCGATGCTGCAGGCCCGGCTCTTCAGCTACGGCGACGCCCACCGCTACCGCCTCGGCATCAACCACACGCGGCTGCCGATCAACGCGGCGAAGGGCGTGGAGGCGCGCAACTACGGACGCGACGGCGCGATGCGCTTCGACGACAACGCCGGACGCGCAAAGAATTACGAGCCGAACAGCTATGACGGTCCTGCGCAGACGGATGTGTCCGAGCAAGCCGGCTACGACGCGTCCGGTTCGATCGGACGACTCGGCCTGATCAAACATGCGGACGATGACGACTTCGTGCAGGCCGGCGCGCTGTATCGCGTGATGCCCGACGACGCGCGGCGCCGGTTGATCGACAACATCGCCGGCTCGCTCTCGCTGGTCAGCCGCACGGATGTCATCGAGCGCTCGATCGAGAACTTCCGGCGCGCCGACGCGGAATTCGGTGCGCGGCTGAAGGATGCCGTTGCCGCACGTCGCGCCGGCGCGCGTGTCGCGGGCGGCGGCACGCCAAAGATTCCGGTCAAGGGCGAACCACAGAAGGACGAGAAGGTGGAGCGTCCGCGACAGCCTGAAGTTCGCGCGTAATCATCATGGATAAGCTCCTGCGCGGCGGCGCCTGCTGCCGCGCAGGATTCCTCAGCATCTGGATGAAGATCCAGGCCAGGAACGCGACGCCGATCGCCAGCGCGACGATGAAGAAGATGGAGGGGCGGCCGGCGGCGTTCTGAGCGCGGCGAGAGCGTTTGGTTCCTCGGGCCATGTTTCTTTCATTGTCGCTCGACGCGCAGCTCCGCAGAAGTAACATTCCCTCCCTTCGGGATGTCGAATGTCCGCCATGATCAAGCTCGGTACGCTGTTCGCTCTCTTCTTCTTTGCGATTCCTGCATTCGCGCAAACTGGCGCAACAGGTAACTGGAGCGGGACCTATGACTTCAGCGTGCAGTTGAGCTCGTGCCCAGGGAAGACGTTCAGCGCGAGCGGCGGCGCGGCGATGACGCTTCTCGAGACGGGCACGTCGATTTCCGGCCGGCTCGATCTCGTGAACTTTCTGAACTTCACCAGTACGTGTACGGCGGGAACGGCCGAGCTGGCCACCGCGATCGTCGGCGCCGTCAGCGGCTCGACCATTACGTTCAGCACGCCGAACGATCCGAATGGCACGGTCATCAGCGGCACGATCAATGGGAACACGATCACTGCGCAATGGACGGACAACGCCGGCGGCAGCGGTTCCCTCACGTTCACGCGCGCGACCGGCGACGCGGTCGCGGTGAACGCGACCGGCACGTGGTCGGGCACCTACAACTTCACCGACCGGTGCACGAACGGCGGGACGCAGGTCTACAGCGGCCCGCTCAGGCTCGCGCTCACGCAATCGGGATCGAACGCCGGCGGTGTCGTGACGATGCAGGACGTGCCGCTCTATGATCAGAACTGTTCGAAGATCACCACGCTCACGCAGACGATGGCGGTCTCCGGAACCGTATCGGGATCAACGTTCACCGGCGGCGTCTTCGATCCTTCCGGCCTGTTCGATTTTCCGATCACGGCGACGATCAGCAGCACCTCGATGAACGGCAACGTGACCGGCGCGAGCCTGACCAACACCACAGGCACGTTCACGCTTACGCAGTCGTCGACGAGCGCTCCCGCCTCCGATCTCGGCGGAACGTATGAAGGCTCGTACACGGAACAAGACAACCTGCTGTTCACGTGCGCGAACGCGTCGTCGCTGACCTTCTCCGGACCGGCGACGCTGACGATCGTGCAGGGCGGCAGCGACGTCGCGGGCTGGCTCACGTTTCACAACGCCGAGAGCGTGACCTCTGACGGAATCGGGAACTGCGCGGTGATCGACATCGGCGATGAGACCCTGCCGGTATACGGCTCGGTCGCGAACAACACGCTGAACGTCCTCGCGCCATTCGCCGGCCTGACGCTGAACGTGGTGTTGTCGTTCAACGGGAATTCGGTAACGGGAAACCTGCAGGACTCGAATTCGGATGTGGCGACGTTCAACGCCACGAGGACCGCGTTGCAGGTGAACGTTCCGCGGCCGAAGAGGAGAGCGGTGAGGCCGTAACGAACAACCCTCACCCGGCGCTTCGCGCCACCCTCTCCCGCGGCGCGGGAGAGGGAGGAGACAGCTACCAGATGCGAACTCGGTCCCTCACCTCGGCCACAGCCACCCGAACGTCCCCGCCACGACGCATCCGTAAATCAGTCCGTCGACGGTCGCCTTGATCGTCGTGCTCCACGCGCGGCCATACCAGATCGACATCTGCCACAGCGCGAGCGAATAGGCGAAGAATGCGGTCGTGCCGGCGAAGCGGAAGACGGCGAGGTAGGGCGCGCCGGGCGCGAGGGCGCGGCTCGCGATGTACGCGGCGCAGAAGTTCACGACCACGATGTAGACGAACCAGAGGGCGAGCGCCCTGCCCATGCCGAGCGGTCCGTGCGGAATCACCGTCATGATCACGACCGGTCCCTGCTTCGTCTTCTCGATGAACTCCGGCGACTTCATCTCCGCGCGGCTCGACGGCCGCGGGAACAGGTAGTCGCCGCGCGGGATCGCCAGCGGCCGCAGCGCGTCGAGCACACGGTCCTGACCGGGGTAGAGCGGATAGTCGTTCTGATGCCAGAGCGGCAGCATGTGGACGATCGAGCTGAGGAGGAACACGAATACGGACGACAGGAGGACAGAAAGCCAGAGCGCACCGAGTGCGGTCATGAGGATCTCCTTTCCGGTGACTCAATTGTAGAGAAGTGTTACGGTCTTTCGCGGCCGCGAACGTTTCGTGCAAGGATTTCGGGGCACATGAAACGGGCCTTTCTCATCCTGCTCGCCGCGACAGGTTTGCAGGCCGCGAACTGGCCGGAACATCCGGTCGTGCGCGCGGTGCGCGTGACGACGCCCCCGGCGATCGACGGCGATCTGTCCGACGCGGCGTGGCAGAGCGCTCCGGAGTTCACCGACTTCACGCAGCACGATCCCGACGACACGAAGCCGCCCACCATGCGCACCTCGGTTCGCATCGTGTACGACGACGCGGCGATCTACTTCGGGATGAAGATGGATGATCCGGCGAAGCCGACGTCGCTCCTCGCGCGCCGCGACACGTTCAACAACAGCGACTTCATTTCCATCAACCTCGACCCGCAGCTCGACCGCCTCTCAGGCAATGCCTTCACGGTGACGCCGGATAACGTGCAGGTCGACACCGTCCTCTACAACGACATCGGCGAAGACGGGAGCTGGGACGGCGTCTGGGAGTCGGCGACGAAGGTCATTCCCGGCGCCGGCTGGACGCTCGAAGTGCGCATCCCGTTCTCGCAACTGCGATTTCCGGAAAAACCCGTGCACGTGTGGGGCATCAACATCACGCGGCGGACCGTGCGCAACAACGAGTGGGTGCGCATCGTCAACACGCCGAAGGGACAGAACGGATTCGTGGCGCACTTCGCCGACATCATCGGACTGGAAGGCATTCACCGGGGCCGTCCGGTGGAGGTCGTGCCGTACACCGTGGCGCGATCGGACCTGCGCACGCGCGTCGATCCGAACGATCCTCTCGTCTCACGCAGCGCTGCGCGGGCGAACGGTGGTGTCGACCTCAAGTACGCGCTGACGTCGAGCCTTACGCTGACCGGCACGCTGAATCCGGACTTCGGTCAGGTCGAAGTCGATCCCGCCGTCGTCAACCTCAGCCAGTTCGAGACGTTCTATCCGGAGAAGCGCCCGTTCTTCACCGAAGGGCTGAACATCTTCCAGTTCGGCGACACGCCGGCGCCGAGCCATTTCAACTTCTACTTCGCACCAAGCCTCTTCTACACGCGGCGCATCGGGCGAGCGCCGCAGGGCGTCGTCAACGCCGACTTCGTCGACATGCCCGCCGAAACA
>DASWBH010000046.1:0-10743 GCA_036390755.1 Thermoanaerobaculia bacterium
AGCGCTGAACGTCTTCAAGATGGGATTGAAGACGAAGGCGCTGAAGATGATCTTCGGCACCGACGCGGTCGCCGGCTCGCACGGTCGCAATCTGCAGGAGCTCGAGTATCGCGTACGCACAGGCGGTCAGGATCCGATGGCGGCGATCACATCGGCGACGTCGCTGTCAGCGGAATCGCTGCGGCTCGGCGATCGCGTCGGCGCGATCGCGCCGGGACTCGAGGCCGATCTCGTCGCGGTCGACGGAGATCCGCTGCGCGACATTGGCGCGCTCGAGCACGTGGTGTTCGTCATGAAGAGCGGCCGCGTAGTGAAATCCCCCTTCGCCCCGGCGAAGCGGGGAGAAGGTGCCGCGAAGCGGCGGATGAGGGGCGTCTAGTTTGGATGCGCCGGCGGCCTGAAGCCCGCTGCTCCACCCGACGGCTCGACGTGGATGAACCGGTCGCACTCGGCCGGCGGAATCGGGGCGCTGAACAGGAAGCCCTGGAACTCGTCGCAGGCCTGCGAATGGAGGAAGTCGGCGGCCTCCTGCGTCTCAACACCCTCGCCCATCACCTTCAACCGCAGCGCGCGCGCCATGCCGAAGGCGGCGGCGGCGAGCGGGCGGTTGTCGGTGCCATTCGGGACCAGGAACGAGCGGTCGAGTTTCAGCCCGTCGATCGGCATCCGGCGCAGATCGCGCAGCGACGAGTAGCCGGCGCCGAAGTGCGCGATCACCACGCACACGCCGATCGACTTCAGCTCGCGCAGGATGCGCATCGCGGCGTCGGCGTTGTTCATGACGCAGCTCTCATCGATCTCGAGCTCGAGGAACTTCGCTTCGAGCTCGGCCTTCCGCAAGGCATCGCGCACGGTGGCGCCGAGGTCGGCGCGATGAAACTGCCGTGCGGAGAGGTTCACGGAGACGGCGAGATCGCGTCCGCCTTCCATGTGCCATTTTCTCGCCTGCGCGCACGCGGTGCGCAGGACCCAGTTGCCGATCGGCACGATGAGCCCGGAGATCTCGGCGGCGTGAATGAACTGGCTCGGGCCGACCAGGCCGCGGTCGGGATCGTTCCAGCGCAGCAGCGCTTCGAACGCGACGACTCGATCGGCGGCGCTGTCGAACCGCGGCTGATAGTAGAGAACGAACTCATGCCGCGCGATCGCGATCCTCAGCCGCGCCTCCAGCCTCATCTCCTCGGCCGCATGCACGTTGAGCGAAGAGGTGTACATCTCGAACGTGTCGCCGCCGCGCTGTTTGGCGCGGTACATCGCCGCATCGGCGTAGCGCATCAGCGTCTCCGCGTCGGTGCCGTCCTCCGGGTACATGCTGATGCCGAAGCTCGCGTTGATCACGATCTCGCGGCCGCCGACGCGCATCGGGCGGCGGAAGACATCGAGCAGCTTCGAGGCGACCTTCACGACATCGTCGTTCGTCTTCAGCCCGGCCAGGATCAGCGTGAATTCATCGCCACCGATCCGCGCGACCGTGTCTTCCTCGCGCAGACACTCGCGCAGGCGCGAAGCGACGCTGCGCAGAACCTCATCGCCGACGTGGTGCCCGTACGAATCGTTGACGAACTTGAAGCGGTCGACGTCCAGGAAGGCGACGCCGACGTTCGTCCCGCCGCGGCGCGCGTGCGCGAACGCGATCGCGGCCCGGTCCATGAACAGCAGCCTGTTCGGCAGATCCGTCAGCACGTCATGAAAGGCGAGCCGCTTCACCTCGGCGGCCTGAGCGATGTAGCGCTTCCGTTCGCGCAGGAGCAGCCACGCGAAGAAAATCGCGGCGACGAAGCCGAACGCGGTCAAAACGATGAGCCACGTCTGGCTTTCAGCCATGCAGTCTCATCAGTGCGATCTCGCGAATCGCAGTACGTCTTTCTGATTCATGAAACGATCGAAATTCGCCGGCGGCATCGGCCGGCTGAACAGATATCCCTGCAGACGATCACAAGAATGCTCGCGCAGAAACGCAAGCTGGCTGATCGTCTCTACCCCCTCGGCGATCACCTTGAGTTTCAAACTGTGTGCTAACGCAATCACACCGAGCGCGATCTGCGCGTCCTCCGGAGCACCGAGGTCGCGCACGAATGAGCCATCGAGCTTGAGTGTGTCGATCGGGAACTGCTTTAAGTAACTAAGGCACGAATAACCTGTACCAAAATCGTCTATGGCAATGCGCACGCCAAGAGTCTTCAACTGACGCAGAGTCTGTATCGCCTTCTGCACATCGTGCATCGCATAGCCTTCGGTGATCTCCAGCTCCAGGCACTCGGGCTTGAGGCCGGAGTTCTCCAGCGCGTCCTGCACGTGCTGGATCAGGTCGGGGTCGCTGAACTGCCGTCCGGACAGATTCACGGCCATGACCATTTTGTGGCCGCGGCGGTGCCAGTCCGCCGCCTGTTTGCAGGCCTCGTGGAGCACCCAGCGGCCGATGGCGATGATGAGCCCGGACTGCTCGGCGGCAGGGATGAACTTGTCGGGCCGGAGCAGGCCGAGCTCAGGATGCTGCCAGCGGATCAGCGCCTCGAGTCCGAACACGCTCGCCGTGGAGATGTCGACGAGCGGCTGGTAGTAGAGGACGAACTCGTTGTTCGCGAGCGCGCGGCGGAGGCCGTTCTCGACTTCGAGCGCCTCGAGCGCCTTGTGGTTCATCGTCGCGGCGTAGAACTGGTACGTGTTGCGTCCCATGTCCTTGGCCCGGTACATCGCCGCGTCGGCGTTGCGGATCAACGTCTCGCCGTCCGCGCCGTCGAGCGGGTAGACGGAGATGCCGATGCTGCTCGTGACGACGAAGTCGCGTTCGTCGATCGTGATCGCCGTCTTCAGGGCGTCGAGAATCTTCTGCGCGATTTTCCCGGCATCCTCGATCTTGCCGATGATGTGGATGAGGACGGTGAACTCGTCGCCGCCGAATCGCGCGACGGTGTCCTCTTCGCGGATCGCGCTGCGGATGCGCGTCGACACGATCTTCAGCAGGCGATCGCCGACGGTGTGGCCGAGCGAGTCGTTGATCTGTTTGAAGCGGTCGACATCGAGAAACAGGATCGCGAGTTTGTATCGATGCCGGCTCGCGTGGCCGAGGGCGACGCTGAGGCGGTCGCCGAAAAGTGAGCGGTTCGGCAGGCCCGTAAGTGTATCGTAATAGGCGAGTTGTTCGACCTGCGACGACTGCACGGCCGTCGCTTCGCGCTGATCCTCCAGCACGATGAGCACGGCGCCGAGAGCCACGACGGCGCTGCCGGCGAGCTCGGAGATGCCGATCGTCAGCAGCGGCAGCGGCGCTGGTCGCGCGAGGACGCTCCGCATCACCATCACGAATTGATCGAGCTGAATGAGTCCGAAGATCGCGCATGCGATCGCCGGCAGTGTGAAGCCGGCGCCGCGGAAACGGCGCAGAGCCATGCCGCAGACGACGAACGTCAACGCCGCCCCGAGAGCATGAAGGCCGAGGTAGAAGAAGCGGTGGACGGCGGGGTCGCGGCCGACGAAGAACGGGATCGTTCCGGCGAGGATGCCGACGGCGGCCAGCAGCGTCAGCACGCGCCGCGGCTCGCCGACTTTGATCTCCTTCCGCTTGATCAGCTCGGCCGCACCCCAGACGAACCACCCGAGCTGGAGATAAGCGGCGGCACCCCCGATGATCGAACCGCCGATCAGAACTGCCGGCTCAGGAGCATTGGTCCGGAAGAGCAGCAGCGCGCCGGCTGCGTCGAAGATCGCGAGCGCTGCGAAGCTCAGCGTCCAGTGCCGGACGTACGAGTTCTTGAAGTTGCGATAGATCTGGAAGAGAAGGAGAGAGACGGCGACAGGGCCGATGAGCTCGAAGCCGATGGCCTCGAGATTGGCTGGTTGCGTCGGCATCACTCGGGGTTCGGCACCTCAGCCGGCCGATCAGCTCTGCGTCCCATCACCCGCACCCGGAGCCCCCGAGCCGCCGCAAATGTAGATAAATGAATGCAATGGCGTGCCCGCGACGGCGCAGTCGAAGTATTCGGCAATTCAGTGCCGAATGCAAGATTTTAATAATGGATTTTTGCAGGGATTAGGGATTAAGGATTAGGGAACTCAATCTTTGCACGAGATTCGGGATTCGGGGTTCGGGGTTCGGGGTTCGCGGTTCGGGGTTCGAGATTCGGGATTCGGGATTCGGGATTCGGGATTCGACATTCGACATTCGAATTCACAATGCGAACTCCGAACTCCGAACTCCGAACCCCGAACCCCTACCTGAGCCATGCCTCCCGATGCTGCACCTGCTCCGCCGTCGCCTTCTCGCCCACCCGCAACTTCCACCCGTTCTCCGGCTCGGCCGCGAACTTCACCGGGATCGTGCGCAGCTTTCCGCGCCGCGCGACGATCAGCGCGCCTTCGTCGCCCGCTTTGTACTGCTGGAGGCGTGTGTCGAGACCGTCAGGCGCGATTCGGTAGTCGTCGAGCGCGATGATCTCGTCGTCGACGTTCACTCCGGCATCGAAAGCCGGCGTGCCGCGCTTGACCTGAGTCACGACGAGCCGGCCACCGTCGTTGTGCGTCGTGAATCCGAGATACGCCTTCGGGTTCTTGTCGGCATCGCTCGTGTCGTCCTGCTTCGGCTTCTCCTTATGAAACTCGAGGCCGAACCACGACAGCGCGTCGGTGTAATCGAGATCCTCCGTCGTCGAGATCGTCCGGTTCAGCCACGATGCGGCGTCGGCGCCGCCGATCTCGCGCACCACGTCGAGGAACTGTTCGGTCGTGAAGCCGCGCGCTCCCGAGTAGCGTTGATAGGCGGTGCGCATGACGTCGTCGAGCGAGCGCGCGCCGCTCGTGGCGCGGCGGATCCTCACGTCGAGGAGCCACCCGACCAGCTCACCTTTCGTGTAGTAGCTGATCGCGGTGTTGACCGTGTTCTCGTCCGGCCGGTAAAGCTTGATCCACGCGTCGTATGACGCCATCGCCACCGGCTCGACGAGACGGCCGGGCGTCGTCTGCAACTGCTCGATCGTCTTCGACAGGCGCTCGAGGTATTCAGCCTGCGTCATGAGTCCGGCACGCTCGACCTCGAGCGATCCGTAGTAGTCGGTGAATCCTTCCGAGATCCAGAGATTGGTCGTGTAGTTCTCGTTCTCGTAATCGAAGGGGCCGAGCGCCGCGGGGCGCAGGCGCTTCACGTTCCACGCATGAAATTGCTCGTGGCTGGCGAGGTCGAGCCAGTCGATGAAGCCCTTGCGCGTGCGCATCTGAAAGCGCCGCGTCATCAGCACGGTCGAGTTCTTGTGCTCGAGGCCTCCGCCCGAATCGACGATGAAGTTGAAGAAGTCATAGCGATCGTATGGCAGCAGACCCCAGAGCTTTCGATGCTGCTCGACCACCTTCTGCACGCCGGCAGTCGCGCGCGAGGCATCCCAGAACGCCTCGTCACCGACGTTCACGAGATCGTGGGCCTTCCCGTCGACCGTGAACTCGTGCACGGCGGGATTCCCGGCGACGATCGGCGAGTCGACGAGCGTGTCGTAGTCTGCGGCGCGATACCGGTTCGGCTCGACGATCGTCATCCCGGACAGGCTGCGCGACCAGTTCTTCGGCAGCTCGACGGTCACTTCGAACGGGAAGCGCAGCCGGTCGATCGGCGCGATAAACGTCGCCGCCCCGTTGATCAGCGCGAAGTCGGAGTCGATGAAATCCGTCTGCACGCGCATCTCGCGACCGTAGACGCGATAGCGGAACGTCATCCGGTTCGCGCCGCGCGTCGGAAAACGCCAGCGGTTCTTGCGCGTCTTCTCGACCGCGACGTTCTGGCCGCGATCGGTCGTGGCGGCAACGTTCTCAACGTTGCGCGCGTACTCGCGAACCAGATACGAGCCCGGCGACCAGACCGGCATCATCACCTCGATCTGCGCAGCGCCTGCGGCCGGATAGCTCGCCTCGACCTCGACGTAGTGCGTCGCCGGAGCAGGAAATCGCAGCGTGTAGCGCACCGGCTCCGCCGCGTTCTGCGCGCGGGCGGCAGCGGCGAACAACGCGATCGCGAGAACGACGTCGATCCTCTTCATGGCGCGCAAGATATCGCACGCTGCTGATGCGTTCGCGGTGACGGCGCTATAGATTCGGAGTGTTGAACGTGTCGCAATCCGCGATGCGGCCGCCCTGCAATCCCTGCTTGAACCAGCGGACGCGCTGCGCGCTCGAGCCGTGCGTGAACGAGTCGGGCGTGACGTAGCCGCGCGACTCGCGCTGCAGGCGGTCGTCGCCGATCGCGCTCGCCGCGTTCAGTCCCTCTTCGACGTCGCCCTGCTCGAGGATGTGCCGCATCTGATTCGCGTGGTTCGCCCAGACTCCGGCGAAGCAGTCGGCCTGCAATTCCGTTCGAACCGACAGCGCGTTCGATCCGCGGCGGCCGCTCTGCTCGCGCGCGCTCTGCACCTGATCCTGAATGCCGAGGAGGTACTGCACGTGGTGGCCGACTTCATGCGCGATGACGTACGCCTCGGCGAAATCGCCGGGCGCCTGGAAGCGATCGCGCAGCTCGCGGAAAAATCCGAGGTCGAGGTAGACCTTGTGGTCGAGAGGACAGTAGAACGGACCGGTGGCCGACTGCGCGATACCGCAGGACGACTGCGTCACGTCGGTGAACAGCACGAGCTTCGGGTCGGCGTACTCGCGGCCGACCTCGGTGCGGAAGATGTCCTGCCACGCCGTTTCGGTGCTGGCGAGAACGGCCGATACGAAGTCGACGTCGGGATCCTGCGGCCCGGCCGCCGGCCCGCCGTTCGGCCCCTCCGCGGTTGCGGTGGCGCCGGGTCGCGGCTGCTGCACCTGAGAGCTGACGTCGCCGGGAGTGCCGCGGAACAGCATCACGAGCAATGCGATGACGACGGCGCCGATCCCGCCGCCGATGACTGGAATTCCGCCGAAACCGCCGCGGCGGTCCTCAATGTTCGAGCTTCGTTCTGGTCCGAGACGCATGGGGTTGTGGCATTGCAGCAGCGGCGCCAACAGGAGGCGTGGGCGGCTCGGCAGTGACGAACTGCTTGTAGCTCGCGAAGCGGTCGAGAATCATCGCGACGTACGCGACCGGCTCGGTGCCGCGCGCGTATCCATACTTCACGACCGGATCGTTGTAGACGGAGCGTTTCGACTTGCGGATGAGCCAGTACCCAACGTCGTCCCACGAGCCTGGATCGTTGCCGTACTTCTTCGCCAGCCGCTGCGCGTCTTCGACATGGCCGAGGCCGACGTTGTACGCGCCGAGGATGAACTTGATGCGCTCGTCTTCGGCGGGAACGGCTTCCTTCAGTTGATCGTCGAGTTTCCACAGGTAGCGGCACGCCGCCTCGACAGCCTGTCGCGGATCGCGCGGGTTCGCGTTCATCTCGCGCGCGGTGCGCGGCATGATCTGCGTCAGCCCGATCGCTCCGGCCCATGAATGCGCGCTCGGGTTGAACTTCGATTCCTGGTACGTCTGCGATGCGACGAGGCGCCAGTCCCAGCCCGGGATCTTCGCGTATTCGCGGAACCAGTCGTCGTACGGCGAGAGCTTGCCGGTTTCGGCGGTGAGGTATCCGCTCTTCGCCCGCGTCGTGAACGCGCGCCGGTCGAGAAAATACTTTCGGTACAGCACCGCGAGGAGTCCGTGCTTCTTCTGCACGTCGATCCACGCGTTCAAGGCGGCGAGCAGCTGCGGCGCGTTCCGCCGCACCGCCCACGCGATCTGCTGCGGAGGGCCGAGCGCCGGCTTGATCACGAGATTCGTGTACTCCGTCGCTTTCAGCGCGGCGAGATTCTGCGCCTCGACCGTGTAACCGATCTCACCTTCGGACAATCGCTCGATGAGCTTGTCGGTCGACTCGTCGACCTCGACGACGTCGATCTGATCGCCGAGGTTGTCGTTCAGCTCGAGGAGCTGATTGCGATACGGCGAAGCTTGCGAGATGTGAACGCGCTGACCGGCGAGCTGCGATGGTTGCGTGATGAGCCGCGCCCGAACGATGATCTCGCCGCCGGTGGCCTGCTGCTCGCGCTCGAGCGCGGTCGCGACCGCGGGCACTTGCGCCTGACCGGGCGCGGAGCCCGGCGTCCGCTGCACGACGACCGGAGGGGTCGCGTAGAAGCCGGACGTCAACGAGACGCCGTTCTCGTTCGGCGATGTGACGAGCTGCGCGGCGACCACGTCGCCATCGCCGCTGTTGAGCCGATTGAACAGCGTGCGGCTGTCGTGCACCACTACCGGATCGATGCGCAGATTGTTCTCTTTCGCGAAGCGGCTGAGGAGCTCGTACTCGTAGCCCATCGTCTCGCCGCGATAGACCAGGTAACCGGCGGAGTTGAACGTGAACAGGACACGCAGCACTTTCGCAGCGGCGATCTCGGGAAGGTCTCGCGCGATCGGCTCGACCTTCGGCGCAGTGGGAGCGTTCCCCTCCTGCGGCTTCGGTTTGGGCGGCGGCGCGACGATGTTCGTCGCAGGCGGCGCGGCGGGACTCGGGGGCGCCGGAGCTTCGCCGCGACCGCAGGCGGTGACGACGACGAGGGCGGCGAGCGTCAGTCTGTGAATCGAAGGTGATCGTAGCACCGAGCGTGCTGGTCGGTTGTTTGCACACCGCGACGCCGGAGGTTCGCAATGGCTACGAAGCACCACACAGACGATGAGGACGATCGCGGAACGACTTCGAGCAGCAGCCGCCGCTCGAGCAGCTCGCGGAAGCGCTCCGCGGCCGCCGGAGCAGCAGCCGGCCTCTCCACCGCCGCCATCCTCGACATCGTCGAGCGCCTCGGACTCGTCGATCTGATCGTCGACCGGCTGAAGGCGCGGCTCGACGAAGTCGACACCGATCAGATCATCGACGAGGTCGCCGACTACCTGAAGAAGAATCCGGAAGTACTCGTCGTGTCGTTAGGTGCGGTGACGATCGCGGCCGGCGCGCTGGTGTATTTGAATCGCAGGAAATGACGCGAAGCGTCATCCTGACGTGGCGCGCGGCCTCGGCAGCCCGGCCGGCAATTCCGCGGCACCGCCGGGCGGCTCGTAATTCTCGGCGGCCTTCACCGGAACGCGCGGGCCTTCGCTGACGACGCCCGGCCGCACGTCGATGCCGACAATCTTCCACGCTGCGATCACAGCGTGCTGCGGCTCGCTGCCCGCTCCGAACAGATCGCCGGCCGCTTTCCAGGTCGCGTCTGCGCAACGCTGAAAATCGGCGCGCGCGTTCAGCTCCGACGTCAACGTCCGGTACCAGATCTTCCCGGGGATCTCCCACGCTTTCCCGCCGAGGAGGAGGGCGAGCTCGCAGAAGGCGCGGCTGGGGATGCCGGAGTTGATGTGCACGCCGCCGTCGTCTTCGCTCGTCTTGACGTAGCCGCTCATGTGCGAGGGCTGCGGATCCTTTCCGATCACCGGATCGTCGTACGCCGTACCGGGCGCCTTCATGGAACGGATCGCCACGCCGTGAACGCGGCTCGTCAGCAGTCCTTCACCGATCAGCCAGTTCGATTTCGCGGCGGTCTGCTTGAGCGCGTACTGCTTCGTGAGGATGCCGAAGACATCGGAGAAGTGCTCGTTCAGCGCGCCCGATTGCGCTTCGTATGCGAGGTTCGCCGAGTACTGCGTCACGCCGTGCGTCAGCTCGTGGCCGATGACGTCGACGGCGACGGTGAATCGATTGAAGTAACGGCCGTCGCCGTCGCCGTAAATCATCTGCCGCCCGTTCCAGAGCGCGTTCGTGTAACGGACGCCGTAATGCACGGTCCCATCGAGCCGAAGCCCGCGGTCGTCGACCGAATTGCGGGCGTAGATCTTGTTGTACAGATCGAACGTCTTGCCGGCGCCGTCGTAGGCCTCGTTCACCGCGGCGTCGCGCACGGCGGGATCCCCTTCGCCGCGCACGCGCTTGCCGGGGAGAGTCCGCGTGTTGTGCGCGTCGAAGACGGTCCGCCGCTTCGTTGGTCCGAGCGACACCGCGGCTTCGATGAACGCGTTGAAGAGCGCGCGGTCCACGCGCGTTTGCGCGGTCAGCTCGAGCGCGACCTGCGCGTTCTGACGCGCGACCTCGTCGCCATGCTCGGCGATGCTCCGCAGAATGTAAGGCGGAAGAAAACAGCACGCCGTGCGTCGCACGCGGACCTCCTTTGATTGGGCGATCCGCTCATGGTATTCCGTCGCCGGGCCGGCCGCTACTGCTTGAGAATGTCTTCCAGCGCCGCGAGAGCGCGGGGGTCATCCTTCTGTCCCAGCCAAAACGCCGCCTTTTTGCGCACCTCCGGGCTGCGGTTCGTCTTGATCAAATCGATGAGCATCGGAATCGACTGATCGTCCGGGAGTTGCGAGATCCCGAACACGGCCTTCGTCTTCACCTCCGCCTCCGGATCGTGATCGACCGCATCCTTCAATACGGATGCGGCGCGTTGCCCTGCCGCCTGCGACACCCAGAAAAGCGCCATGCCGCGGACCTTCGGGGTCGCGTTGTGGCGCGCGATGTCGATCAGGTCGTCGACCGTTCCGGGATGCAGCGCCAGCGCGTTGACCGCCTTCTTCGCGACCGAGCGATCGCCGCCGTCGATGATCGAGCGCAGGAATCGAGCGCTCTCGCGCACGTCGACGTTCTCGAGCCATTGGATCGTCTGGGTCGACGGCGGGCACTCCGGCGACGACAGACGAATGGTCCGTACGTGCCCGCCGCTGACGTCGTACAAGACGAACAGCCTGGAGGAATTCGCGCGATCGGTTGACGTCCCGATCGTCTGCGAGACGTCGTCGTACGAGCAGACGAGCTGATGCCC
>DASWBH010000047.1:0-1863 GCA_036390755.1 Thermoanaerobaculia bacterium
AGCCGTATTACGACGCGCACAATCACGAGCCGCTGACGATCCTCGCCTCAGGCGCACAGATCGAGCTGCACCTGCAGGCGACGTCGCGCGACGAGATCGCATCGCGCGAAAAGGAGCTGCTCGAGATCTTCGGCGACAGGATCTACGGCTTCGACGACGACACGCTCGAGGCGGTCGTCGGAAAGCTGCTCGTCGAGCGCAACGCGACGATCACGACGGCCGAGTCGTGCACGGGCGGTCTTCTCAGCTCCCGCATCACCGACGTCCCCGGCAGCTCCCGCTACTACCTCGGCGGCGGCGTCTGCTACGAGGCGAAGGCGAAGATCGATCTCGCGCGCGTCGACGAGACGCTGATCCAGCAGCATGGCGAAGTGTCGGAGGAGGTCGCGCTCGCGCTCGCGCGCGGAATCCGCGAACGCTTCAACGCGACCTACGGAATCGGCGTGACCGGCATCGCCGGCCCGGGCGGCGGTTCGGAAGCGAAGCCCGTCGGCACGGTGCACATTGCAGTCGCCAGCGCGACGGCGCACGATCATCGGCGGATGTTCTGGCCGATGCCGCGGCCGATGTTCAAGTGGTTCGCGAGTCAGAGCGCGCTGGATTTACTCAGGTTGTTCATTCTGCGGGATTAGGAGTTCGGAGTTCGGAGTTTGCTGTTCGGTTTCTCCGAACCCCGAGCTCCGAACACCGAACCCCGGATAACCGAGTTTCCTCCCCAGGTACGCGTACGAGAACCCCGCGATCAGGTCATAAATGAAATGCACCGCCATCGCGACGTAGAGCGAGCCTGACATCCACACGATCACGTGGAATGCGGCGGCAAAGACGCTGATTGCGCCGACGCTGCTCCAGCCCTGCACCGCGTGGGCGATCGAGAACATCACGACGCAGATCGCTGCGGCGGCGAGGACGTTGCCGGTCAACCGCAGCAGAAGAGCCATCTGCACGCCGCGCCACGTCGCCTCTTCGCCGAAGCCGGCCACGGCCGCGGACGCGACCCAGAGCGCGCTCTCGGTTTTGTCTGTCGGCATGAACAGCGCGACGATGCGCTTGCGTTCGCGCACCGCTTTCGTCCACCGCGTCCAGCCGAACGGGACGGCGATCGCGAGGAAGGCACAACCCGCGAGCAAGGCCCCGCGCGGCGGAAATGCGCGCGGGAAGATCTCGATCCCGTTGAATCGCGCCACGACGACCGAAAACGCGGTGAAGATCAGGACCTGCGCGAGGATCGAGACGAAATACCTGCGCCGCTGCGGGAGGAAGTGATGTCTCTCGATCAGCTTCTGCGAGCGGATCGCCGAGATCGGGACGATGATCCCGAAGAAGGCGAGGTGAAGCCAACCGCTCGGCGCGACTGCAGCCAAGCGTCAGCCGTTCTTGAGCCGCATCACATTGCTGATCACGTCGTTGTACAGAACGACGATCATCAGCGCGGCGAGCACCGCGAAACCGAGCTGCTGGATGCGCTCCTTCGCGCGCAGCGACAGATCGTGGCCGGCGAGGCCTTCCGCGAGCAGGATGGCGATGTGTCCGCCGTCGAGCACCGGAATCGGCAGCAGGTTCATGACGCCGAGCTGCAGCGAGATCATCGCCATCAGCGAGACGATTGCGATCCAGCCGCGGCGAAGCATGTCGCCGGAGATCCTCGCGATCGAGATCGGTCCGCTCAGCTCGCGCATGCTTCCTTCGGAGCGGAAGATGCGTCCGAGCGCGGCGAAGGCGTACTTCAGCATCTTCCAGTTCTGCGCGAAGCTCTCGTTGATGGCCGGGCCGAGCGACAACTTGCGCATCTCGATCGGCGGAAGGAACCCGCGATACGGATCCTGGAGGTCGGCTTTCTGCGCGGGCAGCGCGACATGCACC
>DASWBH010000048.1:0-2417 GCA_036390755.1 Thermoanaerobaculia bacterium
GCCGACCTGCGTCTGGATCTCGTTGATGACGTTCGTCATCGAGCCGCTGTTGTCGACGATGAACACGACATCCATCGGTCCGCACTGCTGTGCAGACGCCGGCCCGGTGAAGATCATTGAGAGGAGCACGGCTGCGGCGGCGAGCCCGGCAGCTTTCGGTGCACGGTGTTGAATCAACATCATCCCTCCTCGGTTCACGCCCACCCGATGTTGCTTATTTGCCTTTCGAGAACCGCGTTGAAGCTTACGGGCTTAACCGCCGAAAGGCAACTCAACGAACGGCATAGGAGGTTTGGCGAACGGTTAACGGTTAACGGTTCACCGGCGACGTCGAGAGCAGTTCCGCGAGAGCGCCCGGCGCACGCCGCAACGCTTCGTCGAGTTTGTCCGGATCCTTCCCACCGGCCTGCGCGAGGTCGGGCTTGCCGCCGCCCTTCCCACCGACGATCGGCGCGAGCTTCGCGATCAGCGAGTGCGCCGGGATCCGGTCGACGAGATCCTTCGTGACCGCGGTCAGCAGCGTGACTTTGCCCTCGGTGACGCTGCCGAGGACAACGACGCCGCTCCTGAGCTTCGAGCGGAACGTGTCGGCAAGATTGCGGAGATCGCCGCCGCTGACATCGTCGACGCGGCGCGCCAGGAGTCGGACGCCGTCGACGTCGACGCTCTCGTCAGCCGGCGCTGCCGATGTTGCAGCGGATCCGCCGGACGCCACCCGCATCTTGAGCTGCTTGAGCTCCTTCTCGACCGAGCGTTGCTTCTCCTGCAGCGACCGGACGTATGCCGGAAGTTCCGGCACGGACGTGTTGAGCTGCGCCTGAAGATCGCCGACGGTGTCGTCGAGCCGCTGGAAGTATTCGAGCGCGCCGCGGCCGGTGAGCGCTTCCATGCGGCGCACGCCCGCGGCGAGGGAGCGATCCGAGACGATTTTGAAGATGCCGATGTCGCCGGTGCGATTCACGTGACAACCGCCGCAGAACTCGCGCGAGTAATCACCTGCCGCGACGATGCGGACGTTCTCGCCGTACTTCTCGCCGAACATCGCCACCGCGCCCGTGCGCTTCGCCTCGTCGATCGGCATCACAGTCTTCCTGACTTCGAGGTTGGCGCGAATCTTCTCGTTGACCTGCTCCTCGATCTCGCGCATCTGCTCGTCGGTGAGCGGCTGGTGGTACGTGTAGTCGAAGCGGAGCCGATCCGGGGCGACGAGCGACCCGGCCTGCTGCACGGTCGGTCCGAGGATGTCCTTCATCGCTTTGTGAAGGAGGTGCGTCGCGGTGTGATTTGCGGTCGTGTCGAGCCGCGTCGGCACCGGGACCGACGCGCGCACTCTCGCGTTGACCGGAAGCGAGCCGTCGTCGACGCGCACCCGCGAGACGATCAGATCGCCGACCGGCTTCTGCGTGTCGAGGACCGTCGCCCGGCCGCCCTTCCACTCGAGCGTTCCAGTGTCGCCGATCTGGCCGCCCGACTCCGCGTAGAACGGCGTCGGCGACAGCACGAGTTCGGCTTCCGATCCATGGTGAAGAGCGTCGTGCTCTTTGCCTTCGATCACGATCGCCTTCACGGTCGACTCGACGTTCTCGTACTGGTCGTAGCCGACGAACTCGGTCGTGCCGACTTTCTCCGCGATGCGCGCGAAGGTCGCTGCGTCGGTCGATGACTGAAACTTCGACGACGCCTTGGCCTTCGCGCGCGCGCCGCTCATCATCGTCTCGAATCCTTCGCGATCGAGCGTGACGCCTTCCTCTTCCGCCATCTCGCCGATCAGGTCGACGGGGAT
Organism: Thermoanaerobaculia bacterium; assembly: GCA_036390755.1. Taxonomy (GTDB): domain Bacteria; phylum Acidobacteriota; class Thermoanaerobaculia; order Gp7-AA8; family Gp7-AA8; genus DASVHS01. The sequence goes on from DASWBH010000048.1 coordinate 1,784, forward strand.
GCCGTACGTGTCGTACAGACGGAAGATCTCCGCGCCGCCGATCGTCCGCTCGCCGCGCGCGCGAATGCCGTCGAGCACGGCGCCGACGCGCTCCATCCCGGACGTGAGCGTGCGCGAGAAGCGCTCTTCTTCGGCGTTCAGCGTCGCCAGCACAGCCTGGCGGCGCTGGCGAAGCTCCGGATACGCGTCGCCCATCGCCGCGAGGACGCCGTCGACGAGCTGCGACAGAAGCACTGCGTTCGGCAGCTTGCGTCCGAAACGGATCGCGCGGCGGATGATGCGGCGCAGGACGTAGCCGCGTCCTTCATTCGACGGGATGACACCGTCGCTGATGAGGAACGTCGCGGCGCGCGCATGGTCGCAGAGAACTCGCACCGCCGTGTCGAGCTCGTCGTCCATCCGGCGCCCGTACTGATGGCCGCTCCGCTCGGCGATCGTCTTCATGATCGGCGCGAACAGATCGATGTCGTAGTTCGTCTGCGCTTTCTGCAGAACGCTGGCGATGCGCTCGAGGCCCATGCCGGTATCGACGGACGGAGCCGGCAGCGGCGTCAGCGTGCCGGTCGCGTCGCGGTCGTACTGCATGAACACGAGGTTCCAGATCTCCATCGTGTCGTCGCCGGGCCCGTTCACC
>DASWBH010000049.1:0-3365 GCA_036390755.1 Thermoanaerobaculia bacterium
CAGTGGCCGGACTTCATGGATGCGCTCGTGCCGCTGGCGAGTCTGCCGGCGCAGATCGCGGGGCGCAATCGCGTGTGGCGGAAGATGGCGATCGACGACATCCGCAACGATCCGGAGTGGCACGGCGGCGAGTACAAGGAGCAGCCGCGCGGGCTCGCGCCGGCGATCCAGATGTTGATGCTCGCGACGAGCGCGCCGCTGGCGTGGCAGAAGACGATGCCGGCGCGCGACGACGCGGACCGCTGGCTCGCCGAGCAGATGAAGACACGGCTCGCGAACGCCGATGCGAACGATGTGCTGTACGCGCTCGAGGCTTCCCGCGACTACGACCCGTCGACGCAACTGGAACGCATCACCGCCCCCCTCCTCGCCATCAACTCGGCCGACGACTTCGTGAACCCGCCCGAGCTCGGGATCATGGAGTCGCTGATCAAGCGAGTGCGCCGCGGCCGGTTCGTGCTGATCCCGATCAGCGACCAGACCCGCGGCCACGGCACGCACACCCTGGCCCAGGTCTGGCAGAAAGAGCTCGCCGCATTCCTCAAGGGGTCAGGTCTGTAGTCTTCAGTTTTTTCTACTGTTCGTAGCGGCGAGGTATTTGCGGATCACCGCGCGCTCCTGCTCGTTCCGGATTCTCGTGAAGAGCTTCGGCCCGAGCTTCACGATCGTCTCGGCGCGATCGAACGGCAGCCGCGCGTACATCTTCCCGCCGGCGAAATGGCACGGCTGGCAGTGCTGCTCGAGGATCGGCCGAACCGTTTTGTCGTACGAAGGGGTTTGCGCGAGGAGCATCGCCAGCAGCGCGACATGCAGCATTCACCTAACGTAACCCCTTTGCATCTACCCCGCGTAGAAAAAACTGGAAACTACAGACCTGACCCCATCCACTCGCTGTAGCCGGCGTGGGTGCGGGGGGTGGCGCCACAGGTGGCGCACGAAGTGTCGAGCCATGCGACGAAGGTCTCGTCGGGCACCTCGGGCGGGAGGGGGCGGTCGAGGATCCACGGCGTGATCTCCGATCCGCAATCGCCGCAATGCGTGTGCACGCGCACGGGCTCCGGCACAGGCGCCGTCACGCCGGTATCGCTCTTCAGGTTCAGCGCACGGCGATACGTCGCCAGCACGTAATCGGCGAAGAGCTGGAAGTCGACCGGTTTGAGCATTACCGCAGTCACGAGCGCGCGATCCACACCGCGCAGGTTCTCGAGATTCCCGCCGGTCATCATCAGAATCGTCGGCCGCAGTTCCGGCTCGATCTGCCGCACCGCGTTGACCACATAGATCCCGCTGATGCCGTCGGGCAGAACGATGTCGACGATGATCACCGCGTACTTCTTCTGGCGGATCAGCTCAATGGCCACTTCGCCCGTCGCACAATGCTCTACGGGAACGCCGAGGCTCTCGATGGCGGCGGCCATCGTGTGCGCGAGCGAAAGGTCGTCGTCGACGAGTAGGATCGGCGGCGGCACGTCCATTCCTAAAGCTGTTTCAATGCCAGTGCGGTTTCCTCCGCGATGACGAGCCCGTCTAAGCGATCAGGAGGACACCGTGCGGACCATTGCGCTCGCGATCGCGCTCTTGACGCTGTCGCCGACACCCGAGCAGAGCTACGAGTCCCTGAAGCGGCAGGCCGAGTCGAGTTACAGCGAGAAGTCGTACGGACGGGCGCACGAGCTGTACGAACAGATCGCTGCGCTGTCGCTCCCGGCCGAGGAGAAGCGCTGGGTCGATTTCCGGCTCGCCGACACGGCCTGGCGCGCTGACGCATCGAATCGCGATGCCGCGCGGAAACAACTGGAAGAGCTGATCCGCGACTACCACGATCGCGTCTCCGCCGAAGCCGAGGAATCCCTCGGCGATTTCGGCGACCAGCCGCACTACCTCGCCGCGCTCGAGTGGTGGGCGTCGAGCAGCGACATCGATGACGCGCGCCGCCGGTATCTGCTCATCGCGTTTCGCATGACGTCGGCTCCACGCGACGTCCTCGCGAACGCAATGTCGATCGCGCAAACGACGGAAGATCGCGATCACGCGCGCTTTCTGCTCGCGCAACAGCTCGGCAACGAATACACACCCGAGCCGGGCGAGCGCGCACTCGAGCTGCTCGACGCAATCATCGCCGACGGCAAGCAAGCCTCGGAGTGGTACGACGACGCGTTGATGATCGAGGCCGCGCGCCTCACGCAGCCGGGACGGCCGGAAGTCAACGAAGACGGATCGGTCACGTTCAAACCCGACTACACAAAGGCGCTCGAGCTCTATCGCCGGCTCCTGACCGAGTTCACGGCCAGCGAGACGCGGTTCTACCAGCAGGCGCAGCGCGCGGCTGAGCAAATCGACGAGCCGTCAGTCACCGTCGGAACGGCGATGACGTTCCTGCCGCAATCGGAACAGCAACTGCTGCTGGCGTGGCGCAACGTCAGGCAGGTTTCGCTGTCGCTCACGCCGGTCGATCTCGTCGACGACGTGCGGTTGAGCGTCAACCGCAACTGGACCGACGGGATCACGACATCCGGCCATGCGCCGATCCGCCGCTGGACCTACGACACGAACGATCGCGGCGACCACGCTCCGTCGAACGCGCAGATCCGCATCACGCCGAAGCTCGCTCCCGGCGCCTACGTCGTCGAAGCGTCGGCGAGCGACAAGTCATCGCGTCAGCTCGTGCTCGTGACCGACGCGAACATCGTCATGCACCAGGCCGGAGGACGTTCCGACCTTTTCGTTTGCGACGCTGAGACAGGGCAGCCGATCGCCGGCGCGCGCCTGCGCGTGTGGCAGCAGCGCGACCGCGACATGACGAGCATCCACGCGGTCACCGACGCGAACGGCTTCGCGACCGCGCGCAACAGCAGCGAGAGCGGCGGCATGCTCTTCGTCGCCGCGTCCGCGCCCGACAACCGTCAGGCGTGGCTGAACACATGGAGCTACGGCGGCTACGCCGATCGCGACGCGGAGTGGCGCATCTACGCCTTCACGGACCGCCCCGCGTACCGGCCCGAGGAGACGGTTCGATGGAAGTTCATCGCGCGGATGCGCCGGGACAACGAGTGGATCACGCCGTCCCGCGGCACGATCGATTACGAGATCCACGGTCCGCGCGGTGAGAAGGTGGCGAGCGGCAAAGCGACGCTCAACGAATTCGGCAGCTTCTGGTCCGACCTGCCGCTGAAGCCGTCGATGCCGCTCGGTTCGTATGCGATCACGTTTCACAAGACGACCGACCACAACGAGGTCGTCGGCAACGCGCAGCTCTTCCGGCTCGAGGAGTACAAGCTGCCGGAGTTCCGCGTCGACGTTCACACTCCTCCCGGCAAGCAATACCGCCTCGGTGACACGGTCGAAGCGACGATCGAAACGAGCTA
>DASWBH010000050.1:0-2374 GCA_036390755.1 Thermoanaerobaculia bacterium
CGACGCCGGATCGGCGATCGCGAGCCGCGAAGCGGAGAGCACGTTCGGCTTCGTCGTGACGGCGAGATCGACCGGAACAGCTCCGGTCGCGATATCTGCCGTGCGCTGCATCGAGTCGAGTGAAAACGTCCGGAGTTTTGCTGCGCGTGGATCGACGAGGTAGCCGCTGCGGCCGTCGACCTCGAAGTCGGACGCGAACGGCGTGACCGTCAGCGTTCGCCTCACGCGCATCGCCGCGGGATCGATCTCCTGCACAACGCCGTCAAGGCGCGAATAGACGTAGAGCATGTTTCCCGCGGCGCGCATGAACGCGGGATCGGGTGCGACGCTGACGGTGCTGCCGCCGACGCGTTCCAGGCGATTCGCAGCGCGATCGAGAACGTAGAGATCGCGGCCGATGAATCGTGCGTCGACCGGTGTCTCGCCCGTAACGATCCGCTCGGCGACCTCTGTGCCCGGGTGGACGACGCTCACCCGGTTGTTGAACGAATCGACGATCGCGATGCTATCGGCGCTCGTTGCAATCGACGACGGCTGATCGACGCCCTCGGCTGACCAGACGCTGTTCGCACTCGCGTCGAAGAGCTCGACGCGACCGTCGTGCGCGACGACGATGCGGTTGCCGGCTGTTGCGACGACCTGAGCGTGCGCGCTCACTGCGACGAATCCGAGCGCGAGCATTGCGCGCTTCATCTCGTCGCCTCCAGTCGCACCGGTTCGACGAGCAGCCCGTCCGCGCCGTTCACCTCGGTCGTGCCGAGGATGCGGTAGGTGAGTCGCGCCGTCGTGCCGAACACGCCGGTGAAGGCAGTCGGCTCGCTGAACCGGAAGCGAACGTCGCCGATCGAGCCGGACGCGAAAATCGTCTGGCCGGACGGTGCGGTCGCAGCCGGAGGATCGAACGTGACTGCATTCGTGAACGTGATCCGGTCGAGCGCCGCGCGCTGGTCGGGCGTCAGTTTTTCAGACTGCAGGAGCGAAACGAGTTGCCGGAGCTCGAGCGCGGCCGGGCTGACGTTTGTCGCGGCTCCGGAGACAAACGCCGGCACCTGCGCGACGGTTTCCGTCTCGCGGCGCAGCTCGCGCAACGTGTCGTTCTGCGGGAACTTCGCGATGAGCGCGTCGAGCGTGTCGCGCGCCGCGCGCGTTTCGCCGCGGGCCATCTGCACGAGCGCGGTGCGGACCTGTCCACCGGTCGTCGAGTCGTCGGCCGGCGCTGCCCGCTGTCCGCTCGCCAGATGCTTCTGGTATTCGCGGATCAGCGTCATCGAGAACGGGTTCGCATCGAATGCGGCTGCGAAGTAGCGCTCCTGTTCCGCCGGCGGCGAGAGTCGCGCCAGCGCCGTCAGCGCCGTCGGATCGTCGGTTCGCATCTCCAGAACGTGCTCGTACTCTGCGCGAGCATCAGCGCTGTCGCCGCGTTTTTCGAGCAGCGCCGCGAGCCGCAGCCCGGCGCGGTTGACGAGCGACAGATACGCCGATTCGTCGCCGCGCGCTGTCGAGTAAATCTCGAAGGACTCCGTTCGCGCCACGTTCCGGCGTAACGAAGCAAAGTCATTCGATTGCAGAGAGGCCGCGATCGTGCGCAGCTGGCGCTCGGCTTCCGCGGTGTCGCCGTTCTCGATCAGCGCCGACGCCAGCGAGTTTTCGTACACGGCGAGGTCGAGGCGATTCGGAACCGTCGGCGATTGCGCGAGCTCGCGCGATGCGATCGCAACCGCATTGCGTGCCGCGCTCACCGCTTTCCCGTTGCGGTGCAGCAGCGTCATGGCCGTCGAGTACAAGTTCCACGACTTCGCCGATCCGCTCGTGTAGCGGATCGACTCCTCGGCTGCATTGAACGCGGGCGTGTCGAAGCCGAGCTTCGCGTTCGCCAGCGCGGAGTACGCGACCGCAGTCGCATAACGCGTGATGTCCGAAGCCTTCCGAGCGGCGAGCGCCTCGCTTCCGGCGATCTCGAGCGCTCTGGCGTACTCGCCGCGCGCGGTGGCGGTCTCGTTGCGCGTCAGGTACAGATCGCCGAGGTTGAGGTGACCGGAGAGCTGCGAGAGGAAGTCGCGGGAGCGGGCGATCTGCTGCTTCATCTGCGCGATCTCGAAGTCGGACGCGATGCGCGTCTGCTGCGCCGGCAACGCGGTCGCGAACAAGAGGAGAAGCGCGAGCCGCTTCATCCCGCGAAGTAGCCCTTTCTCGACGCGAGGATCTGGATGCCGCGCGGCTTCGGCGTGATCGCGATCGATCGCCAGCCACTCTTCGTGCCGTGGCTCTGGTACACCAGAAGATAGCGGCTGTTGATGTCGGTGATGATGCCGCGCAACTGCTCCGCAACGGTTTGGACGTTTGCGCTGACGAGTGCCCCGCCGGTATTGCCCGT
>DASWBH010000051.1:0-4226 GCA_036390755.1 Thermoanaerobaculia bacterium
CGAGATCGACAAGGAAGTGCGCCGCATCCTCGAGAAGGCGTACATGACCGCCAAGGAGATCATCAACAACAACAAGACGGCGCTCGACCGCGTTGCGCGCAAGCTGCTCGAACGGGAGACGCTCGAAGGTTGGGAAGTGAATGACATCCTGCGCGAGGAGACCGGCGTCGACTACCTCAAAGCCAAGGAGTACGACCCCGAGGAAGCGAGCCCGGGCGAGAAGATGACGATCGCTCCGGGTTCGGGGCCGTCCACCGACGTGCCCACTCCGGTGCCGCAACCTCCCGCATCGACGCCGAAGCCGGACCGCAACGTGTAGTCGTGGAGCCGGTCATCGTCGCGACAACCGCGAGCGAAGCCGACAAGGTCGCGCGGCTGTTCGATGACGCCGGAGTCGAGTACTCCGAGCGTCTCGACGCCACGCTCGAGGACACCGCGAGCCGCATCTGCTACCTCGGAACGGTGTTCGAAGTCGACTCGCGTGATATCGAAAAGTCCCGGGAGCTGTTGAAGGACGCCGGACTCGCTGTGTGATCCTCCCTCTCCCGCGCGCGGGAGAGGGTGCCGCGCAGCGGCGGGTGAGGGCCGTCGTATCATCCCGCCGCGTGCGGAAACGTGTTTACATCGCCCACACCGGCGGAACGATCGGGATGAACCGCACCCGCAACGGGTACGGACCGCAACGCGAATACCTGCAGCAGCAGATGCAGTCGATGCCGGAGCTGTCACATCCGTCGATTCCGTCGTTCACGATTCATGACTACGACCCGCTGCTCGACTCATCGAACATGACGCCGGTGGAGTGGGTGAAGATCGCGCATGACATCGCCGGACATTACGACGACTACGACGGATTCATCGTCCTGCACGGCACCGACACGATGGCGTACACGGCGTCGGCGCTGCCGTTCATGCTGGAACGGCTGCGCAAGCCGGTCGTCATCACCGGCTCGCAGATTCCGCTGTGCGAAGTGCGGAACGACGCGCGCGAGAACCTCATCACATCGCTGCTGATCGCGGCGAATTACGCGATCCCCGAAGTGTGCCTCTACTTCGGCGGGAAACTGCTGCGCGGCTGCCGCTCGACGAAAGTGAGCGCGGACGGATTCGCGGCCTTCGACTCGCCGAATTTTCCGCCGCTCGGCACGGTCGGCATTGACATCGAAGTCTCGTGGGATCTGGTGCGCAAAACCAACGGCCGCGGGAAGCTGCGCGTACACGAGCTGGGCGCGTCGATCGTCAGCGCTTTGCGTCTGTTTCCGGGCATCTCGCCCGAGTTTCTGCGCAACGTGCTGCGGCCGCCGCTGCAGGGACTCGTCCTCGAGGCGTATGGCATCGGCAACGGCCCCGATCGCAATCCGGAGTTTCTGGCGGCGCTCGAGGAGGCCACCGCGCGCGGCGTGATCATCGTCGACTGCACGCAGTGTCTCGAAGGCACGGTCGACCTGGGCGAATACACGGCGGGAACTGCGCTGGCGCGCGCGGGAGTGATCAGCGGGTACGACCTGACGGCGGAAGCGGCGCTGGCGAAGCTCTACTACCTGCTCAGCCGCGGCGAGCGCGGCCGCGATGTGAAGCGCGACATGCAACGCGATCTGCGCGGCGAGATGACGGTGCGCGAATGAGGACGACGCGCGACGCCGATCTTCGCGAGGAGACCACGCGCGTCGAGGCGTTCAGCGACGGCGTGTTCGCGATCGCAATGACGCTGCTGATCCTCGAGATCCGCACGCCCGAGCACGTGAACGCCGGCGGACTGCCGCGAGCGCTCAGCGCGCTGTGGCCCTCGTATCTCGCGTTCGCGACGAGCTTCTTCACGATCGGCGTGATGTGGATGAACCACCACCGGCTCTTCAACCTGATCGGAAAGAGCGATCAGGGACTGCTGATGGCGAATCTCGTCCTGCTGCTGTGCGTGACGTTCATTCCGTTTCCGACCGCGCTTCTCGCCCGTTTTCTCGATCACGCGGACTCCTACATCGCAGCCGTCTTGTACAACGCGGTCTTTTTCGGTTCGGCGATCGCATTCCAACTGCTGTGGAGACACGCGTCAGGCGGCGGACGGCTGATCGCAGACGACGCCGATCCCGAATCGGTTGCGGCGATCACGCGGCAATACCGATTCGGGCCGCTGCTCTACGTCGTGCTGATCGTCATCGCCTACTTCAGCCCCGTCGCGAGTCTCGTACTGAATCTCGCGCTGGCAGTGTTCTTCGCGATCCCGTCGGGGTGGTTCCGCAAGCCATTCTGAGCGCCCCTTCGCTGCGCTCAGGGGCGGTTCAGAATGACGGTTCAGAACCGCCAGCTCAGACCGGCCGACGGACGGAAAAGCGGGTCGTAGAAGACGTCGCTATTCCGCAGCAACGCGTTCGCATCGAGTCGCAGTGCGAAATGCTGCGTGATGCGGAACGTTGTTCCGACGCCAACTTGCGCGTCGTAACGGTTGCCGAACAACTGCACCGCGCGCGCATCAGGAGCGCCCGGCTGAACGTCACTGACCACCATGCTGTGAATGTCAGGCGCTTTGACATAACGGACGCCGGCACTGAGGTATGGCGTCCAGCGCGAGCCGTTCGTGAACCGGTAGTGTGCGAGAACGTCGATCGGGTGCGTCGAGAACGGAACGCGTTCGGTGACGGCGATCGCGGGTGAGCCGACGAAGGTCACCACGCCGGCAGAATGCCGCTGGTCGGCAATCTTCAACTCCGCGGACCAGCGAGGCGTCAGGTCTCGCGCGAACGCGAGGCCGACGCTTGCACTGGTGTCCGATTCATTGCTGGTGAAGAGAGACAACTGCGTCTGCCTGTTCGGCGTATCGGCCGCAAACACCGCAGTCGCCGAGAGTATGAAGGCGATGGTCACGATGATTCTACGCATGGACTGGACCCTCCTCCCCTATGACGTTCTACGGCGCGTGGAGTTCGGACGGCCGTCGGTCATTCTGAGCCGCGGAGACGGCGAAGAATCTGGGTGGCGGAAGCGCGCCGCCGCCCAGATTATTCGCGCTCGGAGCCTGCCCCTGAGCGCAGCGAAGGGGCGCTCAGAATGACGGTTCAGAACCGCCAGTTCACGCCGAACGACGCCCGCAGCCGCGGATCGTAAGTCATCGACTCATTGCTCAGGAGTACCGCGCCGTCGAACCGCAATCCGAAATGCGGCGTGATGCGGAGCGCCGTTCCGGCGCCGATCTGACCGCTCGATCGCGTCGGGAATCTCTCCAGGCGTGGCGCGGGCGAAGGCTCGCGCACGATCTCGACTGACGGAGCGTGGACGTACCTCCAGCCGGCGCCGACGTACGGCGTCCATCGCGAGCTGTTGACGAAGCGGTATTGCGTCCACACGTCGACAGGAAAGACGTGGAACCGTTCGGATGTCACGCTCGCGCGGCCGCTGGAATCATCGAACGCGACCGACTCCGCGAAATGCTGCTCGCGTGCGACGGCGATCTCCGTCGACCATCGCGGCGTCCACGAGCGCGCCAGCGCCAGTCCGAGGCCGCCGGTGTAGCGCGAGCCGTTGACATTCGTCCACTCGAACCCGAGATCGCTCGAGAAGATCGAGATCTGATTTTTCGTCTTGTCTGCGTCCGCCGCGATGAGCTGCGCGGTGGACAACAGCAGAATCAACGTCACGAACAGAAGTCGTCGCATGTTGTCCTCCTGACTCTCATTTTGACGCGATCGGCGGCCGCGGGTATCGCAAATTTCTACCCGTCGTAGAACGACAAATCGCGATTGCTACAATCAGATTCAGTGGCCAAGAAAACGGTCGTCTTCTCCTGTACACAATGTGGCAACCAGTCGCCGAAATGGCTCGGCCGCTGCCCGGAGTGCAACACGTGGAACTCATATGCGCAGGAAGACATCGCGCCCGCTGCGCATCCGAATTCGCTGAGCACCGGAGCATCGCCGCAGCCGATCGATCAGATCGAAGCTGATGTGGTTCCGCGTGTCAGCACGCGATTGCCGAACCTCGATCGCGTTCTCGGCGGCGGCGTCGTTCCCGGCTCCGTCGTTCTCGTCGGTGGAGAGCCGGGTATCGGGAAGTCGACGCTGCTGCTGCAGGCCGCGCAGCAACTCGCGGCGGAGGGTCCGGTGCTCTACGTTTCCGGCGAAGAATCGCCGCGACAGATCGCTATGCGCGCGCGCAGACTCGAAACGACGAGCAGCAACATCCGCCTGTTCGGCGAAACGTCGGTCGAGCGAATCCTCAGCGAGAGCGAGAAG
>DASWBH010000052.1:0-5295 GCA_036390755.1 Thermoanaerobaculia bacterium
TCGTACGGCGACATGTCCGAGCAGTTCCGCAGTGCGTCGGGGAAGCGGATCGTCGACGACATTCGCGACATGCGGGAGTTCTTCGGCTGGTCCCGTTCGATCGACGATCTGCTTGCCGAGCGGCAGCGCTACTTCGACGAGGAGATCGCGCGTTCGGATCTTCGGCTGATGAAAAGCGTCGAGCGATTCGTCCGCGCGTTGCATGCGCGCGGAATCATTCTCGCCGTCACGTCATCAGCCGTGCGCAGCTCGATCGAGACGATCCTCAGACGATTCGATCTGCTTCCGCTGTTCAGCGCCATCGTCGAAGGCGCCGAGGTGCAGCGCGGCAAACCGGATCCGCAGGCTTACGCGATGACGGCGGAGCGGTTGGACGCAGAGCCCGCGCGATGCGTCGTCTTCGAGGACTCCACCGTCGGCGTGCGCGCCGCGAAAGCGGCCGGGATGTACTGCATCGCCGTCCGCAATCCGCGCGCACAGGTGTTCCAGGATTTGAGCGCGGCGGACGCGATCGTCTCGTCGTTCGACGAACTCGATCCGCAGTGGTTCGTTACGGCCGCGCCGCGTTCGCGCTCAGCTCGGCCACGAGCCTGATCAGCGTGCGCCCGTGGCTGTCCGCGCTCTCGTATGCGCGGCACAAGGTCTCGAGCTCTTCCTCGTCCTCGTACGCTCCGACAGTGAATCCGTTCACAGGTTGCACGGGTGAATCGGAATGCTCGACCGTCCAGGCGTCGCCGTCGAATCGATACGTCAAATAGCCGTGCGTGCGCAGCCGGCGCGCCTGTCCGAGCTGATAAAGGATCGCGCCGCTTTGGCCGGCGTCGGGAGCGGCGTTCGCTCTCTGCGCGGCGAGAACCCGGCCGACGAAGGTCGCCATCATGTCCTGAACCTTCAAACGCATCTCGGGAGAGACGTCGGTGAACTCGAGGCCTGATTGTGATGCGCGCGCCTTCGGGCCGGGTGGGGTGCCTTCGACCTTCGAAGTCCGGTTCACATCGGCGGAAAGCGAGACCTCGGCACCTTGCCACCGGAAGGTGAGAGTGACGTGTTCGCCGATTTTCGCGGGGCCGTAGTGTTCGACGAACGCCCCTCCGATTCCGATGTCGAGGATGAGCGCGCTCTGCCCGTTGACGGTCGCCAGGATCGGCCTTGCCAGCTTCAGCCGCTGAAACCGGCGCCGATCGTTCTCTACCGCCACGCGCGATATGGTAAGCGCTTTGCTCGTCTTAAGGCAGAGTTCGAAGGTGTTCCAAAATGGGCGATGAGACCAGGCGCAACGAGCTCAAGCGGGGAAACGGCGACCCGCTGCAACCGGACTCGTCTTCGAGGCGGCGCCGGAAGGAATGACAGCGCCCGCAAGGAACCGCCGCAGCATCTGGCGGGTCGGTCCGGACAGCACCTGGACGACGATCCTTCCCGTCGCCTTCATCATCGTGTCGCTGCTGTCGCTGGCGATTCTGCCGGTCATCGTGTCGAATCGCACCGCGACGATGCGCGGCGAGATCACGCGCGTTGCCGAGCCCGCGCGCCGCGAAGCCAACGAGATCCAGGTCGACCTCTCCTCGGAGCTCGACAAGATCATCGCGTATCAGGTCACCGGACAGCAGCAGTATCGCGACGCGTACATGAAGCTCGTGCAGCACCAGCAGCAGAACCGGCGCGCGCTCCAGGATTACGTGCCGCAACTCGGCGGCGGTCTCGCGCGCGATCTCACGGACCTGATGCACGAGACCAACCGCTGGCATGCGGGCGTGCAAAGCGGCGAGTTGCTCGCGCGCCAGTTGCCGCAGGAAGTGTTCACGGCGCGACTCTTCGAACGGCATCCGGCGTACGAGAAGTCGCTCATCGCCGCATCCGATGTGCAGATCGCGCTGCAGTCGGAGATCGAGGAGCGTCTGCAGAACATCCGCAAGGCGGAGCGGTGGAACATCCCGCTGACGATGATTCTGACGCTGCTCGCTCTGACTTCCGCGCTGCTCGTCGCAGGACTCGGACGTCAGATGCGGCTCCTCGCCGGTGAAGCGATGCGCCGGCGCAAAGAAGCGGAGCGCGAAGCTGACGACGCCCGTCGCGCGCGCGAAGCCGCGGAGCGCGAGGAGCGCCGGGCCGCGTTTCTCGCTGCGGCCGTTCAGGAGATGACGTCGTCGCTCGATTTCGAGCAGACGATCGGCGCGCTGGCGCGACTGATCGTTCCGAACCTCGCGCAGGCGTGCACGATCGACATCGTCTCGAGCGACGGCACGCTGAAACGCGCAGCCGCCGCGCATCGCAACCGCGAGGTCGAAGCGAAGCTCGCCGCCGAGATCGGCCAGCCGCGCAACGCGCCGGAGATTCTCTCCAGCATCATGAAGGAGCGCCAGGCGCGCGTGGTCGGCAGCGCGTCGGAGATGAACGAGTATGCGACCGGCGCAGCCGGCGCGACCGGCACGATGATCGCCGTTCCACTCGTCAGCCGCGGCCAGAACCTGGGCGTCATCATCGCGGTCGCCCCGGAAGGGAAACCGTACACGCAGGATGACGTGCCGCTGTTCGCCGAGCTCGCGCGGCACGCGTCGCTGGCGATCGACAACGCGCGGCTCTATCTCGACTCGCAGCAGGCGGTGCGCGCGCGCGAGGAAGTGCTCGCCATCGTCTCGCACGATCTGCGCAACCCGCTCAGCGCCGTCACCCTCGGCGCGGCGCTGCTGCAGGAGTCGAAGAACATTCCCGACGAAGAGCGCGAGCAGATCGAGACGATCGACGTGTCGGCGAAGAGAATGAGCCGCCTGATCGCCGACCTGCTCGACGTGACGCGTCTCGAAGGCGGCAAGCGTCTGCCGATCGAGCCCGGCCCGGTCACTCCCGACTCGCTGTTCGGCGAGGTGAACGAGATCTTCAAAGCGCAGGCGGCAGTCAAGTCCGTGACGCTGCAGTGCCTGCCCGCTGAGTCGGTTCCTCCCGTTCACGCCGACCGCCATCGCATTCTGCAGGTCCTCTCGAACCTCATTGGCAACTCGCTGAAGTTCACTCCTGCGGGTGGCGTGATCTCCGTCGTGGCAGAGCGCCGCGCTGACGAGGTGCTCTTCACCGTCTCCGACACGGGGCCGGGAATCCCGAAGCAGCACCAGAACGACATCTTCAGCCCGTACTGGCAGGCCAAGCGCGCCGAGAGGCTCGGAGCCGGGCTCGGGCTGCCGATCGCGAAGGGAATTGTCGAATCGCACGGCGGAAAGATCTGGGTCGAGAGCGAGCCCGGGACGGGCACGCGCTTCTTCTTCACTCTGCCGGTGTCACGCCGCGGACAGGAGCTCGCTACGAGTTCGGCGGAATCTGCAGCACGTCGCTGACGCTCAGCTCCGCGAAGAGACGGATGAGGCGGCGGCCTTCTTCGTCCGCAGTTTCGTAGACACGACAGAGCCGCTGCATCTCCGTGCTGTCTTCAATTCGCGCAACCGTGAATCCCGCCGGCGGCTGCTCGGGCAGAAACACGCGGCGCTTGCGCCACACGCCACCGTCGTATCGATAGCAGAGGAACGCCGCGTCGGCGCCGCGCACGGTCTTGTCGCCGTCGACCGAGGCGTGTTGCGGCATTGTGTCGGCGGGCACTTTGCGCCGCGAATCGAATTCGTGCGCGACGAGTTGCGCGAGCATTCTGCGAAGCTTGTCGCCGGAGCCTTCGATGGCCCAGACGAACCGCAGCCCGGACTGCAGACTGCTGTCGGTCAGCTTCGTCTCGCCGCTCATGGTCGTGCGCACGATCTCGCAGTGCATCGCGATCGGCTGATCGCGAAAGGTGAAGCGCAAGTCCGCGTACTTGTCTTCGAGCGGAAGGGCGTGCTGCACGCGCGCGCCGAGGACGCCGGCGTCGACGATCATCACCTGAATGTTGCCGAGCGTCGCGGGAATCGGTGGATCGACGCGGAGACGCTGAAACTCGCGCCTCTCGTCGCCAGCCACGCGCATGGAGGAATTGTAATGCTCCTGTCATTCTGAGCCGCGAAGACGGCGAAGAATCTGGGAGGGGCGCGATTCCGTCGCCCGGATTCTTCGCGCTCTGCGGCGCTCAGAATGACGGTCTTACCGCAGCGTCAGCGCGTTCTGGATCCGCAGCGAGCCGAGATAGGTTCCGTGGATGCGCTGGCGGTAGTGGTTGGTGCGAGCGCTGACCTTCTGCAGGTAATTGATCGTCTCCTGGAACGGCGGGATGCCGCCGAACTTCTCGACGTTGCCTTCGCCTGCGTTGTAGGCGGCGAGCGCGATGCGCTGATCGGAGAAGCGATCGAAGAGATAGCGCAGGTACTTCGTCCCGGCGGCGATGTTCTGCGCCGGGTTGAAAAGATCCTCCGCACCCATCAGACGGCCGGTCTCCGGCACGATCTGCATGAGGCCGAGGGCGTTCTTGTTCGAGACGAGTCGCGGGCGAAAGTCCGATTCGGCTTCGATGACCGCGGCGACGAGCTCCGGCGCGAGTCCGTTGCGCTTCGCTTCGCGATAGATGAGCGAGCCGTACGGCACTTCCGCTCTGAAGAACTGCTCTTTCACGTGTTCGAGCGTGAACGTCTGCGGACCCAGCGATGGCTCGAGGAACTGTTCGCGCACGCGCTCGGTCGTGAAGATCGCGAAGTCGTTCTTGCTTTCGATCGCACTCTGAACGGGACGGCTGGTGAAGATCGCGTCGGTGAACGACGTGTTCATCGCTTCAGTCGGGAACTGCAGCGCGCCGAGTGCGAGCGGCACTCCGACGAGCAGCGCGACGCCGCGCGCTTTGAGATGCGTCGCTGCTTTGCGCGCGCCGCGAACGGAGCGCCTCCACAGCGTGCGCTCACGCCGCGCGTGGACCTGACATTGGCAGATGATGCGGAACTCGCCGCCTCTCCACCCACTCAGGTGTCGCTTTCTCGTCGTCATACAGTTGAGCGCCAAGCGCAAAACGTGGACCACTTTCGATTGGGGACCGACCAAGTCCCTGAAGCTGCGCCACATCTTGGGTCCGAAACGCGCGACGCGCCACTGTACTTTTCAGTGGACGCAACGATGTTTACAGCGTTGGCGAGGAAATTTGCCCCGAAGTTGTGGAAATTGCGGCACACCGCTTGCGATTTCGCGCGCTCGTGAAACGCGCAATTGCAATCGTCGCTCTTCTGATCACGCCGGCGGTGTTCGCACAAACATACGAATCGCACGGTGAGTGCCGCACGAACTGGACCTCGCTGCAGCCGGGACTTGACTACCGCGCCATTCACTGCCTCGGCGATCCGGATGATCTCGACCTGCATGTCGTGCGCATCGATCTCGATCAATGGGATGTCGACACCG
>DASWBH010000053.1:0-1746 GCA_036390755.1 Thermoanaerobaculia bacterium
GACGGCGAGATCATCGGAACGGCCATCGAAGGGGCGATGAATGTCGAGCTGACGGTCGATCTGATCAAGCATCGCGAGACGCCGTGGCCGCGCATCGAGAACGGCGACACGATGATGACCCTCGGCGCCGGCAGGCCATTGGAGGACGCGGCGCGAATCGCATTCAAGGAAATGGTGCGCTGGGTCGAAGAGGTGAGCGGTCTCGGCGAGATGGACGCGTACGAGTTCGTGTCGCAGAACGCGAAAGCGCCTGTGGTGGAGATGGTGGATCCCGAGTACACGGTTCTTGTGAAGATCGATAAGAAGCGGCTGCCGCGATAGTTCACCGATAGGGCGCTGTCATTCGTTTGCTCGGCCGCGCGAGTATCTCACGGCGTCGCGGGCGTGACGGACGTGCGGCGAACGATGCTCGCGATGACGAGCACGATCGCACTTCCGAGGAGCGCGAAGTCTTCGGAGACGCCGAGCCGGAACGCAGCGGAGGTAGCGATGAGTGCCCAGAGCAGCGGGATGATGGCGAGTTTGATTGGGAGCGGCGGTCGCATCGCCACGAGAAGGCCGATCGTGAAAATCGTGACCGGACACGGCGCGCCGAACGTCGCCTGCGCGGGATAGGAGTGTCCGGCCAGGACCGCTGTCAGCGGGTAAACCGCAAGCGCATACGCAACGAGCAGAAAACCGGCTCTGCGGCCGCCGCGCCGGTGATCGAAGCTCACGCCGGACGCACTGCCGATCAGGAGCATGCCCTCGAGGAGGAACATCGCGCCGAAGATCCACGCGGCCGGTGTGACTTTGCTGAAGTGCCACCAGTGGTATGCGATAGCCGACCACAGCCAAAGCAGTCCGAGTCCGAAGACGGCGAAGCGGTTGGCGTCAGCGCTCCGCGCGTTTGCACAGATCACGATCAGGAGGGCGCATCCCAGCAACGCGAACTGCACCGGAAAGATCGCCGAGTTGTAAGCAACGAACGCGTCGAAGAACTGCTGTGGCGTGAACGGCATCCTGCCAAACACACTGTGCGGCTTCCTGTAGGGTCGCGGTGAGATGCGAACGTTGTACTGGTGCCGGCGATCACCCTATTTCCGGTATCCCGGCCCGCGGACCACCCGCCCCGGCTTCGCGCCGGTGTGCTCGCCGTCGCGCAGGACCTGCACGCCGTTGACCCACACGTCGACGACGCCGGTCGCGAACTGCTGCGGATTCTCGTACGTTGCGTGATCCTGGATCGCCGCCGGATCGAAGACGACGACGTCGGCGAAGTAGCCCGGCGCGAGCATGCCGCGATGGTCGAGCTTCAGATTCGTCGCGGGGAGTGAGGTCAACTTGCGCACGGCCAGCTCGAGCGGCACGACGTGTTCGTCGCGCACGTACTTTGACAGCACTCGCGCGAAGTTTCCGTATGTCCGCGGATGAGCGCTCGATTTGAGGAAGACTCCTTCGGGCGATTGCGATGCCGCGTCCGATCCGAACGAAGTCCACGGCAGCGCGATCTCGCGCTTCACGTTGTTCTCCGACATCAGGAAGTAGACCGTATCGACGCGGCTCTCGTCTTCGACAACGAGATCGATGGCCGTCTCCTCGGGCGACTTGCCGCGCGTGCGCGCGACTTCGGCGAGCGTCTTTCCCGTGAGCGGCTTCAGCTTGTCGTTCTTGAAACCGGTCAACAGGATGCGGTCGGGCGAGCCGACCAGGATGAAGAAGTTCTCCCACGCATCGGTCGGCGTGCGCATCTCGTCGAGCACGCGC
>DASWBH010000054.1:0-10588 GCA_036390755.1 Thermoanaerobaculia bacterium
CGACGTTCGGGTTGGGCGGCGCGTCGACCACGGCCGCGGTTCCGCAGAACGCGCAGGAGCTCGCCGAGATGTGCGGATCGAGCGTCGTGTGCGCGCCGCAGCGCTTGCAGATGACGACCTTCCGATCGGCGCCCCAGCCGACGTCGCGCGGCTGGCGGAGCGCGGCGTCGACGCTTTTCTCGACGACCTCGCCTCCGGCCGGCGCGATCTTCTTGACGTGACCGCAGTACGGACACTTCAGCGCATCGGCTTCAGGATCCCAGCGGATGTCTGCGCCGCAGCTCTCGCACGGGAACTTGCGGACTTTGGCTTCGACTTCTCCGCCCTCTCCCGCTCGCGGGAGAGGGTGGCGCGAAGCGCCGGGTGAGGGCGTGCTCATTTCGGTGCGGGCGGCGGCGGAGGCGGCGGAGCCGTGGCGCCGAGGTCCAGATCAGCGAAGCTCGACAGCGGAGCCCATCCCGGTGCGCCGGGACGCCACGCCTGCGTCGTCGGAGGAACCTGACCGGACTGCACCATCGCGCGGAGCGCGTCATCGGTGTACGGACCGAACGTCTTGCCGTCGATCGCGATCGACCATCGTGCGGCGGCGTGGGCGGGCGGTGGCGGGGGAGCGTTGAACGCCTGGCCCATCGCGCCGCCGATCGCGAGCCCGGCCCCGAGGCCTGCGCCCGCGCCGGCGATGCCGCCGGGATTCGCGGCCGCAACTTTGATCGCGTCCGCGGTCTGCAGCTGCGTGTACTGCTGCATCCGATCGCCGAGGACGCCGAGTTTGGTGCGCTGGTCGATGGCGGCTTCGACTTCTTCCGGCAGCGAGATGTTCTCGATGTAGAAGCGCGCGAGCTCGAGCCCGTACGCGCCGAACTCCGGCTGCAGGATCTTGATCGCGACGGCGGAGAGCTCGTCGTAATGCGCGGCGAGATCGAGCGCGGCGAGGTGCGCCTCTGCAAGTGCGTCCGACAGCCTCGACATGATCGTCGAGCGCAACTGGCCGAGGATCTCGTCGGTGGTGGTGAGTCCCTGAGTGCCGACGATCGATTTGAAGAATGTCTTCGCGTCGGAGATGCGCGTGGCGTACGTGCCGTACGTGCGGAGGCGGATCATGCCGAACTCCGGGTCGCGCATCATGACGGGATTGGCGGTGCCCCACTTCAGATCCGTGAACAACCGCGTGTTGAAGAAATAAACCTCGGCCTTGAACGGCGACTCGAAGCCGTACTTCCAGCTCCGCAGCTTCGTCAGGATCGGCAGGTTCTGCGTCGAGAGCTGGTAGCGGCCGGGCGTGAAAAGGTCGGCGGCGACGCCTTCGTTGATGAACAGGGCGAGCTGGTTCTCGCGAACCGTGAGCTGCGCGCCCATCTTGATTTCCTGACCGTGAACGGGGAAGCGATAGACGAGAGTGTCAGTCGTGTCGTCGAGCCATTGAATGACCTCGATGAACTGGCTGCGCAACGCATCGAACAAGCCCATTGGACGAGGACCTCCGTAACGCGGCCAGTGTACTGTAGTCATTCTGAAGCGC
This sequence comes from Thermoanaerobaculia bacterium, assembly GCA_036390755.1. Classification (GTDB taxonomy): domain Bacteria; phylum Acidobacteriota; class Thermoanaerobaculia; order Gp7-AA8; family Gp7-AA8; genus DASVHS01. Next base: position 1,520 of record DASWBH010000054.1, read on the forward strand.
CGAAGAGCGCGAAGAATCTGGGCGGCGGAATCGCGCCCCCGCCCAGATTCTTCGCCGTCTCCGCGGCTCAGAATGACAACGAAGGAGATCGACGTGAAAAAAGCATTACTGATTCTCGTCGCGGCCTGTGCGGTCGCGGCTTATGCAGGCGAGGGAATGTGGATGCCGGAGCAGGTGCCGCAGCTCGCCCCTCAGTTGCAGCAGATGGGCTTGAAGATGGATCCGAACAAGCTCGCCAGCCTCACTGGCGATCCCCTCGGCGCCGTCATCTCGCTGGGCGGATGCACGGCGTCGTTCGTCTCGCCGGATGGTCTGATCGTCACGAACCACCACTGCGCGTTCGGCGCGATCCAGTACAACAGCTCGGCGCAGCGCGACCTCATCACCACCGGCTTTCTCGCGCACACGCGGCTCGATGAGCTGCCGGCGGCGCCGGGACAGAAGGTGTGGGTCACTACGAAGATCGAAGACGTCACTCCGCGCGTCACGGGGAACTTCCGCGCGAACGTCAGCGACGCCGATCGCGAGAAGACGATCGAGAAACGCGAGAAAGATCTGATCGCGGAGTGCGAGAAGCCGGGCGGCGTGCGATGCCGGGTGGCATCGTTCTTCGAAGGATCGCAATACCTCCGCACGACGCAGCTCGAGCTGTCGGAAGTGAAGCTGGTGTACGCGCCGGCGAACTCGATCGGCGACTTCGGCGGCGAGGTCGACAACTTCGAGTGGCCGCGCCACACCGGTGACTGGTCGTTTTTCCGCGCGTACCAGAACGGCCAGCCGTATCACCCGCAGCACTGGCTGAAGCTGTCGACCGAAGGCGTGAACGAAGGCGCCTTCGTGATGGTGGCCGGTTATCCCGGACGGACGTTCCGCTACAAGACCGCCGACGAGGTTCGCAATTACAAGGAGTACGTCTATCCGTCGTCGATCCGCTACTACACCGATCTGATCAGGATTCTCGAAGACGCCGGCAAGAACAACAAGGACGTGGCGATCAAGAACGCCTCGCGGATCAAAGGTTTCGCGAACTCGCTGAAGAACTACACGAGCGTGAACGAGGGATTTACAAAGGACCGCATCGTCGAGAATCGCCTCGCGCGCGAGGAGCAGATGCGGAAGGCGATCGCGGCGGATCCGTCGCTGGCGAAGTACGGCGCGACGGTCGACGAGATCGCGCGAATCAATGCCGAGCATTTCCGCACCCGCGAACGCGACGCGATCCTGTCGTGGCTCATCGGCGTGCGCGGAGTGGCGCGCAGCTCGCCGATGCTCACGCAGGCCATGCAGATCTGGCGTCTGGCGGCCGAGCGGCCGAAGAGCGACGTCGATCGCGCGACGGGCTATCAGCAGCGCGACGTGGACACGATCCGCAGCGCGTCTGATCGCGCACAGCGCAGCATGGACGTCGCCAGCGACCGCGCCGCCATGCGCTACTTCCTCCTGGAAGCGTCGAAGCTGCCGCAGTCGGAGCGCATCGAGGCCATCGACCGCGCCGTCGCAGCGGCGGGGAGCATCGACGCGTTCCTCGATCAGCTTTACGGCAACACGAAAATCGGCGATGCCGTCGAGCGCTCGAAGATGCTCAGCGAGTCGACGCAGCAGCTCGAGGCGCGGAACGACTCGATGCTGAAGTTCGCCGCCAGCCTCATGCCGCTCGTGAACAACAACGAGCAGCGCGATCTCGACTACGAGGGGGCGATGTCGCGCCTGCGCCCCGGCTACTTCGAAGTGCTGCGGAAAGTGATCGGCACGACGCTGTATCCCGATGCGAACCTCACGCTGCGGCTCACGTTCGGTCAGGTCGAGGGTTACTCGCCGCGCGACGCGACCGTCTACACGCCGCAGACCACCCTCGGCGGCGTGCTGCAGAAGGAGACCGGCCAGGATCCGTTCGACAGCCCGAAGGCGCTGCTCGCAGCCGCGAAGACTCCGGCCAGGACCGGACCGTGGTTCGACCCGCAGCTGCACGACGTGCCGGTGAACTTCCTCTCGACATGCGACACGACCGGCGGCAATTCCGGGTCGCCGACGCTGAATGCGAAGGGCGAGCTCGTCGGCCTGCTCTTCGACGGCAACTACGAGTCGATCGACGCCGACTTCCTCTTCAATCCGTCCGTGACGCGCTCGATCCACGTCGACACGAACTACATGCTGTGGGTGATGGATGCGGTGGATGGGGCGGTGGAGCTGATGCGCGAATTGGGAGTGGCGCCGCGGATCAAGTAGAAGGATGAAGGATGAAGGATGAAGGCGGAAGGATGCTTTTCTTCATCCTTCATCCTTCCGCCTTCATCCTTGTTTTTGTTGTACGCTACGCAAATCCTGTTTCCAAAATCGAAAGGAGCCTTCCGTGCGCAAGCTCTCTCTCTTTGCGGTAACCCTGCTCTGTTTCACCGCTGCCTATGCGCAGAGCAACACGAAGAATCCCACCTGGTGGGACAAGTACCAGTACATCCTCAACCACGGTCCTGATGCTGGCGGCGCGACGACGGCTTCGGTCACATTCGGCAGCAACATCGACGTGTCGAACGAATGCGGTCCGCAGAGCGAGACCTACATCACGATCAACACAGCGAACACGCGCAACCTCGCCGGCGGATCGAACGAGATCTTCCGCGACCCGATGCGCGGCTACTCGTCGAGCGACGGCGGCAAGACCTGGAGCGGCGTGGACCTGCCGCTTCCGCCGGCCCAGGGCGCGAACGGCACCGACTTCGGATCCGATCCGACGCTGGCATTCGACGGCAAGGGCAATCTCTACTACGGCTACATCGTCGTGTTCTTCGGCAACGGCAACGGCGTCAACGGAACGGAAATGGCCGTGGCGAAATCGACCGACGGCGGCAAGACGTACCCGACCGTGACGTTCTTCGATTTCCAGAGCGGCTCGAATCACTTCAACGACAAGCCGATGATCACGACGGACCTGAACAACGGCAACATCTATGTGGCCTGGGACGCCGCGAGCGGCGGCTCGATCGGCGGCGGCATTCGCGTGGCCACGTCGCGCGACCACGGGAAGACGTTCACCTCGACGCGCGCGGACGATCCATCCGGTCCCGGGCAGTCGATCGGCGCGGTTCCCTTCGTCGGTACGAACGGGGAGTTGTACGTGGCGTGGAATGATGCGGTGCAGAACACGATCGAGTTCAACAAGTCCCTCGACGGCGGCCAGACCTGGGGCACGCAGAGCACGGTCTCGACCAAGGTTATTCACTTCGACGCCGGCATCCCGGCGGAGTTCAGTCGCCGCGCGCTGGTCTACCCGGCGTGCGACGTCGACCGCAGCGCGGGCGCGCATCGCGGGCGCCTGGTGTGCTCGTGGACCGATACGCTCGACGGACAGACAACCGACATCCTCTCGTCGTTCTCGGATGACAAGGGCGCCACGTGGTCGAAGCCGATCGCGGTGACGGACCACTTCGCCTTCCTGGTCGACCGCTTCAATCAGTGGCTGTCGATCGATCCCACGAACGGAGTCGTGAATGTCGCGTTCTACGACACGCGCCACGACACGACGGGGTCGCGCTTCCAGACCGACTTCTACCTGTCGCGTTCCTCGGACGGCGGCGCGACGTACGCGCCGAACATCCGCGTCACCAACGCGCTCTCGAACGAGCACGATTGCAACGGCGTCTTTCCGTGCAGCAGCATCAACTACGGCAACCAACAGGGCGATTACGCCGGCGTGGTCGCGTACGGTGGCGTCACCCATCCGCTGTGGGTCGACAGCCGCGTGAACACCGACGGCATCAGCGCCGCGTGCACTCACGGGCTCATGGAAGAGGTTTTCACGGCAAATGTAAAATAAGGGATGAGGGCGGAGGGATGAGGGATGACCCTCCGCCCGCCCCTCATCACTCATCCCTCATCGATCGTCCCTTGCTATAATCGCCGCCCTTAAACGAGATGCGTGGCACTCGCCCGTCTCAGGAGCACGCTCATGTCAGGCCACAGCAAATGGAGCACGATCAAACACAAGAAGGGTGCTGCCGACGCGAAACGCGGCAAGGTCTTCACCCGCATCATCAAGGAAATGACCGTCGCCGCACGCCTCGGCGGCAGTGATCCGGGTTCCAATCCCCGACTCCGCGCGGCTGTGGCCGAAGCGAAGGCGGCCAACATGCCGAAGGACAACGTCGAGCGCGCGATCAAGCGCGGCACCGGCGAGCTCGAAGGCGCGACGTACGAAGAGATCACGTACGAGGGCTACGGGCCCGGCGGCGTGGCGCTGCTCGTCGAGACGATGACCGACAACAGCAACCGCACCACTCCCGAGATCCGCCACATGTTCGAGAAGCACGGCGGCAACATGGGCACTCCCGGCTCCGTGCGCTTTCAGTTCGAGCGCAAGGGCTACTTCTCGATCGAACGGAAGGCCGCTGACGAAGAGAAGCTGATGGAGATCGCCCTCGAAGCCGGCGCCGACGATCTTCTGACCGACGATCCCGAGGTGTTCGAGCTCTACACCTCGCCGGAGAACTTCGAGCAGGTGCGCCTCGCCCTGGAGAAGAACAAGATCCCGACGCTCGAGGCCAAGCTGGGCCAGATCCCCAGCAACTACGTGAAGCTCGACGAGAACAAGGCCAAACAGATGCTGCGGCTGCTGGAGATGCTCGACGACCACGACGACGTGCAGAACGTCTGGTCGAACTTCGACATCCCTGAAGAGTTGATGGAGACGGCATAGCGTGCGCAGAAGCCTTCCGGCTCTCGCGCTCTTCTTTGCCACATCCCTTCTCGCCGCCGTTCCGGCGAACCTCGTCGTCGAGAACGTGCCGGACTTTCCGCCGGCGCTGACTGAGAAGATCAAGCCGTATCTCGAGGCTCGCAGCGCGATCCTGCAGGACTGGAATCCGGCGCGGCCGGAGATGCTCATCACGACGCGCTTCGGCGAGACCGCGCAGCTTCACGTGGTGAAGATGCCCGGCGGCGCGCGGCGTCAGATCACGTTCTTCACCGAGGGCGTCGACGATGCCGCGTTCCGGCCGAATGATCCGAACACGATCGTCGTCGCGCACGATGCCGGCGGAAACGAGTTCTACCAGTTCTACCGCCTCGACGTCCCGACTGGCGATCTCACGCTGCTGACGGACGGGAAGTCGCGCAACACCGGCATCACGTGGTCGCGCGACGGCAAATGGTTCGCCTTCTCCTCGACGCGCCGGAACGGCAACGACACCGACATCTGGACCGTCGATCCTTCGAATCCGCAGAGCGGGCGGATGGCTCTTCAGGTCGAGGGCGGCGGCTGGTTCGCGACCGATGTCTCCCGCGACAACTCGCAGATGCTCGTCACGCAGGCGATCTCGGCGAACGAGACGTACATCTACCGCGTCGACGTCGCCACCGGCGCGAAGACGCTGCTGACGCCCAAGCGCGACGTTCCCGTCGCGTACTCGTCCGCCCGCTTCTCCGCGGACGACCAGGACATCTACTTCACCTCGGACGAAGGCTCGGAGTTCCAGCAGCTCGTGCGCGTGCATCTCGCCGACGGCACGCGCCACGTGATCTCGCACGAGAAATGGGACGTCGACGATTTCCGGCTCTCATTGGACCGCCAGCGTGCCGCGTACTTCACGAACGAGAACGGCATCAGCGTGCTCCACGTCATCAACGTGCCGTCCGGCGCGGAGGTCCTCCGGCCGAAGATTCCGCAGGGCGTCATCGGCGGCGTGAGCTGGCACCCGAACGGCCGTCTTCTCGGCTTCTCGATGACGTCGGCGCGCTCACCATTCGACGCGTACGCGCTCGACGTGACGACCGGCGCGGTCCAGCGCTGGACCGAAAGCGAGACCGGCGGACTGAATCCCGAGCGCAACGTCGAGCCGCAGCTCGTCACGATGAAGAGCTTCGACGGCACGCCGATCTCCGCGTTCGTCTATCGGCCCGATCCCGCGAAGTTCCCCGGCAAGCGCCCGGTGATCATCAACATTCACGGCGGCCCCGAAGGTCAGAGCCGTCCCACGTTCCTCGGCCGCAACAACTACTGGATCAACGAGCTCGGCATTGCCATGGTGTATCCGAATGTGCGCGGCTCGAGCGGCTACGGCAAGACGTACCTCGCCAGCGACAACGGCTTCAATCGCGAGAACACGGTCAAGGACATCGGCACGGTCATCAACTGGATCAAGAGCGATGCGGGACTCGACGGAGCTCGCACGGGCGTGTACGGCGGCAGCTACGGCGGCTACATGACGCTCGCGACGATGACGCATTACAACGCCGATATGCGCGCAGCGATCGACGTCGTCGGCATCTCGAACTTCCTGACGTTCCTCAAGAACACATCCGGCTACCGGCGCGATCTGCGCCGCGTCGAGTACGGCGATGAGCGCGATCCGAAGATGAACGCGTTCCTCGAGCAGATCTCGCCGATGACGAGCGCGAAGAACATCACGAAGCCGATGTTCGTCGTCGCCGGTTACAACGATCCGCGCGTGCCGTGGACCGAGGGGCAGCAGATGGTGCAGACGGTGAGGGCGAACGGGGCGCCGGTGTGGTGGCTGATGGCGAAGGACGAAGGTCACGGTTTCGCGAAAAAAAGCAATCAGGACTTCCAGTTCATCGCCATGACGATGTTCTGGGAGCAATTCCTGCTTCAGTAAGGTTTCATAGTCATGAGACGTACGAAGTGGGTTCTCCTGATCCTCGTTGTCGTGGCCGTCGTCATCCAGTTTTTCCGGCCGACGTTCACGAATCCTCCCGTTAACCCCCAGCACACGATCCAGGCGAGCGTCAACGTGCCGCCGAACGTCGACACGACCCTCCGCCGCGCGTGCTACAACTGTCATTCCAGTGAGACGCGACTGCCGTGGTATTCCAAGGTCGCTCCGGTTTCGTGGCTTCTGAGCAGCGACATCAATGACGGACGGCAGGCCCTTTCGTTCTCCGAGTTCGGGACGTATTCGAAAAAGAAAGAGGCCGACAAGCTGAAGGTGCTCTGCGACGAGGTTCACGGCGGCGACATGCCACCGACCTACTACCTGCCGATGCACTCGAGCGCGCGGCTCACCGTTGGGGACAAGCAGGCTCTCTGCACGTGGTCCAGCGGCGAGCGGCAGCGGATTCTCGCGTCGATGCACCCCTGATCGTGACCGTGTTCACGCGCGCCCTTCTCACCGATCTGACGAGCTGACCATGGCGTACGGCTACTGGCGAGCCGGGAAAGATCGCGACGAAGCCGTGGAATTTATGCTGAGGAGCGGAGCGACGAAGCATCTTCTGCGAGCGCCGCGATGAACACGATTTGGGCAATGGTCGCAGAAGATGCTTCGCTTCGCTCAGCATAAACTGATCACGTGTTCACGCGCGCCCTTCTCACCGATCTGTACGAGCTGACCATGGCGTACGGCTACTGGCGAGCCGGGAAAGATCGTGACGAAGCCGTCTTTCACCTCTTCTTTCGCACTCCTCCGTTCAAAGGCGGATATGCGATCGCAGCGGGGCTCGAGGAAGTCATCCGCTATCTCGACGCCCTCCGCTTCACCGACGACGATCTCCGTTACCTCGCGTCGCTGATTGGCAACGACGACGCGCGGCTCTTTCCCGACGACTTCCTCGAGTACCTGCGCGCGATGCGCTTCACGTGCGACGTCGATGCGATTCCCGAAGGGACGGTCGTCTTCGGGCAGGAGCCGCTCGTGCGCGTCTCCGGTCCGATCGGGCAGGCGCAGATCGTCGAGACCGCGCTGCTGAACATGATCAACTTCCAGACGCTGATCGCGACGAAGGCTGCGCGCATCGTCTACGCGGCGGCAGGCGATCCGGTCGTCGACTTCGGACTCCGTCGTGCGCAGGGAAACGACGGCGGAGTCTCGGCCGCGCGCGCGGCGTACATCGGCGGTGCGGCTGGCACATCGAATGTTTACGCCGCCGCCGAGCATTCCATTCCGGTGAAGGGCACGCACGCGCACAGCTGGGTGATGTCGTTCGACAGCGAGCGCGAGGCCTTCGAGACGTACGCCGAAGTGCTTCCGAACAACGTCCTGCTGCTCGTCGATACCTACAACACGCTGCACGGCGTTGCGAACGCGATCGACGTGGCGCGAAAGCTGCGCGCGCAGGGTCATCATTTCATCGGGATCCGCCTCGACTCCGGCGACCTCGCGTATCTGTCGATCGAAGCGCGGAAGATGCTCGACGCGGCAGGGTTCGGCGACGCCATCATCGCCGCGAGCAACGACCTCGACGAATACCTGATCTCGAGCCTGAAAGATCAGCAAGCGCGCATCAATTTCTGGGGCGTCGGCACGCGCCTCATCACCGCCTGGGACCAGCCCGCCCTCGGCGGCGTGTACAAGCTCGGCGCGCTGAAGCATGAGGGCGGCGCGTGGGAGCACCGCATCAAGCTGTCGGAGCAGGTCGGCAAGATCTCGACGCCGGGCATGCTGCAGGTGCGCCGCTTCGTCCTCGACGGCCAGGCCGCCGGCGACATGATCCGCGACGAGCTCCTCGGCACGCCAACCTCGACGATCATCGATCCCGTCGATCTGACGCGGAGGAAGACGTTCCCCGCGGAGGTGGCGTTCGAGGATCTGCTCGTTCCGGTGTATCGCGCGGGCAAACGCGTCTACGAGACGCCGTCGCTCGATGAGATTCGCGCCCGGCGCGAGCGCGATTTCGCGCGGTTCCACGCCGGCATCAAACGGTTCGCGAATCCGCACCGGTATCCGGTCGGACTCGATCAGAACCTGTTCGAGCTCAGGACGCGGATGATTCTCGAGGCGCGCGGCGCTGTGGCATGACGACGAAGACCGCCGCGAACAGCGCGAGCGCCGCTCCGACGGTGAACGCGGCGCGAATCGAGATGTGCTCGTACAGCTCGCCGAAGATCACCGACCCGGCCAGCACGCCCATTCCGCTCACCAGATAGTAGATACCGAAGCTCTTGCCGCGCGTCGCCGCAGGGACGACGTCGCTGATGAGCGCGCGCTCGGCGCCTTCGCTGAACACGAACGGCAGCGCGTAGAAGATGAACAGCGCGAAGAATGCGGTGACGCTGCGCGCAAAGGGGAAGAAGAAGTACGTGATCGCGTAGAGCAGCCACCCGAATCCGACGACGTAGCG
>DASWBH010000055.1:0-4087 GCA_036390755.1 Thermoanaerobaculia bacterium
GACCGTCGCGCGCGCGCCGAGCCGCTTCAACGCCGGCTCGTCAACGACATCCTGACTTTCGACGATGAGGCGCAACCGCGTCGCACACGCGTCGACCGACGTGAGATTCCGCGCACCGCCCAGCGCCTGCACGAACGCGGCAGCGCGCGCAGTCGCCGGCACTGCGATGACTGTCGCCGCCGGCTCGGGCGCGACGGCCTCGCGGCCGGGCGTCTCGAGGTTGAACGCGGTAATGCACGCCCGGAAGACGACGTAGTAGAGGCCGAAGTAGATCGCGCCGACCGGCAACAGCCACAGCGGTCGAGTGGCCAGGCTGAAATTCAAAACGTAGTCGAACAGCCCCGCGGAGAACCCGAAGCCGAGCCGCACGTGAAGAAGGTCCATCACGACGAGCGCGAGTCCGGTCAGGATCGCGTGCACGCCGTAGAGCGCAGGTGCGAGGAACATGAACGAGAACTCGATCGGCTCGGTGATGCCGGTAAGGAATGACGTGAGAGCCATCGAAGCGAGGAGTCCCGAGACCGCTTTGCGGCGCTCCGGCCGCACAGCGTGATACATCGCCAGACAGGCAGCGGGCAGGCCGAACATCATCACCGGGAAGAATCCGCTCATGAACGCGCCCGCGGTCGGATCGCCTTTGAAGAAGCGGTTGAGGTCACCGGTCACGCCGTTGTATTCGCCGAGGAGTTGCCAGGCGACGTTGTTGAGGATGTGGTGCAGCCCGGTGACGATCAGCAGGCGGTTGAGGACGCCGTAAACGAACAAGCCGACCTCGCCGGAGCTGACGACGGTCCGGCTCAGAACGTCCATGCCGTGCTGCAGCGCCGGAAAGCCGTGGCCGAAGAGGAAAGCGGTCACGATTCCCACGAGGCCGCTGACGATCGGCACAAACCGTCGGCCGCCGAAGAACGCGAGATACGACGGCAGCTGAATGTCTTTGTAGCGGTTGTACAGCACGCCGGCCATCACGCCGGAGACGATGCCCGCGGGCACGCTCAACCGGCTGATCTGCTTCGCCGCGTCAGCACCGATGACGACCTTCGCGCCTTCGGTCGTCACGAGATAGCAGACGAGTGCTGCGAGCCCGGCGGCGCCGTGATTCTCGCGCGCCAGACCGACAGCCACGCCGACCGCAAACAGCAATCCGAGGTTCGAGAAGATCGCGCCACCAGCAGCGGCGATCGGCGGACCGATCGGCGCGAGGAACGGCACGAGGCCGGTGATGTCGGGCTGGCCGAGCCGCAACAACAGCGCGGCGACGGGCAGCACCGCGATCGGCAGCATCAGCGCGCGGCCCAACTGCTGCGCACCGTTCATGATGCTTTTCATCCATTCCCTCCTCGATCGACAGCGAGCGCGCGCACGGCGGCGGCCGACGATGCTTCGAGCGCACGCTCCGCGAGTGCGCGGCAATCCTCGAAGCGCAACGTGCGCAGCATTGCCTTCAGCTCCGGAATGATCGACGGCACCGCCGACAACTCGTCCACGCCGAGACCGACGAGCAGCGGCGCCGCCAGCGGATCGGACGCGAGTCCGCCGCAGACCGCAACCGGGCGTTCCGCTTCGCGAGCGGCCCTCGCCGTCATGCCGATCAGCCGCAGCACCGCGGGGTGCAGCGCATCGAGTTGCGGAGCAAGCTCGGCCTCGCCGCGGTCCATCGCCAGCGTGTATTGCGCGAGGTCGTTGCTTCCGATCGACAGGAAGTCGGCGACAGCAGCGAGCCTGCCGGCGGACAGGGCAGCGGCCGGCGTCTCGACCATCACGCCGAGAGGCGGCACCGAGCCGGCTGTGAGCTCTTTGAGGATCTCGCGCACGCGCTGCACTTCGCATGGATCGGTGATCATCGGCAGCAGGATCCGGCACGAGGGCAACGGCTCGACGCGGAGGATCGCGCGCAACTGGTCGCGCAGGAGCTCCGGATTTCTCAGACTGGCGCGCACGCCGCGGACACCGAGCGCCGGGTTCTCGCTGCGCGGCAGCGGCAGATAGCGCAGCGGCTTGTCGCTGCCGGCGTCGAGCGTCCGGATCACGACGGGTCGGCCCTCGAACGCGCTGACGATGCGCTGGTACGCGCCGGCCTGCTCGTCGACATCGGGCGGCGTGTCGCGGTCGAGGAACAGGAACTCCGTGCGCAGAAGACCGCAACCTTCGGCGCCGTGATCGAGCGCGACGGCGACATCGGCGAGCGCTCCGATGTTCGCGAAGATCTCGATGCGCTCGCCGCTCGCGAGCCGGCAATCGCTGCGCGCGGCGGCTTGCGCGGCGGCGCGCTGCGACGAACGGCGATCGCGCGTGTCTTGTGCACTCTTCAACGTCGCCGCGTCAGGCGCGATCCGCAGCACACCTTGCTCAGCATCGAGCAGGAGCGGCGTGCCGTCAGCGATGTCGAGCACGCGCGGCCCCGCTGCGACGACGGCCGGTACGTTCATCGCTGCCGCGAGCAGCGCAACGTGCGAAGTCGGGCCGCCCGCGGCCGTGCAGAATCCGGCGATGCTGTCGGCAGGAATGCCGACGAGCTGGGATGGCAAGAGCTCCTGCCCGACGAGAATGGCGCCCTGAGGAACATCGAGAAGCGCCGCCTCGCCCGCGAGCGCGCGCAGCACCTGCCCGGCGAGATCACGCAGATCGTCGGCGCGCTCAGCGACGAGCGGATCGCCGATCGCACGCAAGGCATTCGCACTCCGCTCGACCGCATCGCGCCACGCGTAGCCTGCGCTCGCTCCGCGCGCGATCGACGCCTCGGCTGTCTTCAGCAATTCCGGATCGTCGATGAAGGCGAGGTGCGCCTCGAGGACGTCGCGCGCAAGACCGCTGGTTGATGCATGCAGCGTTTCAAGACGGCTGCGCACGACTTCGCGTGCTCGCGCGAGGTCGGCCGTTTCGTGCGCGATGCCTTTGCCAGCCTCGTCCGGCAGCGGCACAGCGCTATCGATCCGAGCCGCCGGACCGATGGCAATCCCTCGGCTCGCCACGATGCCGCGCAGCACGCCGTCCTCCGCCTGCATCGGCGGAGAGGGAGTCATTGCGCGCACGGGTGCAGTTCGTGCCGGCGGCGACGCGGCGAACGCCGCCTGGAGTGATGTAAGAGCGGCATCTGTATCGGCGCCGGTCGCGATCAGCGTGATCTCGTCGCCGTGCTGCGCGCCGAGCTCCATCCAGGCGACGGCGCTGCGCGCGTTCACGTCGCGGCCGTGCGCGGACGCACGGACGAGGGACGAAAATCCGCGCAGCGCCGCGGCGAGCACCGCTGCCGGACGCGCGTGGATGCCGTGCTCGAACGGAACGCGCACAGTCTTCCGGGTCTCCGGTCCGCGCGCGACGGCCGTCGCGGCCGCGCCGGCCTGATGCAGTTCCATGAGGAAGTCGCCCGCCTTGACGGCGCGCTGCTGCTCGCGTCGAACGATTTCGAAACCGCTGCCTTCGACAACGATCACGGGCGTCATGAGACTGCGCACGCGCGACGCGAGGGCATCGAGATCGAAGCTGATCAGCGGTTCGCCGGCGCGTACGCTCTGGCCACGCACCACGTGCGTCTCGAATCCGTCGCCGCCGAGGGCGACGGTGTCGCAGCCGATGTGCAGGAGAATTTCGGCACCGCCGGCCGCGCGCAGCGTCACGGCATGCTTCGCGTCATGGAGCGCGATCACGTCTCCGTCGCACGGTGCATGCAGCGTCGCGCTCGTCGGATCGATCGCCAGCCCGTCTCCCAGCAGCTTCGCGGAGAACACGGGGTCCGGCACTTCGTCGAGCGCGCTGCTCCAGCCGTCAATCGGTGCGACGAGAATCAGATTCGACATGGACGCCGACTCTAATCTCCGACGGACACCGGCAGCGAATCGGAAGTTGACCGCTCCGTGCGGGTCAACTATTCTCGCGTTCCCGGAACGGAATAGTGTTTTCCGGCAGTTCGTTGACCCGATGCCGCTCAAACCGTGAGCGGCGAGTAAAAAGACAGGCGCTTAGCTCAGTCGGTAGAGCATCACCTTCACACGGTGGGGGTCATCGGTTCGAGTCCGATAGCGCCTACCAACCGCATCGAAAACCCGCCGCCCGGCAGAAAACCGGGCGGCGTTTTCTTTTCCGCGAC
>DASWBH010000056.1:0-5452 GCA_036390755.1 Thermoanaerobaculia bacterium
GACGCTGGCCTCTGGCGCGACGCTGCGCAAAGCGGAAGACGTCGAGATCAGCGGCAACCCGCAGCAGGGTGGCGGCGCATCATCGTTCGACTTCAGCTGGACGCCGTCGGCTCCGCAGCCCGGTCAATCCGTTACGTTCAAGGCCCTCATCGGCGGCAGCGCACCGGCCGGCGCGGTGATCAAGTGGACGATCGAAGGCGTCAAGACCACCGGTGCCACGGTGACGCACACCTTTGCTGCCGCGGGCTCGTATGAAGTCGAAGCAGAGCTCGAGCAGGAAGGTGGCGCCGGCACGCTGCAGGCGACGCATGAAGTTCAGGTCGGCGGGGGCACGCAGCCTCCCGGCAACGGCGCGACCGCGATCGACTTCTCGTGGTCGCCGTCTTCGCCGAAAGCAGGCGACTCGGTCAGCTTCAACGCGAGTGTCACCGGTACACCGGTCGCAGGCTCGTCGATCAAGTGGCGCATGCCGGACGGCTCGCGCCCGACCGGCTCGAACGTCTCATTCACCTTTGCGACCGCCGGCTCGTTCAGCGTCGAGGTCGAGATGGAGCAGCCCGGTAAGTCGAACATTCAGCGGCAGCGAACCGTCACCGTCGCCGCGAAGTAGCAGCATTCGGAATCCATTGCAGTTGAGAAGGGCAGGCCCGAGCGCCTGCCCTTCGTCATTCTGAGCCGCGAAGACGGCGAAGAATCTGGGCGGTGGCGCGCTTCCCCCTCCCGGATTCTTCGCCGTTTTCGCGGCTCAGAATGACAGCGTCGCTACAATCGCGCGCATGCTGAACTACATCTGGTTCGCGCTGATGGCGATCGCGCTGCTGGTGGCCATCTTCACCGGAACCGCGCCGGCCGTGACGAAAGGCGCGATCGACTCCGCCAAAACCGCCGTCGACATCTCCCTCGGCCTCATCGGAATCATGACCCTGTGGCTCGGCATCATGCGCGTCGCAGAAAAGGCCGGTCTCATCTCGCTCCTCGGCCGCATGCTCCGGCCCATCGCCCGTCTGCTGTTTCCCGAGATCCCGCCGGATCATCCTGCGATCGGCGCGATGATTCTCAACGTCGCCGCGAACATGCTCGGCCTCTCGAATGCCGCGACGCCGATGGGCATCAAGGCCATGGAGGAGTTGCAGGAGCTGAACGACGAGAAGGAAACCGCCACGAACGCGATGGTCACGTTCATGGCGCTCAACACGTCGGGCTTTCAGCTGATCCCCGCGACGATCATCGGCGTCCTCGCCGCGGCAGGCGCGAAGAATCCGACGGCGATCATCATGCCGACGATCATCGCGTCGCTGGCCGGCACGATCACGGCCGTGATCGCCTCGAAAATCCTGCAGCGGTTCTTCCCCCGAGGGGAGCGCGGCGAATGATTCGCTTCGTTCTGGAGCAGATCTCGCTGTGGGCGATTCCTGTTCTGCTCGTCGGCATCCCGCTCGTCGGGATGATTCGCGGAGTGAAGGTCTACGACACGTTCATCGAAGGAGCGAAGGAAGGCTTCCAGGTCGCGGTGAAGATCATCCCGTTTCTCGTGGGGATCCTCGTGGCAATCGGCATGTTCCGCGGGTCCGGCGCGATGGACCTGCTGACGAGCGCGCTGCGTCCGGCGATGAACGCGATCCGCTTTCCGCCGGAGATCTTTCCCCTGGCCGTGCTGCGTCCGCTGTCGGGCAGCGGATCGCTCGCGCTCGCGACCGACATCATCAAGCGCTACGGCCCCGACTCGCTGATCGGACGCCTCGCCGCGACGATGTACGGCAGCTCCGAGACGCTGTTTTACGTGCTGGCGGTGTACTTCGGCGCTGTCGGCGTCAAGCGGACGCGACACGCCATTCCGTCAGCGATCTGCGGCGACATCGTCGCGGCACTGGTCGCCGTCGCGATCTGCACGTGGATGTTCTAGAGTCGTCCATGTCTCGTCGTAAGAGCAACGATCGCGCCGACGACGATGGCGATCGCAGCAGCAAGGAACTGAAATCGATTGAGGCAGAGAAACGAGCCGAGCGAGATCAATGTGCCGAGGATGGCAAGTGTGACGATTCTCCTTCTCCCGCGTGCGGGAGAAGGTGCGCGAAGCGCGGATGAGGGTACGTCATCCAATCTGCTCAGTTTGGGCACGGCCATGCACGTGAACAAATACGTGGTCAGCCGCGCGACGGCCGAGAGCAGCGCCAGCTTCGCGAATGACCCGCCCAATGCGAGACCGAGCGCGACGAGGGCGTGGATGACGATCGCGACCGTCGGCGTGCGGAACGTCGGGTGAACGTAGCTGATCGCGCGCAGCCGCGGCCGGTCGAGCGACAGCGCGTACAGCATGCGCGAGCCTTCGAGCATCGTGCCCGAGTTCGTGCCGGCCATCGACAGCAGCGAGCCGACGGTGATGATGATCGCGCCGGCCGAGCCGATGAGCTCGAATGCGGCGTCGGCGATCGGCGTGCTCGTCTTCGACAGATCGGGGAGCGCCGACATCGCGCCGAGCTGCGTCAGGCTGTACAGCGCTCCGATCGCGACGGTGCCGACGAGCAGCGCCATCGGCAGATCGCGGCGGGGATTCTTGAACTCGCCGGCCGGGACGCCGAGGTTTTCGAAGCCGGCATACGCGAACAGGACGAACAACCACGCCTGGCGGAGGTCCATCGACTCCGAGATCGACATCGAGCCGGGAAACGGGTTGTGCTTCCACGCGATCAGCGCGACGACGATGAACAGGATCAGCGGAATCAGTTTGCCCGCGGTGAACACGTAGATCGACGCCGCGCCGTAGCGCACGCCGATGAGGTGAATGATCGCGAGGATGGCCACGGTGGCGATGATCACCGTCGCACGCGGAATGCCGGTGCCGAGACTCGGATACAAGCGCGCCAGCGCAAGAACGAATCCGTTCGACAACGACGCAAGCGACGTCACGCGCGCCAGCCAGTTCATCCAACCCGTCTCGAATCCGATGAAGTCGCCGAACGCAGTACGCGCATACAGGTACGCCCCGCCCGGCTCCGAGAAGTGACTGGCCGCCTCGGCAAAGCAGAGGACGAGGACGAACACCGGCACGACCGCCAGCAGTGGGATCCACAGCGAGAAGGGCCCGAGCAGTTTGTACGACTCGGAAGGAAGGAGAAACACGCCGCTGCCGACCACGGCGTTGATGCACATGGCGACCAGGCCCCAGAAGCCGACGGCGCGGATGAGTTTTGCGGTTTGCGCGGGCATTCTCCATTTACCTCTTGACGTACCCCCGCCCACGAATGCTCCGGCCCGGCAATGCCGAGGTCATCGAACCATCGCGCAGAACCGGCACTCCATTCACGATGACGTCCGAAACTCCTTCGGAAAAGTGGTGCGGGTCGTCAAAGGTCGCCACGTCGCGGATCGTGTTCGGATCGAAGACGATGATGTCCGCCTTCATGCCCGGGCGGAGCACACCGCGGTCTTCGAGGTGCGCGCGATCCGCGGCCTGCGAGGTCATCTTGCGCAGGGCTTCCTCGAGCGTGAAGAGCTTCACGTCGCGCACGTAGTGCCCGGCGACGCGCGTGAAAGTGCCGTACGCGCGCGGATGCACGGCGTTATTCGCGAGGCGATCGGCAGGAGGAGGCGACCCGGAGTCGGATCCAACCGACACCCACGGCTGCTTGAGCGCGTACTGCACGTCGTTCTCGTCCATCGAGAAGAAGATCACGCGCGGCGATACTTCGGTCTCGCTGAACAGGCGCGCCAGCGCTTCCTCCTGCGACACTCCCATCAGTTGCGCGATCTCCGGCATGAAGTGTTTTTCGTATGGCGCGAGCTGCGGGTTTCCGATGCGCGCGACGTAAATCCCGCGCTCGCCGCGTTTCTCGAATTGGTGGCGGAATTCTTCGAGGATGCGCGGCCGCTGCTGCGGATCGGCCAGTCGCGCCTGGAACGCTGCGTAACCGCCCTCGAGCGCCCAGTCCGGCGCGAGCGTGCTGAGCGACGTCGACGATGCGACGTACGGATACACGTTCGCGGCCGCGTCGATGCCTTCGGCGCGCGCCTGTTCGATGCGCTCGATGACGTGCGGCATCCGTCCCCAGTTCGCGCGGCCTCCGACTTTCAGATGCCAGATGTTCACCGGAATCCTGGCCTCGCGTCCGATGCGGAAGGCCTCGTCGAGTCCCATGTCGATCCTGTCGCTCTCGTCGCGCATGTGCGTGAAGTACATGCCGCCGTATCCCGCCGCCACGCGCGCGAGCGCGATGATCTCGTCGGTCGTCGAGTACATCGCCGGCAGATAGATGAGTGATGTCGAGATTCCGATCGCGCCGTCGCGCATCGCCTGATCGACGATTCGCTCCATCTCGCGCATCTCGTCAGCCGTCGCCGGACGATTCACGTTCCCGATCACGATCTCGCGCGGATTCGATGCGCCGACGAGCAGCGCGAAGTTGATTGCCGACCCCTGCTTGTCAAGGGCGTCGAGGTAATCGCCGAGGGTGCGCCAGGTGCGCTCGCCCGAGGTGCCCGGTTTGTCAGGTCCGGGCGAAAAGCCTTCGCCGGTGACCTCGGTCGTCACGCCTTGCCGGACCTTCGCCTCGACGTGCGGATCTTCGAGCACCGAATATTGCGATTGTCCGAGGAGGTCGATGAAGCCGGGGGAGATGATGTGGTCGTGAGCGTCGATCGTGACCGTTGCCGGAGTCGACGCGAGGTCGCCGATCGACACGATCGTGTTGCCGCGCACACCGACGTCGCCGCGGAACCACGGCGAGCCAGTTCCGTCGATAATCCGGCCGTTGGTGATCTTCACGTCGAACATGTTTCTGTTTGGAGTCGATGCGCACGAGCCGATCAGCAGCAGTGCCCCGCCCACGGCGAGACTTCTCACCACCCTCGAAAGGACGTTCATTCCATTCCTCGGATCAGGTCCTGAAACGTCTGGCGTTCGCGTATCAGCTGCGGCCGTCCATCGCTGATGAGCACCTCGGGCAGAAGCAGCCGGGCGTTGTAGTGCGACGCCATCGAGAAGCCGTATGCGCCGACGTCGCAGAAGGCGATGAGGTCGCCGACTCTCATCGCGTTGACCTTGCGCGTGACGGCCAGTCCTTCGACGGTCCTCGTGAAGACGTCGCCCGACTCGCAGATATTTCCGGCGACGACGACCTCTTCGTTCATCTGCGACTCGTCGAAGCTGGCGCGCAGCGCCGCGTCCGATCCGCGCGTGGCGTTGATGATGTGGTGGTACGCGCCGTACTTCGACGGACGCACCAGATGATTGAATCCGGTATCGCAGCCGACCCACTCGGTCCCGGCGCTGATTTTCTTCGCCGTCACGCGCGCGACGAGCGTGCCGGAAGGGGCGACGATGAAGCGGCCGGGCTCGAGAATCGCCGTCAATTTGTGCGAGCGGAGATACGGCGCCGCGACCGCCGCCAGCCTCTGCCCGTAGTCGTCGATCGGAAACTCGCGCTCGGCGGGGCGGTAGGGCACGCCCATGCCG
>DASWBH010000057.1:0-2018 GCA_036390755.1 Thermoanaerobaculia bacterium
ACGTGAAGGAAATCATCGAGCACGAGACGCCCACCCGCGTTCCTTCTGCTCCCTCCTGCGTGGCCGGGGTGATCAACCTGCGCGGCACCGTGGTGCCGGTGATCGATCTGGCTCTGCGCTTCGGTCTCCCTGCTACGGCCATCACCCGCAGGACCTGCATCGTCATCGTGGAAGTCACTCTCGACGGCGACACCGTCGTCATGGGTGTGCTCGCCGATGCCGTCAGCGAGGTCATCGATCTGATCCCCGATCAGATCGACGAGCCTCCCCAGTTCGGTACACGCGTCCGCTCCGACTATCTGCTCGGCTTGATCCGCACCGGCCGCAACTTCGTCCTTCTTCTCGACATCGACCGTACGCTCGCGGCGATCGATGTATCGCTCATCGAGCCTCCCGCTGAAGTCGAGAGCGGTGCATCGGTGCAGGAGTCAGGTTGAACGCTTTCGCGGACGACTTACGGCCGCCGACCGATCGTGAGTTCCGGCTCTTTCAGAAGCTCGTGTACGAGCACGCCGGGATTCACCTCGCGCCGGTGAAGCGCGCTCTCCTGAGCGGCCGACTGTCCCGGCGGATCCGCGAGCTGGGCCTCAAGACGTTCGGCGCGTACTACGACTTCGTGCGGGAGAGTGGAACCGAGGAGCGCACGGAGCTCATCGATCGCATCACGACCAACGAAACTTCATTTTTCCGCGAGCCCCGGCACTTCGACTTCCTCAGCCGCAAACTCCTGCCGGAATGGCCTTCCGGCTCACGACCGTTGCGGATCTGGAGCGCCGGCTGCGCAACCGGCGAGGAGCCGTACTCGATCGCGATGACGGTCCGTGAGGTCCTCGGCGACGCGCCGATCGAGATCACCGCGACCGACCTCTCCACGCGTGCGCTGCGCGACGCAGCGGCGGGTGTATGGCCGATGAGCAGGGCGCGGCAGATCCCAACCGCACTTCTGCGCAAATACATGTGGCGCGGGACGGGCCCGAACAACGGGAAGTTCGCGGCATCTCCCCCGCTGCGTGAGTCGATCACGTTTGCGCGTTTCAATCTCAATGATGAAAACGACTGGTCGCGGATCTGCGCATCGTTCGACGTGGTCTTTTGCCGCAACGTCCTCATCTACTTCGATCGCGAGTCGAAAGCGCGCGTCATCAATCATCTGATCGATTCCCTTTCGCCGGGCGGCCATCTGTTCGTCGGACATGCCGAGTCGCTCGCGATGGTCACGGGATTGACGTGCGTCGAGCCGACGATCTACACGAAGAGCCGGCAGGTCCGCGCGTGACGCAGGTGCTCGTCGTCGATGACTCCGCCGTCGTGCGCACCGCAATCGCCTCGATCCTCGGCGCGGCTCGCGACTTCACAGTCGAAACGGCGAGTGATCCTCTGATCGCGATGCGGAAGATGGCGCTGCGGCGACCCGGCGTCATCGTCCTCGATCTGGAGATGCCGAACATGGACGGCCTGACCTTTCTCCGCGGGATCATGTCGGCCGATCCGATTCCGGTCGTGATCTGTTCGGGGATGGCGAATCGGGAATCGGACCTGGGGATCCGGGCACTCGAAGACGGAGCCGTCGACATCATCGCGAAGCCGAAGCTCGGCGTCCGCGACTTCATCGAGGAGTACGCGCGCGACATCATCGAAGTCATCAGAAACGCGGCTGCGTCGCGGCCGCAGCGAAGACCGTCGGCCGGCGTGGCGCAAGCGGCTGCGGCGGCGCCGGCAAAAGCGGCGGGAATCCGTTACACGACCGACAAGATCGTCGCGGTCGCAGCATCGACGGGCGGAACGGAGGCGATCCGCACGCTTCTGCAGGCGATGCCGCCCGACGCACCGGCTCTGGTCATCGTCCAGCACATGCCGGCGGTATTCACCGCGGCATTCGCCAAACGCCTTCATGAGGTCTGCCGGATCGACGTGAAGGAGGCGGCCGCGGGCGACAAGCTCGCCGCGGGCCGTGCGCTCATCGCGCCGGGCAACCGGCACACTCTCGTTCGCAAGAGCGGAGCGCATTACGTCATCGA
>DASWBH010000058.1:0-13204 GCA_036390755.1 Thermoanaerobaculia bacterium
ATCGTTCCGCGAGCTCGTTACCTTTCCCCTCCGTGCGGTTGAAGACCGTCACGTGCATATTCGCGCGTCTGGCCGCCACGAGCGCCGCGCGGGCTGTACCGCCCGCACCGACGATCGCGACCGACTTGCGATCGCGGCCGCAGACCTGGCCCAGAATTGTCGCGAAACCGTCGACGTCGGTGTTGTCCGCGACCATCCGTCCTCCAGTCCCCCGTCCGCGGTTCACCAGCGTGTTCGCTGCCTCGCATGCCTTGGCGTTTTCACCGATCTCAGCCTTGACGGATTGCGCGAAGCGGTACGCGTCAAGCTTGAACGGGACGGTCACGCTCAGGCCGCACGGCTCGCCGCGCGTGAACGCGCCGGTGATCTGGTCGAAGCTTTCGATCGATGCGATCGCGTACGCCGCCGGGACGCGCTTCTCGCGAAAGAGCGCGTTGTGGATCGCGGGCGAGCGGCTGTGGCCGGCTGGATTCCCGACGACGGCAAACACGCGATCGGCCCGGAGCGCGCCGCGTTCTGCACCGTAGATTTCATGCGCGCGGTGGAGCGACAGCTGCCCCGGTGCGGCGGCGCGATCTTCCGTCCGGCTGACGAACTGCAGCTCCGAACCCTTGAACGGCGCGAGGATTCGCGAATAGAGGCCGCGCTCGCCCATTCCGATGACCGAGAGCGCAGAGCCCTGAGCGCGGAGCGCAGGAGAGAGAAGCTGCAGCAGTCGTTCGTTGTCCGCAAAGTTCTGCGGCGTCACGGCGATTTTCAGATGCGCGCAGCCGAGGGCGAGCATGTGGCGAGCGAGTGCCTCAACGTCCGGCATTCCGTCGAAGTCGTGATGCGAAAGAACGACATGCGAGCGGAAACGATCATCAAGTCGAAGACCGGGAACGAATTCGACGTCGACCAGTTCGATCCCGGTGCCGATCGCGTTTGCGAGAAGGGCACCGTCGAACGCAAGGCCGCGCCGCGTGAAGATGATCGGCTTCGATGTCGCCGCGCGAAACGCGCGGAAGTCATACAACGCGAAGCGTTCGGCACGGATCTCGACGCCGTCGTGGTCCGCATCGATCAGGCGGATCGCGTCCAGCGCGCGCTGCGCTGTCTCTTCGAAAATCGTGACGAAGAGCCTCATCGATCGAGCAACTGCATCCGGTCCAGCGCCGCTGCCGCTTTCTTCATGTCGCCGGCCATCGACCACATGTTCTGCAGGTTCGCGAGCAAACGCTGCAACGTTTGCCGGCCGGTCCACGATCGGAGATGCTCACTCGACAACGTCAGACGTCCGCCGCTCATGACCGAGATCATCTCGCGCATCTCCGCGATCGTGAGCGTCGTGCCGCCGTTGAACGGATCGATGTAGAGCTCGTTCAACTCGAACGGCACTTTCACGACGAAGTGGCCCGGCAGCCCGACGCCGAACGCGGGCAGGCCGATGCGCGACGCGACGTGGAGAAAGACGATCGACAGCGACAACGGCAGGCCGCGCCGCGTCTCGATCACTTCGTTGATGTACGCGTTGCGCGGGTCGTAATACTCCGCCTCGTTTCCGCGATATCCGTCGACGTCGAACATCTCCGCATGGAGGTGTCCGAGGCGGAAGACGGGCGGCTCGCCGGGGGAACAGCGTGCTTTGATGCGAGTGGCGAGATCGTCGAGCGTGGCGATGTAGTGGTCGACGTCGAGGCCCGGATACTCCTCGAGCGCAATCAGGAGGGCGCCGTGCGCGAGGTCGCCGTTTTCGATCTCGCCTTCCGCGAACTCGCGAAACAGGCGCCGCGCTTCGGCCGGATGAATGAGAGGCTCCAAGAACTAAACTTTACCTGATGCGCCTCGAACGGACCGAAGCGATCATCCTGCACACGCTCCCGGCGCGCGAGCGCGACAAGCTGGTCGTCTTCCTCACGCCCGAGCACGGCAAGGTCAAAGGGTGGGCGTACGGCGCCCGCGGGATCAAGAGCCGCTTCGGCGCGTCGCTCGAGCCGCTGGCCAAAGTGCGGCTCGGTTACAGCGAGCGCGAAACGGAAGAAGCGGTGCGCATCGAGTCGATCGAGCTTCTCCGCTCGCAATTCCCGGCACAGCAGGAGCTGCTGAGCTCGGTCGCCGCCACGTACATAGCCGAGATGGTCGACACCTTCGCGCCCGCCGGCGACCCGGCGGAGCTGATTTACAGGCTCCTCGACCGCGCGTCAGAGGCCCTGCTCGCGCGCGCGTCACCCATGGCCGTCGTCGCGTACGTCGAAATCTGGATGCTGCGGATCGCGGGCATCTTTCCGTCGACCCGTGCCTGCATCGAGTGCGGCGGCGACATCGGCCGGCCGCTGCGCTTCGACGCGAAAATCGAGGGCTTCGTCTGTGACTCCTGCGCGACGCGCGACTCGTTCATCATCAGCAACGACGTCGCGAACGAGCTCGACGAGATCGCGCGCACGCCGGTCTCCGAATTCGCGCAACGCACGATTCCCGCCGACGTGCTCTTCGAGCTTCGCTCCCTCGCCGGCACGATCCGCCGCAACTTCCTCGGCCACGAGCTGAAGTCGTTCGAGGTGCTTGCAGGGATCAGGGATTAGGGAATCCAATCTACGATCAACTGCGCGACTTCAACCTCCCTTCCGCTGAATCCGTGATCTGTATCCTCCATGATCACAAACTCGAAGTTCGGCTTCGGCCCGATCGCGTCGGAGAGAATCGACACGCAGCGCGACACGT
Organism: Thermoanaerobaculia bacterium; assembly: GCA_036390755.1. Classification (GTDB taxonomy): domain Bacteria; phylum Acidobacteriota; class Thermoanaerobaculia; order Gp7-AA8; family Gp7-AA8; genus DASVHS01. The sequence continues at coordinate 2,701 of DASWBH010000058.1, forward strand.
CGCCGTAGCAGTACTCGTCGCGATCGCCGTAGACCACGAGCGACGGCTTGTGCACCCCGCGCAAATACCGGAAACGCGAGCGCCGTGAGAGCCGCAGATCGCGCAGGACCTCGAGGTACGGGAAGATGTTGTAGTCGCCGTCGGGATTGGTCATGTCGAAGAACGAGCGCCAGCTCATCGGCTGCGGAGAGATCGACGGCGGCACGAGCTCGTCGCTGTTGCGGCGCTCGCGCGCGCGTTCGAGCGACGTCCGGAAACGTCGTGGGCCGAGCTGCTCGTACATGATGCCGACGTCGTCGCCGCCGCCGAGGAAGACGTAGTGGCGGACGGGATTGCGTGGCCGGTAGTGGTCGTACACGGCGATTTTGTTTGCACCTGTGGAGTGGCCGATCAGCGTGAAGTCGCGATAGCCGCGCGCGCGGAGAGCGCGCAGCGCACCGTCGATGTCGTACACGCAGTCGCGGATCCGCTCGTACGCCATGCCGCCGCCGATGCTGCGCTTGCGGCTTCCCTGCTTGCGCAGACGCTTCAGCACGTGCGCGCCCCGATTGTTGAACGGGAAGTAGGCGATGCCGTTCTCGACGAACTCCGACGCGAGCAGATTCGTGCGGCGCGAGTCGAAGATCGACGCGCCGCCGGTGCCGTGCAGAAAAATCGCCACCCGCCCCGACGGCCGCCGCGGCTCGAACAGCAAACCGTAAAGCTCGACGCGATCCGTCGCCTCGAACTTCAGGAACCGGCAGAGCGGCTCCGGATCACCTCGCCGCGGGACTCGTCCCATCGCCAGATGTTCTCCTTGGTCACATGCGTGCCGCCAAGCCAGAGGTCGGGATCGTTGACGGCGATGTCGTCGACGGCGCCGTTCAGCACATTCTCGCCCGCCGGGGTCGTGGCCAGCGTGACCTTCGGCGGCCCGTCTTCGCTCTGCACCATCAGGATCAAAGCGACGGGACGCGAGGCCATCGCCCGCAGCGTGTAGAGCACCTGCGCGTCGCCGTAGCCGAAGCGAGGAGGATCGGCGTCGAACTGCCCGAACAGAGTCCCGAAGTCGGCGATGCCGGATGCGATCAGCTTGAGCAGGCGATTCTCGACCGACCCGAGGCCGTTGCGCACGGACGGGAAACGCGATGCGTGCAGGCGAAGACCGTCGCGGACGAACGGCAGATCGTTCGGCGTCGCCGTGATCACGTCGTTCAGCAGGCGCGGATTGGGCGACGTGTACGCGCCCCACGCGCGCGAGGCGATGTCGAAGATGGCAGGCGTGGCCGCCGCGCGCGAATTGAAGAGAAGCTGCACGTCGCCGGCTTCACGCATCATCAGAGGATCGCTGCACCAGACGAACGTCACGTTGCGATCGCGGAAGCGCTGCAGCAGGTACAGGAAGTTCATGAGGCAGAAGAGGTCGTGCTCGAACCAGAGGACGATCTCGTCGTGCGACTCCGCAGCATCGAGCGCCTGCTCCTGTTCGAACAGCGTGTTGCTCGCGCGGAGCAGCTCCTCGCCGTACGCTTTCGAAATGAACTCGGCGCGCATCGGCTGACGGTCGCCGCTCACGGGAACAGGTCCGAGGACGAGGGTGTCGCGGAAAGCGAAGTGCTCGCCGGGGATGCCGGCGCGCCGCGCACTGATCGCCATCACGTCACCGTTGTGGATGTGAATCACGGACGCCACCTCATGGACAGCCAGAATTTCGTGCGGTTGCGCAGCGGCGCGTCGAGAATGCGCGCTCCGCCGGCGGTGAAATCAATGCCGGGAGCCCGGATGATCGCCAGCGGAGCCGACGCCAGCGTCACTTCGAGTCCGGCCAGGGCGAGGTTCTCCGTCGCGGTGCGATGACGCTGATAGAACATCGTCGCGGGAAGCACCGGCGTCGTCATTTCCACTCGCAGCCCATCGTAGCGCCGGCCGGCGAGCGTTCCGATCGGCAGCGCAGGATCGAAGACGCGATTCGGGATCGCCGAGCGCGGCAGGATCGATGACGTCACTCCGCCGACATCGACGCCGGCGTCGTTCGACTGATCGTGCTGGTACCGGCCGGACAATCCGAAGCTGCCCATGCGGATCGCCGCGCGGGCGATCGCGCGCGAATGGTTCAGCGACCCGCCCTCGCCGGAGATGCGCAGGTCTTCCTCCGATCGGACCGACGACACGATCTGCCGGAACGTCACTGCAGCATCCGCGAACGCGAGGTGCAGCGGCTTGCCGGCCAGACCGCCGGCATCGATCCGGAACGCGGTCAGCGGCCCGCGGCCGCTCCAGGATGCCCGCAGCTCGCCGCCGTTGCGCTTCACGAACCGATCGTTTGCCGTGAAGAGGTGCCCGATGAGCGCGACCGGCAATCCTCGCCACGCCGATGCGATGCCGACCCCGCGTTGCCCGTGCTGCCGGCCGATGGACGCGATCGCGATCGAGTCGAGGCGTCCGACGACATCGCCGAGACGGCCGCCGACCTCGGTCGCGTTCTGCGAAGGAGCCAGGGTCTGGGAGACGAACCAGCCGCTCTCCTGCCGGCCGATGCCGTACGGACGCGGCGGCGCGAGCGTCTCCGACGCGAACGGCGGCGGCGCGGCCATGACCGGCGGCAACGCCGGCACGAGCGCGACGTCGAATGCCGGCGCTGCAGGCGCGGTCGCTTTGCCGTCGATCGCGCGCAACACGAAGCCGTCGGGATCGAGCGCCATGAAGAACACCCGGCCGTCCGGCGACGGCGCCGGCTGGAACGATCCGCCCGGGCTGCGCGTGACCGGCTCGTGGGTTCCGTCGAGCGAAATCCGATGCAGCTCGGCGAATCCGCCGGAGAGCACCGTCGCGTAGAGTTGGTCCCCGCGCCACTCCGGGTCGGCGACGTTGACGTTGTCGAGAATGACCGTCTCGCGAGACGTCGTCAGGTCGCGGACGATCAGCGCCCACGTACCGGTCCGGTGCGCGACGTACGCGACGCGGGACCCCGATGCGTCGGCGCGCGGATGCGCGTACACGGTCTCGAGCTGCGGCTCGTTCAGCGCGCGCACCGCGCCGCTCGCGAGGTCGACCATGACGAGCTGCGAGAGCCCGTACCTGCTCCGCACCGCAACAGCCGAGCGGCCGTCCGGCAGCGGGTCGGCATCGAACACATCCGCGAGACGGGTGACGCGGCGGTTCTCACCCATCGAAGGCGTCCACAGAAAGAGGTCGTGGTGGAGAAAACCTTCGAGATCCGGCTGCCGGTGCGAATAGAGAATCGACTTGCCGTCGCGCGTCCACCGCGGCGTCTCGAGATCGCCCGCGTCGGGAGGCGTGAACGAGCGCACCGGCTTTCGCGGCAGCGGCTTCGACGCAACCGGCGGGTAATCCTCCGGATCGCGTGCGATCACGCGCTTGATCCGCTCCTGATATTTCTTCTGCTCCTCGTCCGCCGGCCCGGTTTTCCAGATCACGATGCGCGCCGGCTTCGACTTGTCGCGGATGACGACGGCAATCTGCGACCCGTCCGGCGACACAGCGGGATCGCCGCTGTCGCGGGTCGTCTCCTGCCACAGCTCCCCTTCGCGCAGTTCGGTCGCGCGATTCACCGCGACCGCGGACGCCGTCAGCTCGGCCACGAAGCGGCCGTACAAACGCGCGGGCGTGTCGCCGAAGACGCCGGCGAACGCCGGCGAGAACGGCCGCCGCTGGCGCGCGGTCATGCGCGCCCACAACTTGCGAAGGCTTCCCTCGCCTGCGCGGTGCTCGAGCCATTCGAGATATGCGGAGCCGGCGAGGTACGCCATCGACATGCCGAGGAAGCGGGTGTCGGAGTTGAGCTGGGAGTACGACGGCAGACGGCCGGTCGACGCCCACTCCCGGAGCACGACCGCGCGCATCGTGCTCGGCGGCCGGCCGGCGCCGGTCAGACGTCCTTCCACGACGGTGGCATAACCCTCGAGCACCCATCGCGGAGCGCCGAGCGTGATCGGATCGAGCGGAAGGACGAAGCGCTCGATCGAACGCTCGAACGGATTTCGCGACGGACGCAGCATGTGCATCACGTGCGTGATCTCGTGCGTCGCGAGCAGATCGATCCAGTCGCTGAACGCGCCGATCTGCTCATCCGGTCCCGGCGGCTCGGTGTAGAAGAGGATCCGCGGCGCGTCGAGGAACGGCCACGCCGATCCGTTCGCCTGCGCGATCGGATTGCTGACGATGACGTCGATGACCTGCGGCGGATCGAATCCGACTTCCTTCACAACGGCGCTGCGGATCGACTCGATGCGCGACGCGGCACGCGCCGCCCAGGCCTGATACGGCGCGGGATAGTGCACGCGGAAATGCGCGGTCGTGAACGTGCGCCAGTCCGCTGACGGCCCCTGCGCGTGCGCGGCAACAGCCATCGCCAGCAGGGCCATGATCGGGGTCAGTCGCGTCATGCGGCGCATGGTAGTGTAGGGATGAGGGATGAGGGATGAGGGATGAGGGATCCGGCATTCGGGATTCGGAGAACCGAGCGTAGATTCCGAACTCCGAACTCCGAACCGCGAATCCCGAGTTCGCGGCCCGCTGGACAGAAACGAACGTTCGTGCTATTTTCCCAGACATGAACGACGTTCTCCTCGACGACAGCCTTAATCCCCGCTTCGTCCACTACTCGCTCGTGCGCTCCGATGAGCTCGACCCGTTCGACCGGCTCTCCAAGCCGTCCCTCACGCGGCACATCGACGCAGCCATCTCGGCGTGGCAGGGACTCACCGACGGTACGGTGACCGACGTCAGCATCGAATATCTGGAGCCTGTGATCGGCGCGCAGACGCTGCGCATCGACCTCTGGGTCGAGTACCTCGACGGGTCGAGCTGCGTGTACGGTTTTTATGTATCGAGCGAAGACGGCAACATCGCCTTCGCGCGCGGGGAACGGACGATCGTGCGCATACACGCGCCGTGGAGCGACTCGTTCCGCGTCCGCCTGGCCACCCTGCTCAAGAACCTGCCGGCGTACGCATGAAGGGCGACCGCACGCGCCAGAGCATCCTCGAGCGCGCGGTCGACATCGCCTCGCTCGAAGGTCTCGAAGGCCTGACGATCGGCCGTCTCGCCGACGAGCTCGGGATGAGCAAGAGCGGCCTGTTCGCGCATTTCGGATCGAAGGAAGACCTGCAGCTCGCGACGATCAACGCCGCCGGCGAGCGCTTCGTGATCGAAGTCCTCAAACCGGCGCTGAAAGCGGAGCGCGGTTATCCCCGGCTGCTCGCCATTTGTCGCGGATGGATCTCCTATGTCCGGCGCGATGTCTTTCCCGGCGGCTGCTTCTTCGCCGCGGCGTCATTCGAGTTCGACGGCCGTCCGGGCCCCATTCGCGACGCGATCGCGCATACGATGAACGACTGGATCGGCGCCATCGAGAAAGCGATTGCGATGGCAAAGGAAGAAGGGCACATCGATCCCGACGTGGACCCGAAGCAGCTCGCGTTCGAGATCAACTCGCTCTTCTTCGGCGCCAACTTCGCCTACCAGCTCCTCGGCGACAAGGCTGCGCTGCAGCGCGCGATGCGGGCCCTGGAAGACCGCCTGGAGTCGCTGCGCGTCAAGCCGAAACGAAAACTCGCGGCCGTGCATCGATAGTCTCGGCCGCCTCGCAGCGGACGTCGGAAAATGCGGCTCTCGCCGCGTCGCGAATCGCCTGACTGCGATACGCGCCGACGATCGTCGACCCTGAACCTGTCATGCGCGCCCACGCTGCGCCCATCGCGGTGAGGCGATCGCGCAACTCTCGAAGGTGCGGCATTCGCGCGAAGACGGGCTCCTCGAAGTCGTTCACGAGCAGATCGGCGTGCGCAAGGAGATCGTCGTCCAGCATCTCCCGGTAGCGCTCGACGCCGAGCGGCCGCGAGTCACCGCGAATCAGCGAGAACGCTTCGGCCGTCGACACGCGCTCCGGCGGAAAGACGAGCAGCAGCGGAATCGGCGCGGCGGAGCGCATCGGAGTCAACTGCTCGCCGCGCCCGGTCGCGTACGCGGTTCCGCCTGCCAGAAAAAACGGGACATCCGATCCGAGCGACAGCGCGATCTGCTGCAACCGCTGGCGCGGCGTGCGCATCGAGAACATCTCGTCCAGCGCGAGCAGCGTCGCCGCCGCATTCGATGAGCCGCCCCCCAGCCCACCGCCCGGCGGAATCCGCTTCCGCAGCCTGATGTGTACGGACGGCTCGCCGAGCGCGCGCGCCGCGCGAAGGACGAGGTTCGTGTCATCGATGGGGACCAGAGGATCGTCGCACGAGAGCGTCAGCGTCGCGGACTGCGTGATCGCAATGGTGTCGTGCAGCGTGATCGTCTGGAACAGCGTCTCGAGATCGTGATAGCCGTCAGCGCGACGGCCGGTGATCCGCAGCGACCAGTTGATCTTGGCGTGCGATCGGATTTCCATCGCTCACTGCATCGCGGCGACTTCGAGGTGCTCGATTTCGACCGTGTCCGCGCCGTGCGCGACCAGCGCGTGCTGCGCCGGCAGCGACGGCCGATTGAACGTGACCACGACGTCACCCGCTTCGGCGCGCGCGAGGCCTGCCGCGGTCGCCTGATACACGAGCTCGCGCCGCGGCGGGTATCCGAGGAGGAGCATGCCCATTTCGGCGGGAGTGAGGCCGCCGGTGAAGAATCCGTACTGCCGAAGCATGTCGGATGCGCTGCCTTCGAGCATCGAGCCGGTGAGATTGTCGGAGATCGTGACGCGATCGCCCTGGCCATGAATCGTCGCGGCAGTCGTGCCGACCGGCGTGTACACGATCAGTTCCATGCGCTGGCGATTTTCGACCACGAGCTGCGCCTTGAAGGATCGCGTCTGTCCGCCGGTCGTCGTGCGCACGGACATGATGCTGCGCGCGCCCGGGAACGCGTCGGCCCGCGCGTACAGAGCGGTCAACGGATCAGCGGCTGCAGGGAGTGGTTCAATTGCCGGTCCGCTGACGTGTGCGGTGCGGCAGGCCACGAGCGACCAGCAGCAGCCGGCAACCAGCAACCAACGCTTCACCGCTGGGCCGTCTGCTGTTTCTCGACTTCCGTGATCTTCGACCGCAGCTTGGCCTCGTCCTTCGTTTCAGGGTCGAGCGTCAGCGCCACGCGGTACATCTCGAGCGCGCGTTTGTAATTGCCACGCTTGGCGAACACGTCGCCGAGGTGCTCGTGGACGGTGGCGTCGCGCGGGAGAAGACGCGTGGCGTCGCTGAGATACTTCTCGGCCAGATCGAGTTTGCCCTGCCGGAAGTAGACCCAGCCGAGCGAGTCGACGTATGCGCCGTTGCGCGGCTCCTGCTTGACCGCACGCGTCAGCATCTCCGCGGCGCGCTCGAGGTTCACGTTGCTGTCCGCCCACATGTAGCCGAGGTAGTTGAGCGTGGCGGCGTGCTCGGGATTCTTGTTGAGGATCTCGAGGAAGACGCGTTCGGCGGCGGTGTGATCGCCGGCGCGCTCGTACGCCGAGCCGAGCTCGAACTGCAGATCGAGGTCGTCCGGCTTGTTCTTCAGCGCGTCGTTGATCAACGTGAGCGCCGCCGTGTTGTCTCCGGCCGCAATCAGCGCCTCGGCCGACGAGATCACGTTGCGCGTTCCGAACTTCGCCTGCACCGCCGCGGCAGCGCGCGCCTTGTCCTTCTCGCCGGTCCGCGCCAGAAGCTCGACGTAGCGCGCGTTGACGAACGGATCGGATCCGTATTTGTCGACGAGCGGCTGCAGCAACGCCAGCCCTTCGCTGTACTTCTTTTCGCGCTTCAGCGCGTCGAGAGCGATGCCAATCGCCTGCGCGTTGGGCTTGTCGTGGAAGACGAACACCGGCTTCGCGCCGTTGACCGCCGCCTCGTAGTGTCCGCGCTGCAGCTCGATGTACGCGAGCTGCGTCTTCGCGAGCGCGACAAGGTTCTCGCCGACTTCCGGCAGCGCGATCAGGCTCTTGTACGTCCGCTCCGCTTCGTCGAACTTGCGCTGTGCGGTCTGGCTCAGTCCGAAGCTGGCCAGCAAGTCGGGATCGTTCGGCGTCTGCTCGAGCAGCCGTCGATAAATCTTCTCCGCCGCGTCGTACTGCTCGAGATCGCTCAGCGACTCGGCGAGATAGAACAGCGAGCGCGCGTCCTTCGGGTCCGCCTCGACGAGCGACTTGAAGGCGGTGCGCGCTTTCTCCGCCTGCCCGGCGCGCAACCAGAAATACGCCTGCTGGCGCTGCAGCTCGGCGTTGAGAGGATCCTGTTCGAGCAGCGGCTGCATGACGTCGGCAGCCTTCTGCCACTCGTTCTCGCGCTGGTAGATGTCGACGAGCTGCAGCGCCGCCGGTGCGAACGTCGGATCGAGAAGCACCGCGCGCTCGAGGTACTGCTTCGACTCGTCGCCGCGCCCGAGCTTCGTCAGAACCTGCGCGTAGTTGTAGTTGAGGATGCGCTGATCGGGCGCGCGCTCCACGAGAGTGGCAAGGACCCGCTCCGCCTCGGCCACGCGGCCCGAAGCGACGAGGAGCTGCGAGACCGTCACGCCGGTGGCCAGGTCGTCGGGATTCGCTCTATACGCGGACTGGAGATGCGTGAGCGCCTCGTCGAGCCTGCTGCGGTCGTTGCCGGCGCGATCGAGAAGAACGCGGCCGAGCATCCGCTGCGCATCGTAGAAGTCGGGGTTCGCGGCGACGATCTTGCGCAGCTCCGACTCGGCCCGGTCGACGCGGCCGGCGTCGACGAGGATCGTGGCGCGCTCGAAGAGCACGACCGAGTTCGACGGCTCCTTTTGTGCAACGCGATCAATCAGCGACAGAGCTTCGTCGTAATGCCCCTCGTCCGCTGCCAGCTTCGCCAGGACGAAGTCGTAAGTTTCAGAGGAGGAGACGTCCTGCGCGGACGCGTTCGGCATCAGCACCAGCGCAGTCAGGACCATGGAAATCGCGAGACTCTTCATTAGTTTGGTCATCGTAGCACTCGGCAAACGTCACCCGCCGCCACGCAATCGGACGGTGCGCAGCGGTTCTCCGTTTCGTTTCAGCCCGATTTGTGCCATGTCTGTTTCCTGCCACTGCGCAGCAAGCCAAGACGCGTTGTGTTAAAAGTTCTGACACAAGATCGTGAGCCTGGATCGGATCGAGATCACGCCATTCGCAGTGATCGTCGGAGACATCCTTCAGAATCGCCGGACAGGTAGCCTGGCGATCATCCGGCCCCCGATGAGGAAGGAGCTCTACTGGTCACAGGGCGAGCTCGTCCTCATCACACCGACGGCCCCGGAGGATTCACTCGGCGACTTTCTCGTGCGCAGAGGGATTCTCGCGCCCGATAAAGCTGCGCAGATGTTCGCCGCCGAGCCGACGGAGATCGTGGCGAAGTTCCACGAGGCCGGCCTGCTCGAGCTTTCATGGCGCCAGACGCTGTTGCGCGAATGGGTGGCCACTCTGTTCGTCCCGCTGTTCTCACTCGATGAAGGGACGGCGGCGTTCACCGACGACGAAGCGATCGAGCCCGAGAAGCGCGTCTTCCTGCAGTCGACCGCGGCGCTGGTTCTCGAAGGCATCCGCTCCATCACGAACGGTCTCGTGCTTCGCCGCTCCCTCGGCGACCTCAAGCGGGAGATCTCGTGGTCGAGGCACAGCCGCTTCAACGTCGACTCGATTCCGCTGACGGACCCCGAACGCAAGATCGCCGTGCACCTCGGCGACACGCCGGAGCCGATCGAAAGTTTTCTGCGCCATTTCACGAGCGACTCGGTGACGGCTGCGAAAGTCGTGATCGGGATGCTCAGCCTCGGCCTCTACACGGAGGTCGAGGAGCACGTCGAGCCGCAGGCGCAGGTCAGCTTCGACGACATGCAGCGCGATCTCGAGCTGCTCGCCGCGATCGGAGCGAGCGATCCGCGATCCCTGCGCGCGGTCGCGCTGTCGCGACAGATGGGCACGATGGATCACTACCAGATCCTCGATGTGCCGCGCGCCGCGACGCGCGCACAAATCATCAGCCAGGGCGAGGCACAGAAGAAGAGGTTCGATGCGGCGACGTTCCCGCCGGTCGTCCGCGACGCCATCTCCGCGATCAACCGCCGGATCGACGAGGCGGTCAACGAATTGAAGGACGCGAGCCGCCGCGCGTCGTACGACAAGCTTCTGGGGGAGCGCGGCTCGCGGGCAACCGACGCTTCGATGCAGCAGCGGCTGACGCAGCGATCGATCGCCGAACAGAACTTCAACCGCGCCCGCGAGCTCGCCATCCAGGGCGACTACTACGGCGCGATCGTTCTGCTCAAGCAATCCGTCGAATACGCCTCCGACCACGCCCAGGCCTGGTTCCTCCTCGGCACCTGCCAGGAACGGAACCCGAAGTGGCGGCGCGAGGCGGCGGAAAGTTTCCAGCGAGCGCTTTCCATCGATCCGAACTTCATCGACGCGATGATCTCGCTCGGCGACCTCTACAAGAGCGAGGGCCTCGTCTCGCGCGCACAAAGCTGCTACGAGGACGTGCTCAAGATTGCGCCCGAGAACCCGCAGGCCAAGAGCCGCGTCCAGGCGCTGAAGAAACGGTAACTACTTCACCTGCTC